>DAOSJS010000048.1:0-16556 GCA_035367355.1 Candidatus Hydrogenedentota bacterium
ACCGTGAGTATCAGCCGCCAGGAAGCAGTCTCCCGGTTTAAAAGCCATTTCAGGACGCTCCCAACGCTCGGCGTGCGCGCGCCCGGCCGAGTCAACATCATCGGAGAGCATACGGATTACAACCACGGTTTTGTGCTGCCGATGGCCATCGAACGTGATACGGTCATTGTCGCCCGGCCCCTCGATGCCCCGATCATCCGGGCCTGTGCCGCCAATCTCAACCGCGTGGCGGAGGCTCCGCTGGATCGTTTTGAGCGCAATCCCGCCGAGCCCTGGCTCGACTATATCGTCGGCGTGGCGCGCGAGCTGGCGCTGCTGGGCAGGCCGCTTTACGGCGCCGAAATGATGATCCTCGGCGATGTCCCCGTCGCGTGCGGTCTGAGCAGTTCCGCCAGCCTCGAAATGGCCGCCCTGTGCCTCTTTGAACAGCTGGGCGGGTTCACCCTGGAGGGGCCGGAAGCCCCGCGCCTGGGACAGCGCGTGGAAAATGATTTCCTGGGGCTGAGTACCGGCATCATGGACCAGTTCATCTCACGGATGGGCAGGGCCGGCCACGTCCTATTTCTGGATTGCCGCAGTTTCGAGTATGAGCTTATTCCCGCCTCATTTGACAGCGCGTGCTTCGCCGTCGCCAACACGGGCGTGGCCCGCGGACTGACCGCTTCGAAGTACAATGAGCGCGTTGCGCAGTGCCGCGAAGCCGTTGAAGGGATGCGCCAGACCCTGGGAAAGACAGGCAGCCATCTCCGCGACTTCACAATAGAGGATCTGGAGGCCGCGCGCGCCTCTCTCTCCGGCATCGCGTACCGGCGCGCCCGGCACGTCATTACGGAAAACACGCGAACCCGCGCCGCCTGCGGAGCCATGCGCGCGGGCGACCTGGACGGCCTCGGCCGCCTCATGAACGCCTCCGATGAAAGCCTGCGGGTGGATTATGAAGTCACCTGTCCGGAACTCGACGCCATGACGGAGATCGCCCGCAGCATTCCCGGGTGTTTCGGCTCCCGCATGACCGGGGCCGGTTTTGGCGGATGTACGGTCAGCCTCGTGGCCAACGCGGAGATCGAGCCGTTCAAGGCGAGGCTGGCCCGTGAATACCATGCGCGCACCGGATTGCCCTGCGACATACTGGTGACTGGCGCGGCCGGGGGCGCCGGTGCGCTTCCGCTGTAGAATGCCAGGTGGCGCAGATCCTGCGGCTCATTCAGTCAGCGTCTTGCGCAGGATTTCCCGGAGTTCATCGCCCGTGTAGGGTTTGTGGATGAATGCCGTGAGCCTCTTGCCCGTAAACCGGCCCACCACGTCCATTTCGCTGTAACCGCTGGACAGGATGATGGGGAGATCGGGTTTTCGGGAGCGCAGCTGCAAAAAGGCCTCTTCACCTCCCATGCGCGGCATGGTGAGGTCAAGAATGACGCACACGATAGCCTCAGAATGCCGATCGTAGATTTCCAGCGCCTCTACGCCGTCATAGGCTTTCAAGACCTCGAAACCCAGGCGTTTCAGCATGCCTTCGCCCACGCGCAAGACGGCATCTTCATCGTCGACGAGCAACGCCAGGCCTTGGCCGCGCCACTCCACGGCCGGTGCGGGCGCCGCGGCTCGCTCTTCCGCCGGTTTCACCTGGGTGCTGGGCAGCAAAACCACAAACTTCGAGCCGGTGCCCGCCTGGCTGTCTACGCGAATCGCGCCGTTATGGCCGCGGATGATACCAAGCACCGCCGCAAGTCCGAGCCCGCGCCCCGTCAATTTGGTGGTGAAGAATGGATCGAAGATCTTGGGAACAATTTCAGCGGGGATCCCCGGCCCGTCGTCTGATAGCTCCAGAACCAGGTATTCGCCGGGGGCCAGCGCGTCATCCACGTAGGTGTTGGCGAGATAGCGTGAATCGGCCCTGATGGAAGTTGTGCGGATACGGATTTCGCCGGCACGGTTCCCGATAGCTTCCCGGGCATTGTCCAGAAGCGCAATGATCATCTGGCGGAGCTGGCGGTCGTCGGCCAGTACCACCGGCAGATCGTCGCGCAGCTCGTACCGAAGGTGGATGCGCCGCGGAACGCACGCCGTCAACAGAGGCGCCATATCGCGAATCATCTCCGACAAACTCAACGGCCGCATCGCAAACCGGCTCTGGCCGGAAAACGCGAGCATCTGGTTCGCCAGCTGGGCGGCCCGCCGCCCGATATGCTCGATCTCGGTCAGATGCTGCCGCACCGGGGAACTCTGGGGCAGGCTGGTGAGGGCCAGATGTGCGTTGCCCATGATCCCCATCAGCAGATTGTTAAAATCATGAGCCACGCCGCCAGCCAGAATTCCCAGGCTCTCCAGCTTGTGGGCCTGGCGCATGCGTTCCGACAGTCGCTTCTGCTCCCGTTCGGCGAGCACGGCCTCGGTAATATCCCGAATCGTGCCTGTGGCCCGGACCGGCGTGCCATCCTCGTCCCGTTCGACCACCTGGCCCCGGACGAGCATCCATCGCCATGCCCCTGTTTCACGTTTCATGCGGACCCGGGCTTCACAAAACGCCGTATGCCCCTGAAGGTGGCTGTCCCATGCCTCTGCGGCCTGCGCGATGTCTTCCGGATGCGCGGGCCAATAAGGCTCGAAACTGTGCTCCTCCACGGTTTCGGCGGAATATCCCAGCAGCGTGTTCCACCCTTGATCCCGGTAGACCCGTCCTCGTTTCACGTCCCAGTCCCACAAACCCAGGCCGCTCCCCTCGAGGGCCAGCTCGAGGCGGCGCTGACTCTCCAGGAGGGCGCCCTCCATGCGTTTGCGTTCCGTGATGTCACGGCTCGTTTCCACAATGGCCGATATGCCCCCCTTCGAGCCGTGGAAGGGCGTGGCGCGGACCCACATGATGCGTTTCCGGCCTCGCGTGTCAACAACTTCGCATTCGTAATCCCGGGGGACGCCGTCGTATTGGATGGCCGTGTGGGCGCAATCCGGGCAGCGAACCGTGCGGTTCAGGTTCTCATAGCACTTGCTGCCCACGCTGTTTCCATAGATTTCGCCCGCAAGCGTATTCCGCCAGACGATCGTCCCTTCGCTGTCGATCACCTCGACGGCATCCAGCATGACTTCCTGAATGCCCCGGAGAAACGCCTCCTTGCTGCGCAGGGCGCTCTCGGTCAGCTCCCGCTGGATCGCCGCGCTGATGCTGTCCGCCGCGGCGCGCAGGGCAGCTATTTCCGTGCGGGTCCAGACGCGTTCCCGGACGCTTTCCTCAAACCCGATAAACCCCCACCACTGCCGCCCGGCAAACAGCGGCACCAGCAGAATCGACGCGATGTCCTGCTCCATAAGAAATTGCCGTTCCTGCGGGGGAAACTGGCGCGTAATCCCCGAAAGGCATTCGCCGTGGGACAAAACGGTTTCCCAGCGCGCCAGGCCCGCAGCGCGGTAGGGGAGTCCTTCCGGCAACGGCGTCTCGAGCGTTCCGCTCACGCCGGGATCGACCCATGAAGCGTGCGGCCGCATGAGGAACTCGCCGCTCTCGAGCTGGTGGTTCTTGAAGATGGTAATGCGGCTCACATGGGCGGCCGCTCCCAACCGCTCCAGCACCTTACTGATGGAACGTTCCCAGCTCTCGTCGCGAAGCAGCTGTCCGGCCGTAAATCCGATGCCTTCAAGGATGGCCTCCCGCTTCCTCAACTGCTCTTCCAGTGCGTGCCGTACGGTGATGTCCTGGAACCAGGCATGCCGGCCCAGAGGCTGGCCATCCGTTCCGTATGCGGGCTGGCAGACATGATGGAGCCAGCGTTTGCGGCCGTCCTTCGTGATGATGCGGAAATCAAAGCGGGCACACTCCGGAGAGACGATGTCTTCCCGGTAATGCTGCGCCAGCGCAGGACGGTCGTCCGGATGAATGATCCGAGTGAGGAGTGAAGGATCGTCCATGAATTCCTGCACCTCATACCCCGTGAAACGTTGGCATGACGGCGAGGTGTAGAGCAGTTCTCCCGCGACTCCGAGCCAGATCTCCCAGTCGGGGCTGCCGTCGGGTGCCGTGTCCTGGTGTTCCCTGTTGGCCAGGAGATCTTCTTCCGCGCGTTTGCGGGTCGTGATGTCGACATACTGTTCGATTCTTCCCCCGGCATACAGCCCGGACACAATCGGCTGGCTCCAGTGTTCCAGCCACCGGCCTTTACGGTCGCCCGACTCGAGCACGCGGCACTCAAAATGCTCCGGATACGCGTTGTTGTCGTAGGCGGCGACCATCATGCGTTGGAATTCCGCAGGGTGCGCAAGGTGCGGGGCGAGCTCGTCCACGATAAACGCGCGAACGTCCCGGCCCAGAACCCGTTGCCGCTGGAGACCGAAAAAACGCTCCATCGCGCGGTTTATCCAGGCTATGCGGTGTTCTGCGTCAACGAGCAGGAGCGCAACCTGAGAAACCTCCAACACGTCGTCAATCAACGATTGATACCGCTGTTTGCCATGCTGAAGCGCATGCCGCAGCCGGTATTGTTCCGCCGCTTCCCGCGCCCGTTTGAGCAGGTATTCCATGTCCAGCGGTTTGGTAAGGTAATCAAACGCCTTCCGCTGCATGCTGGCAATCGCGGATTCTATCGAGGGGCATCCTGTGATGATGATGACCGGCAGGGACGGATGCCGGTCTGCGAGCCGCTGGTGCAATTGCTCTCCTTCGCTGCCCGCTAATGTGTAATCCAGGACCACAACGTCAAAGGCATCGCGCTCAAGATGTTCGAGGACAGCGGCGCCGCTCGTGACGCCCTCGCCTTCCCAGCCCTCCCGTTTGAACAGCTCCAGCGACGAAACCACCAGCGGCTCCTCATCGTCCGCGAACAAGACCCGCAGGGGGCTGGTGTGCAATGGTTGAAACATCGCTGGATGCCACCGGACGTCTTCCGGCCGCGGTGCCGCTGTGGCCATTGCGTCATCGGCAGGGTTCATGGCGCCGTCCTCTCTATTCGCGGTAGCGGCGGTGTGACCGGCAGGAACAGGCCGAACAGCGTGCTGCCCGTCGGAGAAGCGTTTACGGTGAATTCTGGCGGCATCGTGCCCGCGAGGCCCCGCGAAACAGACCGGCCCAAGCCCGGGTGGCTCGCAGGCCGCAAAGCCTGCCCGCGCCGGTCTCCTGAGGAAGGCGGCATCGTTGAGGCGTTACTCTGCTGCATTCCTTCTTTTCCATTGCTTGCCCGGGCCGGGCAGGGGCTGTATGGTCCACGGATTGACGCCCTGCTCCCGGGGTTTCCGTAACATCTTTCTCGTCTTTTGGATATCCGCAACCAGAGACCATTGTACGGGCTGCGAGAGAAACGTACAAGAGGGTGGAACAATCGCTTCTATTGCCGGAAAAGCCGCCTGGCACGAGTCCGCCGCGAGGGGGCCTTCATTCTGCTCTCGTGCAACAGACATAACGAGTTTTCGGGCATACCCTCTCAATTGGAACGAAACCGATTCAGAAGGGATATAAGCAAGGGCGAAGTCTCTGCGTCCGCGGTATGCGGAGCGGCGCTTGCTCCAGGGTACGGGCTTCATATAGACTGACTTTGCGTTCGTGCAGACTGCGCTGGCTGCGCGGGGGTCGGACGGCCGGAACGGGTAAGCCTTCGAAGTACCGGGCCTTCCTTCTCTCTTCCGCCAGAGCGGGTGTCTCCCCGGGCGCTCAGGCCAGGTCGCCATGCATGAGAAGCCTTTTGCCGATGCGTCAAGGCGCACTCAGGAAGGCGGGTGCGCGTCGAGATAAGGCAGGATTGGACTAATCGCATATGCGCCAACGATGTCTTCAGCGATCAGGGGAAATTTTACGCACCATCGTACTGCTTTCGCTCGCTTTCATCTGTCCGCTTATCTCTCTTCCAGCCCGCGCTTTAGACCAGATTTTCCGCCAGACCGACGTCGACCTCTCCACCGAAGCCCAACTACTCGCCAACCCGGCATTCGACCAGGGCGACGCAGTTGCCGAGAAGGACGGCAAGGGCGTACAGCTTCCAGAATGGGATTTCTGGGGAGACGGTTATGTCATTGTCCCGGGCGCCGGCCGCAACAGCAGCCGCGCGATCCAGTGCTCGATTGCCGACGACACCACCGAATGTGGCGCCGGGCAGCGTATCGAACTCAACCAGGAGCAACCCTTTCCCGTGGTGGCCACCGCCTGGAGCCGCGCGCAAGAGGTCAGCGGCAGTCCCGACAGCGGCTATTCCATCTATCTGGACTTCATTTTCCAGGACGGCACAACCTGGTGGGCCCAGACCGCCAATTTCAGCACCGGCACACACGACTGGGAGGAGCGGCATTTTATTGTCGTGCCGAAGAAGCCGATCCGTTCCGTCTACGTGTATCTTCTCTTCCGCAGCCATGTGGGCACGGTCTACTTCGACGATGTGAACCTGCTCGAACTTCGTGGTGAAACCTACATGTTCGAGGGCGTTCCGGTCCGCCCCCAGCCGGTTCGCGCCCCCGTCGAAAAGGTGTGGATCCCTTACATGCAGACCCGGAACGGCCTGCAGATGGCCCTCGAGCGCAAGCGTGCCCGGGTATGCGGTCTCTGGGTCAACCAGGAAAAGGTCGGGCTGAACGGTCCGGGCTTCTTTGCACGGGACACGGCGGCCAAATCCGATTTCCTTGCGCCCTGGAACTGGAATTTCACCCAACAGGACAGCACCCTGGTCATCAAAGGGGACATCGAACCCCTGAATCTCCGAATCACGGCATCCATGACGCCACGCGACGATCGCATCCAGGTGAGCGGCGTTGTAGAAGCCTTGCGCAGCGAGGAGCGCGCGGTCACCGTCTATTTCGGGCTCCCGGTTGATGATTCCGGATGGTTCTGGTGCGATGACCCGCGAACCAGCATTCCAGCGACGGCGACCATTTACATGAATGCCAACAATACCGTCGCGGGCGCCACGGGCGCCATGTCCAAGTTTCCGCTCGGTGCGATATACAAAGACGATCCCGTGGCATCGCCGCGCAACCGCGGCGTAGCTATCGCCGTGCCCATGCACGAGCCCCGGCACTACCGCATCGGCTTCGACGCACGTACCGGGTTGTTTTATGTGGCGTTCGACTTTGGTCTGGCGCCCACCGCCACGGCGACACCCGGCAAGGCCACGTTTGATTTTGTCATCTATCCGTTCACCGCCCGATGGGGATTCCGCGGCGCGCTCGCCTCGTATTACAGCATCTACTCGGACTATTACCAGCGGCGGGCCGGTGTGGAGGGCCTTTGGCTGCCTAAGACCCCCGTGAATGCCATCGAAGGGCCGGAGGATTTTTTCTTTGCCTACTATTCTGTCCGTGACAACATCGGCTTGAATGCGCAACCGGGTTTGCTGTCTTTTGTGTACTCCGACCCGACCAACGTCTGGGTGCCGATGCCTGAGAACATCCCGCGAACGCCGGATGACGCCGTCGGCTTCGTCCAATCGCAAAAGCCCATGGGCAGCGACCAGATCGCCAGCTCCGGAATCCTCGACATCACCGGCCGCCCCGTGCTGGCCATGAAAGATACGCCGTGGTGTAATGGTGCGGCCTTCGCGGTCAATCCCGATACCGGGCTGGCTGGAGCCACCAACAAGGGCCGGCACGAGCTGGACTCGATCGCTCAGCGGCTTGGCAGCCGGGGCGCCCCCACGCTGCCGGCGTGGCCGCCGCTTGATGGCGGTTATACCCTGGATGTCGGCGGCGGTCGTGGCGGAAGTACGGCCATCCGCCTGGAAACGTCACGCAGCACGCCCCGGGCCGGCGCAGGCCAGCGGGTTGTGATCGAACAGACAGAACCCGCCCCCCTTGAATTCCGTGGCTTCACCAAAACCAAACCCCTGAAGAGCCGTTCGGACGACCAGTGCGTCATCTCCGTGACGCTCCTCGATTCCCAGGGCCAGTCGCGCACCGAGCGGATTCAGGTTGCACGGGAAAAGGACGATTTTGCGCCTGTCAGCCAGACTTTCGAAAGCACGGAGCCCATCGCTCGGGCCACCATCAAGGTACTCCTGTGTGATGCCAAAGGCGCCACGGCCTGGTTCGATGACCTGTTCCTGGGAGAAGCCGGTTCGGACGAGAACCTCCTTCGTGACGGAGCGATGGAGGAAGAACCGGTCGAAGCAGGAGGCATGGGAGGTGTATTCGTCGATAATCTCAGCGGATGGGGCTCCACCATCAACTACAACCACGCCCATTTCGGCCAGGCTGAATTGCCGCTTGTGTACGACAGCCACACCCAGAAGGTTGGCATCTTGAACATGTTTTCGACCTACGAGTACCTTCGCGCGCTCGCTGAACCCTTCCGCAAAAGCGGCATGCTCATTATGGCTTCCGGCGCCTTCGGATTTCCTGTCCCTCTGGTGGATATCGCCTGCCAGGAGGTGAACTGGTGCCGGGAAGGCCGATGGTACCCCACTACGGATGACACCCTGATCTCGTACCGCGCGCTCGCAAATCAAAAACCCATCTGTCTCTTGCTCAACACCGACTTCGACTCGTTTTTACGGGAGCCCATTCTTGCCGACCTCGACCAGGAGGTTGACCCGAACATTGAGCGTCAACCCTCCCTCATCATGGCGGAACGGTATTTTCAATGGGCTCTGTTTTACGGCATGTTCCCCGGATTCTTCAGTAAGGACGGCGATACCGATGCCTTTTTTGAACATCCCGAGTGGTATAACACGCTCCGCCCGCTTTTTGTGAAATATATGCCCCTCATCCTTGAACTCTCCAAAGCGGGTTGGGAGCCTGTCACCGGCGCGGAGACGGTGGGGACCGACCGAATCTATCTCGAACGGTATGGGCGAGGAGAGCAGGGCCAGGTGTTTATCACCTCACGCTATGGCGACCAGCGCTGGCAGATGAGTTCCGAAGAAGGCCGCGATGTGCGCGAGCAGCTTGACGAGCCCGTCACCGCCGAAATCGATGTTAACATGGCCCATATCGGCTTTCTTGGAACTGACTCTTTTGAAGTGGTCGATTTGCTGACAGACACCCCGATTGAGTTCCGCTATGACCAAAGCCACCTCTATTACACGATTACACTTCAGCCGCACAGCGTCCACTTGATTCGCATTCGCCCCGCATGAAGGCCGGGCCCGGCGCCCCGTCCGGTGATCCCGCTGATGAGGATACCGTCCGCGCGCGCGCTGAAATCCGCACGCGCATGGACTGATGGGGTCGGGGAGGACATCCCGCTCTTTTCCACGGGGTAGAACCGTGTGCGCCTCGAAGGCAGGAAGCGGGGTCTCTGGGAGATGATACAAGAGTGCGCATGAGGCCGAAATCTATCATAACTGACTGATAACAAGTCAGTTGTGATGAATGCGACTAGACAGACCCGAATAGGCGGCCCGGCTCACGTGTTGAGGAGGATGTGGGGTGCGTTCTTTGACAAGGCCGAGCGCTTACTCTACACTGACGCCCAGGCCATAATTTCGCCGCGAACAAGAACTTAGAGGCAGGCGGCGGTGGAGGAAGCAGAAGGTACGCCATGGCAAGCAGTCACGATCGGGAAAGAGAACGGGCCATGGACCTCGCAGAGGAATCGCGCGAGGCGGAATGGACGTATCCCAGTTTCGTGGAAGAGCTTTTTCACGGCAATTTCCGATGGGATCTCCTGCATCCGTTCCCTGAACAAAGTCCCGAAGATAAACGTACAGGCGACGAATACATCAACAAGATCCGCCGCGTTCTGGAAGCATACATTGATCCCTGCGAAGTGGACCGATCCGGCGAGATTCCCGAAGAGGCCCTCCTGGCCTTGGCGGATGCAGGTGCATTTGGGCTGAAAATCCCAAGAGAATACGGCGGACTGGGCATGTCTCAGACCAACTACAACCGTATCATGGAGTTCATTGCCAGTTACTGCACATCAACAGCGGTCTGTCTTTCGGCCCATCAGAGCATCGGCGTGCCGCAACCGTTGAAGCTGTTCGGGAGCGAAGAGCAGAAAAAAAAGTACCTGCCCCGCCTGGCCAAAGGTGCGGTTTCCGCATTCGCGCTCACCGAGCCGCAGGTCGGGTCCGACCCGGCCAAAATGCGCACCCGCGCCGAGTTGTCCGAAGACGGCACCTATTACACCATCAACGGCGAAAAACTCTGGTGTACAAATGGCCCCTGCGCCGAGATCCTGGTTGTGATGGCGCTGACGGCCCCCAGGATCGTCCGAGGCAGGGAACGGCCGCAAGTCACGGCGTTCATCGTCGAATCGTCCGAACCCGGCTTTGAGGTCGTTCACCGCTGCAGTTTCATGGGAATTCGCGGCATCTCCAACGGCCTGCTCCGATTCACGAACGTGAAGGTCCCCGCCGGGAACATCATCGGCCAGCCGGGGCAGGGGCTGAAAATCGCTCTGACTACGCTGAATACCGGCCGCCTGACCGTGCCGGCCGCTGCGGTGGCCGTTGGCAAAGCCTGCATGCATTTCAGCCAGAAATGGATCAATGAGCGCGTCCAATGGGGTGCGCCCATCGGAAAACACCAGCCGGTGGCCCGGATGATTGCCGATATGGCGGCCGATACTTTCGCCATGGACAGCGTGAACACCCTGGCCTGCGCGATGGTAGATCAGGGCGGCGTCGATGTGCGGCTCGAGGCGGCCATGGCGAAATATTACTGTTCCGAGACGGCGTGGCGCCTCGTGGATGACTTCCTGCAGGTGCGCGGCGGGCGCGGGTTTGAAACGGCCGAATCTCTGGGGATGCGCGGCGAGGAACCCATCCCAACCGAGCGCATGCTGCGTGATGCCCGCATCTCGCGCATCATCGAGGGCACCACTGAAATCATGCGGCTGTTTATCGCCCGTGAGGCGCTGGATGCACATGTACGCCGCATTATGCCTCTCATGACGGGAAAAGGGCCCAGGGGCCGGCTTTTCTGGGACGCCGTGAAGTTTTACGCCCGATGGTATCCGAGACTATGGCTGCCGTCAGCGGTATCGTTGAATGTTCGGAACCTGACGCCCCGGAATCAGGACCACGTGCTCTATATCGCGCGAGCCAGCAGGAAGCTCGCGCGCACCCTGTTTCACACCATGGCGAAATACCGGCAGAAGCTCGAACGGGAACAGCTCATTTTGCAGGCGTTCGTCGACATCGGAACCGATCTCTTCGCTATGGCGGCCGCGTTGTCCAGGGCCGAATTTGAGCTCAAGGCATACGCTGGCGATGAAACCCTGCAGGACCTGGTGGATCTCTTCTGCACGAACGCACGGAGGCGCATCCGGGACAATTTCAGGAAGGCGAAGCAGACCCGCGGTCGTGCCATTTCCAGGGTCGCAAACGCCTTTATGGCGGGAAAATACCGCTGGATGATCACCGATGTCTACACCGACTTCCCGCCAGCCAGCCGGCCCGCCCGTATGACCCGTCCGGTCGAACTGAAACGCCCGGAAACCCCCGCGCCTCAGACGGAGGAGCACGAATCTCCTGTTGCGAATCCCTAGGGCCCCGCGACCCGTCCAGAAGGAAGTCCCATGCGATTGACCCGTAGGAGCCGGGCGCTTCTGCTTGGCATGCTCGTGCTGGCGGCCGGGATGTTTCAGGTCCTGTGGGGTATGTTCTTTGCAGGCGACGCCGGCCGCCCGGTTTCCCCGGCTGTCCCCCCCGCGCAAAACGCTCCAGTTTCCCCGGCACAAGCCGAATCGGCCACGGACCAGGCGCTCCAGAGCGCCTTCCAGAATCAGCGCAGCGGAGTTCAGGTCCTGGGGGAAGGTGTCGTGACCCGGACGTTGCCTGACGATCTGGAGGGTTCACGGCATCAACGATTTATCCTGCGCCTGGGCAGCGGTCAGACGTTGCTGATTAGCCACAATATTGATCTGGCGCCTCGAATTGGGGGATTGCAGGCCGGTGACACCGTGGCATTTTATGGCCAGTACGAGTGGAGTGCGAAAGGCGGCGTCGTGCATTGGACCCATCACGACCCGCGCGGGTCTCACGCAGACGGCTGGCTGAAGCACCTCGGCAGAACGTACCAGTAACGGTGGGAAACGGCCGCGGGACCGGAATTCGGATCCTCGGAGTCCTTGCAACCCGTGCTGTTTGAACGGATGGGCAGGCGCCGAAAGAGGTCATGGCGGCACACGGCTGTTTCCTCCCGCAACCTCTCGAGCCGGGATCACGCTGGCCTGCGCTACACCATCAAATCATCAGCGCCAATCGAGGAAACCAGTATGGTCGCCGGAGTGTCCAGCAGGAGGGATTCGTATTGATGGAACCAGGTGTGCTCATGACCTGCGGGCGGCACTTCAAAGCCAAGGAACACGCAGGATGCATCCGAGGAATAGTGCGCCAGTATTTCTGCGAAAGGCTGCTCACTCACCACGACGCCTGTTTCGGCCTCGATATGTGCATCGCGAAGCAAGTGAGTCAGGTCGTTGAGGGCGGATTCACGCCCGGTTTCGTTGCCAATCTGGCGCAGCACACGCAGGCGTGTGTTCGTCCATTCCCAATTGCAGGTGAGCAGGTGGCCGAGAATGGCCATGAGCTCGCCGTTTTTTCGGCCGCGCCACCAGATATCGACCCGTTTCGGGCCCTGCGGGATGAGTACACGCCCGGGATGAATGGCCGCCACGTTCATGCCCAGGCGTTTTGCGCGGCAGAATTCACGCAGGTGCGCCTTCAGGCGCGCCGGGCTGTCGGACCACTCGAAAACGGCCAGGTTCGTGCGAAGCGGGCCCATGCTGAGCGCCTGCATCACTCCGGTCATGCCGTTTTCGAGATTTTCGTCAATGACGACAACAGGAAATGCGTTTATGGCTCGTTTCCGGCAGAATTCGCGCAACTGGCGCGCCGCCGTGGCGCGGTGCAGGGCGTTCTCTTCAAAATTGCCCACCAGCACGTTGGCCAAAAATACCAAACCGCGGCCGGCCTCCATCCAAATGGAATACATTACCAGGGCTTCGCGGCGTTCGGGATTTTCCGAAAAAACCACCGCCGCAGGCCGCCATTTCCTGGGCGTTTCCTCCAATTCGGTCAGCTGCATCAGATGATTGCGGGTTGACCGCCACACCTGGCCACGCCGCGAATCGCCCAGGGTATCGGTCAGTTCGCGCCGTTTGATCGTCCAGGCCAGCACGCCAAGGAGCGCCATGGTTACGAGGGATTGCCACCAGAGAATTGCAGTGGCTGCGACGATGCATCCAATACTGCCCGCCAGCGCCGTGCCCCAGTGAAAATAGCGGAACCGCGGCCGGAACAGCGGGTTGCTTCGAAAGTCCTGGATGAAAGCCGCCAGATTCAGCGTGGCAAAGGCATAGAGAGAGAAAAGCGTCATCATGCGCGCAACCAGGTCCAGTGCCGCATCCCCGGCGGACGATCTCGCCCCGAAGATCACCGCGAGCGCGATGAGCGCGCACCCGGCAATTCCCCGCCGGGGCTCGTCCGTGTCTCGTGAACCCTCGGCAAAGGAACGGAGCGCGCCGACCGTGTTGTCGCGTGCGACCGCCTGAAGCACCCGTGACGCGCCCAGGAGGCTGACGAATCCACTCGAAAGCGTGGCCGCGAACAGGCCGGCCGCAACAAGAAATCCAAGCTGCAGCAGCGCATTCTCCGCCACGGCCGGGCAGGGCGCGCCCAGGAGCTGGTCCCGGGAGCTGGCGCCTCCAGAGATGAGTATCTGCACCAGGTAGAGCGTCAGCCCGATCCCCATGGCGGCGAGTATGCCCCAGGACACGTTCCGCGGCGGCTCCTTGAGCTCGCCCGGCGGGTTCGCGCCCGCCATGAGCCCCGTCACCGCTGGAAAAAAGACCGCGAAAAGCATCCACAACGAAGGTCCTTCGCCCGCCGTGCCGCCGAAACGGATCGAAATGTCAGACGGCCAGAGGTTCGACGTGAAATTCTCCGGTGAGAAACGCAGTGCTGCCTCCGTCAGAAATACGAAAATGGATACCCCGAGGACACCGAGGATGACGTAGTGCACCTGGGCCGTCCAGCGCGCGCGCACGTATGTCGCCGCAAACAGGCAGCCCGCGGCAATCAGCGCCACGGCCAGCCCCTGCTCCCGCAAGGGCGGGAAGGTTTGTGTCGCCACGATGGAAAACGCGAGCGCATAAAACGACACCGCCATTGTCTGGGCCAGGAACAGCATGAGGCCGATGGCGCCGCCGAGCTCCGAGCCAAGCGCCCGGCTGATCGCGTAGTAGGCGCCGCCGCCGCGCACTGCCGTGTTGGTGAAGACCGCGCCTGCCGAAAGGGCCGTGAGCAACGCGATGGACTGGGCAAAAAGAAGAACGGCAATGGCCCCGGCGACGCCTGCCTGCCCCACCACGAACGTGGACCGCATGAACAGAATGACGCTCAAATTCGCCACGAGACAGGGCGCAAACACCCGGCCAAAGGTGCCGGATCCATTCCGTTGATTTGTCTGGCTGTGATGCCGGTGCTCGGGAATATTCATGAGTGAACTGCTTCTACGCGCATGGGTGAAGATAGCCGGAAATTTCCGCCGGCCTCAGGCCACCACGCCAAAAACCGGCTTGCGGGTCTTCCATTGGCCCCGGGTGAAGTCCGGCACCTCCACGGGAACACTTCCTCTCGCGATCGATTCCCCCGACAACCCGACGACGCAACTCATGGTCACACTGTCATAAACATCGATCGGCGTCTGGGTCCTGGCGCGGACTGCCTGAACAAACAGGGCCAGTTCCAGCGCATCCGTACCGCCATGGCCGTCCTGCCCAGTGGCCCCCTCGCGCCACCAGGCGTGGCCAAACTCCTCCTGGTACGGCGAAAACGGCTCCCATTGATGGTATTCGGGGCTTCGCCCGGTGAGGCAGACCGCATCGCGCTGTTCATTATACAGCCCCAGCGTCCCTTGAATCAGCCAGCGGTTGTCATAGGGCCGTGGCAGCTGCATGTCATAATTGACGATGATCGTCTTTCCGCCATGGGTTCTTATGGTCGTCGTGACGATATCGCCCTGGGCGAACGGCCTCGTGGCATTGGGATGCTCCGGGCCGAACCGGCGCGCAAAATAGGCATTGATGCCCCGCTGTGCCGTGGCGGCAGAGCTGAGCGTGGCAAATGCGTCGCCGCAGTTGATGTCCATCCAGCTCAAGACCGGCCCCAGGCTGTGGGTGGGGTACTGGTCCCGGTTGTATTTGACCAGAAACTCCGCCGGCCAGCGATCGTTGCCTTCCGGGTCGAAAAACCAGTGATCAATGCAGTCATGCGAGTGAGCGCAGTGGCAGTGAACCGTCTCCCCGAGCAGGCCCTGCCGGATCATGTTGAGTACAGCCAGGTTATCCTCCCGGAAACTCCAGTTCTCCAGCATCATGCACGGGACGCCGGTCTGTTCGGACGTGTTCACCAGTTCCCAGCATTCGGCCACGTCCAGCGCTGCGGGCACTTCAACTGCCGCATACTTGCCGTTGCGCATGGCACACACCGCCATCGGCGTATGCCACTGCCAATACGACGCGATGACGACAGCGTCCAGGTCGTCGCGCGCCATCATCGTCTCATACGCATGCTCACTGTCCCCATACCCCTCGGGCTTCGGTTGCCCTGCACTCTCCACGAGCGCCTGTGCACGCGCCAGGTGTTCGCGGTTGATATCGCATACCGCCGGAATTTGCACCCCCGGGAGGCGCAACAGGGTGCGCGCCAGGCTGGTCCCCCGGTTGCCGGTCCCCGCAACGCCTACGCGGACCGGTTTCGGCCCGGCCTCCTGACCCCGCGCCCCAGCCGACAGGGCCAGGCCCGCCGAAGCCGCCATGCTCATCCCAACAAACTCCCTGCGCGACCAGTGTTGCGTCATGGTGCCCGCCTCTCTTTCGATGTTTTTCCACCACCGCAGCAAAGATGCCTGAGTGTAGCCATTTTCCCTGTCCGCGGCAACATCACGCCGCGGCAAAGCCGGCGCCGGCTGGATACACCCGCCCATCGTCTGCGCATCCGGCCCGCTGCGGCCGTTTGCACGAACCGGGCAGCCTGCGCGCACCTCCTCCGCCAGAACATCCCGAGGCTCCTGAAATTGCAGTACTGCATCGCCACGGACACTCTCCGGGATTGGCTCCCAATTCAAAAACTGTCAAAACTCTTTAGAAATGTCACATGTCTTAGCTCGTTAGAAATGTCACGTTGCCGTGGTTTCCGGGTTAGTCGCTGGGCGAGTTTTCCAAGGCTTGTGGGCAGGTGGCAGCAGGTGGCAGCAGGTGGCGGCCTGAAAGGCTGGGGGTTCGAGGTCTGTCATGCCGAAAAGGACGCCGGCGGCGGACAGCCCCGCACGATTGCGTTCCGGAATGTAGGGGCAGGCCCCTACGCGCTGCGGAAAGCAATCCACGCGTGGACTCCCATCCCCGGGCGTTCGCCTTTAAGAAGGGCAGACACAGGGGTCTACCCCGGCGTGTCCGTCAAAACAGGGTAACCCCAGAGAAAATATTTCTTCGCGGCCCGGCTTGTTCCCGTTGCGTGGCCTGGCCATGCCCTCGTCTGGGCTGATGGGACCGCTGTATTAGATAGAAAGAAAGCCAGAAAGGGATTGCCATAGAACCGAGTGTGTGCTAATCTGTCGTACAGGTAATGAGTGAGAATACGTCGCTCGCTTCGCAGGGGCCTGAATTCAGCCGGCGGGGCTGAATTCGTTGGATTGGCGCGTGG
>DAOSJS010000049.1:0-8794 GCA_035367355.1 Candidatus Hydrogenedentota bacterium
TCTGGGCAAGCCCGTCTCGAACTTTCGTCTCGAGATTGCCCCGCATGAGGAGTTCGGTGCGACCGATGATGCTGGTCAGCGGGTTATTGAGTTCGTGGGCCACCCCGGCGACCAGTTCCCCCAGGGTGTACAGCTTTTCGGACTGCTGCAAATTACGTTGCAATTCGAGCTGCTCGGAGATGTCGATGATCAGAAGCAGTTGCCCTTGGGTATTGGGGCCTTCACCCAGCGGCTGGGCGAGAATTTCGCATTTCAGGGGCGTGCCGTGGCTGGTCTTTCCGATGAACCGCTGATGCAGTTCCTTGCCTTTCGCCAAAGCCTGGCGGACGGCCTCCGCAGTCTTGGAATCCTCTCCTCCCCACAGGTTGACAGCGGAATCGCCGAGGAGGGCGTTGACATCACGCGCGCCAAGCAGAGTGGCCGCCATCGGGTTCGCGTTCGTGATGCAGCCATCCGGGTTGGCCAGAAGCACGCCGATGGGCAGGCTCTCGAAAAGGTTCTCGAGATTCATGTTTGCCCGTGAAATGGCCTCCTGAAGGCGGCGTTCCAGCACCAGGCTGCGGGCGACCCCGACCACGGCGATCATGTCGCCGTGATCGTCGAACAGAGGGTGGGTGTCAATCTCAAACGGGATACGGAAGCCGTCGCGCGTGTAAATCTCAATGGAATAGGGAGAGCGGATAGCTGCGCGGGGGGATTCCAGCCGCGCTTCAACCAGATCGATGTAATCGGGCACGACGAATTGATAGATCGACAGGCCGGGCCGCATATCTTCAGGGGTATATTTCAGTGCTTCCAGCCCGGATGCGTTAATGAAAAACAGCACCCCGTTGGTGTCGTGCGCGTAGATCATGTCGTTCGTGTTGGTGAGAACGCCTTCGAGCAGGCGCCACATCAGCACGCATTTGTCGTCCCGGTATTCACCCGGGCCTCCTTCCAGGAGCGCGCGCAGAGGCCGGCACGTCTCCGAAACAGGCAGGCCGGGGGTGATTTCACGAAAGATGTTGCGAACCCCCAGGACTGCTTCGCGCAACTTGTCTTCATTCAATTCAGGCCGAAGCGCTTCAATGATAGCCGTTTGAACCGCACACAAGGTCCGCACGAAAGCATCGTCCCGCTCGTACTTAGCGCGCAGCGACAATTTGGCGGGCAAAGTCTCGCCGGCCAGGGCAAGGGCGACGCCTTCCACCAGCGCGCGGAGCTCCCGTTCGCAGCCCTCCGCATCGACTTGTTGCAGGGTGTCTTCAATGATCTCGTTGAGCTTCTTGTGAATGCACTTGGCGGCTCGTTTCATGTTCCCTCCGCCCGTGTAAACCCCGGTCCGCACCTCCTGTCGTCAAGCATCTCCGGGTCTCTCAAGGACTTAGTATAACAGAGTTTGCGGGATGTTCAAGGCTTGTTTCAAAAGAGGATTACCGCTGCTGTTTCATTCGAACTCAATAATTTGACAACGACCGGTGGAGATGCTTGAATTGCCGCCACAAGGTTCTGGAAACGCCAACAGGGGGAGACACTTGCAATGGCACTGAATGTGGCGGTTGTGGGGATGGGCAACATCGGCAACGTACATGCCGAATGCTACAGAAAAGACCCGCTGGCCAAGCTCGTGGCGGTCTGCGACATCATCGAGGAACGGGCCGACGCCGCAGCCGCAAAGTATGGGTGTCCGCCGTTCTACAGCGTGAAATCCATGTTGGAAAGCGGCATTCGGATCGACTGCGCCAGCATGTGCACCGCCGGAAAGGAAAATGGCGGTGACCACTACCAGGCCACGATGGACCTTCTGAATGGGGGCATACCCGTCCTGGGGGAAAAACCCATTTCGAATGAAATCACCAAAGCGCGCCGGATGGTTGCGCTGGCGAAGAAAAAGCGTCTGCGGTACGGGATTAACCTCAACCACCGGTTTACACCGGCCGCGCGCCTGGCCCGGGAATGGATCCAGCGGGGCCGTCTCGGCGAACTGAACCTGATCAATATGCGGATGTGGATCAACAACCCGAACGAGACGTCGCCGCATTTCCATATCCGGGCCCTGCACCCTCACTCCATCGATGTGATGCGCTATTTTTGCGGAGACGTCAAGCGCGTGCAGGCGTTTTTCAAACGGGGCAAGACGCTTAACGGCAAACAGCGGGTCTGCTGGTCGAACCTGCAGCTGAACCTGCTGTTCGCAAACGGCGTGTTGGGCCATCTCTGCGGCAGTTACGACGCCGGAGGAGGATTCGGTCTGGAAAGCTGCGAGGTCACGGGGAGCAAAGGCCGGTTTGTGCTCCTCGAAGCCTGCGAAGATCTGACGTTCTACAGCCGGCAATCCACCGAAACCGAGCACTACCATCATCTGGGCGGGATGACCGGGTTTGGCGAGACGTTTCCTGACCGGATCCATGTGTGGCTGGAGCAGAACGCCCGGAAAACGGCGCCGGCAAAAATCGACGGCTCCGGCGAAGAAGCCCTGAAAGCCCAACTCATCATCGAGGCGGCAATCGAATCGTGGGAAAAAGGCACCATTGTCAACGTCCGGTAAAGACCGGACGGAACGGCAATGGCCTCGCCTTTGTTAACCTTCAACCTGCGCAAGAGGAGCTGGCATGCCAAAACGACCGCCCAACCTGCTGATATTCGCGATTGACAGCATCCGCCGCGACCACATGAGCTGCTATGGGTATTCACGGCTCACAACGCCGCATATGGATCGTCTCGCGGCCCGAGGCACGTTGTTTGAAAACGCCTTCAGCGCCTACATCCCGACGACGCCGGCGTACGTGACCATGCTCACCGGCCGTGACATCGTCGCCAACCAGCAGGTGGCGCTGTCGCCTCTGGGCCCGATGGCGGACGACCAGCCGACGCTGCCGGAATTGTTGAAGCCGGCGGGGTACCGCTCGGTCATGGTCGGACATGGCGAATGGTACCGCGGATTTGATAAGTACCTGCAGTACGAAGGCTGGGGCGGGCCCTGGGAAGAGCGCCCTTCGCGCAAGGCGGAGAATCTGAATGCGGTGGTCCTGCCGGAGCTGGAACGGCTGCACGCCTCCCAAAAGCCCTGGTTGCTGTATCTCCGGCACATGGACCCCCACTCACCCTACTATCCCCCGCCGCCGTATGATTCATTGTTCTACTCAAAGGATCCCTGCAGCCGGAAGCTGCCGGACACCATGAAGGCCGTCCGGGCTTTCAAGCCCTTCGCGGACTACCTGCTGTCGTGGATGCCGCCGGGCATCCGGGATGCCGAGTTCGTCATCGCCCAGTATGACGGGGCATTGGCGTACATGGACGCCTGCATCCAGCGGCTCGTGACGCGCACGGAAGAACTGGGCATCGCCGACAACACCCTGATCGTCATCACGGGAGACCACGGGGAGACGTTGTACGACCACGAATGCTGGTTTGATCACCATGGACTCTATGAGCCGACGCTGGTGGTGCCCCTGATCTTCTATTGGCCGGGCGTAATCAACGCGGGTGTCCGCAGCCAGGCAATGACGCTCCAGGAAGACGTGGTGCCGACATTGCTGGCCCTCATGGGACAGAAACGCCTGGCCCGCGGGGTCAGGTTCGACGGAATATCGCTCAAACCTTATTTTACGGACACCGGCAGTTCACCACGCTCGGAATTCTACATCACCGAGTGCACGTGGATGCGTAAACACGGGTGGCGGACGCCCGTCTGGAAGTTCTGGGAAGCGCTGGAGCCGGATTTCCACGGCAAACCGCCGGTGGAGCTCTACAATCTGATCGAGGACCCGCAGGAACTGCATAACCTCGCGGATCGCGAGCCGGAACTCGTGGCAACCTTACGCGGCCGTATGAACAACTGGGTCCGGAAACGGTGCCGCGCCACGGGCAAGACCAACCCCATTGAATTGCACAGCATCGGCCTCGACCGGCGGATCGGGTCCATCGAAACCGCCCAGAAACTGCAGAAGCGGTAGTGGCGCCGGTTCATCCAGGCAGCGGCCGGCCCGGGCCGGCATGAAACGGGCGTTCGGCACGGTAAACGCCGGCCCCAAAGACGAGAGGATGCAAGCATGATCACACTGGGCGTGAACACGGTCTTGTTTCAGGGGAGCGATCTGCGTACGGCCCTGCAGCACATCAAATGGGCCGGATTCGACGCAGCAGAGATCTCGGCGATTCAAGGGATGTGCGAACATCTGAACCTGGACAACTGGAAGAGCCAGGCAGGCGAACTCAAGGCGCTCACGGAAGATTTGCAGCTTCCCCTCACCGCCATGGAAGAAGCTGCCCTCGACGAAAACCGGCTCATGCAGGCCTTTGAAGCAGGTGCGGAGATCGGGATCCCGGTCGTGAACGTCGGGCCCGGCGGTTCAAAGGATCAGCCGGAAGACCTCCGCCACTGCATCGACTTGCTGTCGAAAATGGCGGAAAAGGCGGAGCCCTTCGGGGTGCGTCTGTGCGTGAAAGCCCACGTAGGGGCGGCGATCTGGAACACACCCACCACGCTGGACGCCATGCGGCAGATCGACTCTCCGGCCTTCGGCATCGATATGGATCCGAGCCACATCCACCGGGGAGGCGAGACGCCCCGGGATGCGTTGAAACAAGTCGTGTCGCGGGTAGGGCATGTGCATATCCGTGACTGCGCGGGGCGGGGCCCCTCCCCCGGGCCGCCGGAACTGCAGGCCTGCGGGCGCGGCGATATTGACCTCATGGGCTACTGCCAGGTCCTCGTTGAAGCGGGGTATGACGGCCCCATGAACCTCGAAGTGATCGGCGCGGGCGATTACAGTCTCACCCGCTGCGCGATGATTGCGGCGGAATCGTATGGATACCTGAACGCATGTCTGAAGGCCTGCGGCGGCCGTTAAAGGCCCGGCCCGACGGCACTATTCGTCCCGTTTCAACATGCCCTCGGGTTCGGCTTCCTGTTGGGAGACCGGCATGAAAAGCGTAAGGATCCGGGCGTCTTCACCGGTTCGGTTCATCTGATAAACCAGGGGCACTTCCTGGCCCTCGGAAAACTGTTCAAAACTGGCTTTATCCGCCAGGACTTCGCGGCGAATCGCGGGGGCGTTTTCACGGAGGATATCCACATAGAGCACGTAGCTCTCTGACGGAGTGCCGGCATTTTCGAGCCGTTTCGATACGATGACGCCCTGGCCGTTGATCTCGGGCTGCCCGCGGAACTCCGCCATTTTTGACAGGGCATTCCCGAGCAGCAACACAACGATGATGGCGCTGAGCGTAAACAGAAACATGAATCCAGGCGAGCGCAGCCGGCGCGCTACCTCCGGGCCGGGCGCTCTCGCAACGCGCAGGTACGGATGCTCCTGAGCCACATGCTCCCGGAAATCCTGCCGCTGGTATTTTGTAGGCATTCTGTGCACTCTCCAGGACTCTACAGCCAAGCTCCGCATTCGGCGTCCTGACCAACCCTGCGCCTATTGTAGCACTCTTTGCAGTGGCAGGATCCCCTGGAGACGGGGTTCGGCACGCCCCTGGGACCCATGACGCTGAACCAGGACATAGCGCGGATAACGAGGCGCCGCATTGAACCAGGGCGCGTGCTTGCGTATCCTCCTGGATATTCCAGATGAGGAGGCCTGTATGGCGTGTGAAGCAGTTGCGTATGCCCGGGCAGGCTTGATCGGAAATCCGTCGGACGGGTATTTCGGAAAGACCATCAGTTTCACGTTCCGCAATTTCGCGGCCAAGGTGAGCCTGTACGAAAGCCCGCAACTCGAGATCATTCCGAACCTGCGCGACCGGTCCACCTACAATTCGATCCAGGAGCTCGCCGAAGACGTACGCCTGTACGGCTACTACGGCGGGATTCGCCTCATGAAGGCGGCCATCAGCCGCTTTGCCAAATATTGCGCCGAACACGCGATCGACCTGCCGGCACGGAACTTCGCGGTGCGGTACCGCTCGAACATCCCGCGACACGTGGGGATGGCAGGTTCCAGCGCCTTGGTCACGGCGACCCTGCGCTGCCTGATGGAATATTACGAGGTGGCGATCCCCGATACGATTCTGCCCAATCTTATTTTGAGCGTCGAAACCGATGAGCTGGGGATCGCGGCCGGGCTGCAGGATCGCGTCATCCAGGTCTATCAGCAATGCGTTTTCATGGATTTCGACAAGGCCCTGATGGACCGTCAGGGATACGGGCTGTACGAACGAATGGATCCGGCCCTGTTACCGAAACTCTTCATCGCATACCGCACCGATCTGGCGGAAGGCTCGGAGATTTTTCATAACACCATCCGCCAGCGCTGGCTGCGCGGTGAGCCTGAAATTGTAAATGCCATGAAGCGTTTCGCGGATTTGGCCCAGGAAGCGCACGACCTGATCGCCGCAGGACGCGGAAATGAGATCGGCCCCCTGCTGGACGCCAACTTTGATCTGCGGCGTTCCATCTACACGATCAGCCCCGCGAATATTGACATGGTGGAGCGGGCGCGTTCCGCCGGGGCGCACTGTAAGTTCACGGGTTCCGGCGGGGCCATTGTGGGGGTGTACGAAGATGAGGAGATGTACGCCGCCATCGAACACGCATTCAGTGACACCGGCATCGTGGTGCTTAAACCCGAGATCGTGTAGCTGCCAGGCAGATGCCCCGGAATGGGCAGGGGCAATTGGGATCAGGGCCCGCTGTCCCCGCTTTGCTCACCGGCTCTCAGGGCCTTCAGTGCCTCCCGCGTGCGTTCCTGCTCGGGATTCAGCTTCAGCGACGCCTCAAAGGCGTCCCGGGCACGCTCCATATGCCCCAGCTGCATGCTGATCGAGCCAAGCATGTTCCACGCCACGGGATTTTTCGGATCGAGCGTGACCGTGCGCTCAAGCGGCGCCACGCAGTCCACATACTTGCCCGCTCGAAACAGCAGCGACGCGTACGCGAAATGTGCGTCTGCTGTGTCGTCAAACCAGAGGCCGGAATGCGCAAAATCATTCAGAGCCGCGCCCAGCATCTGCACAAGTGAAGCGAGCACGTCCGGAGAGGCCTGGTTCAACGCGGCGACGCGCTCCGATGCCTCCTGCACGGCGCCACGCCGTGCTAAAACAGCAGCAAGGCCTGCCTGGGCGAGGAATTCTCCAGGCGCAACATCCAGAGCTTGAACCCACTGCTCCTCCGCGAAATCGAACAGTCTCCTGTTCCAGTAATACTGGCCCAGGACCGCACGCGACGCACCCTCGACAGCTCCTCCTTCGCCCAGCTTCACCGCCTGGGTCAAGGCGCGTTTTGCTTCCTCGGGGCGCGGGTACAACGGCGACAAAAGCCCCCGCCCGAGTGCCAGCCACAATTCCGCGTTTTCCGGCGCCAGGCGCGTGGCTTTGCGAAGCGCATCCGCCGCGAGATCCGCATCGTATTGCGCAGACAGCACCCGTGCGTAATCGGCCAGCGCTTCCGCATCGTCGAGCTGCATACCGCCCGCGTCTTCAAACAGGCGGCGCGCCTCCGCGAACCTCTCCTCCGCCTTGGCCTCTTGCGCTGCATAGGTTTCAGCATCACCGGCGCGGCCTGCGTCGGCCGCCGCCTGAAGCGCCTGACGGGCCTGCGCCGCCATCGTGCGCGCTTCCCAGAGGGCGCCCGAACCTGCCGGCGCATTTTCCACGGCCCCGGCACTCATAGACTGGAGCAGCACCAAAGCTGTCCCCACCATGTGAATAAGAGACGCGCGCATCACCAGTGCCCTTCCGGGGCCGCAATTTCATGCCCGGCCCAAAAGTGTCCCTCAAGCACGGCCAGCAGCGGATCAAACGTCGCTGGCTTCAAGGCGCACACCGGCACGCCATGAAACCGCCTGACCAGCGCCGCCACCCGCGCCTCTTCGCACAAATCTGTCTTGTTCAACACCGTCACGAGCGGTTTGTCCTTCAGTTGCAGTTCCGCCAGGATCTGGACAACAGCCTGATGCAACTCGTCAATATCTTCACGCGAAGCGTCCACAACATGCAACAACAGGTCGGCATCATCCAGTTCTTCGAGCGTCGTTCGGAAGGCCTCCCGCAGCTCGTCGGGCAGATTGCGGATAAATCCCACGGTATCCGTCACCACGACTTCCCGCTCCTCGGGGAACCGCAGACGGCGGGACACCGGATTCAAGGTGGCAAACATCACATTTTCAGCTACCACGGCGCTTTCGGTCAATTGGTTCAGGAGAGTCGATTTGCCCGCATTCGTATAGCCGACAATGGAGACAACTGGTACGTCATTGCGTGTCCGCCGCGCCCGGCGAAGCCTGCGCCGTTCCCCCAGTTTTCCGATCTCCCGCTCGAGTTGCGCCACACGGTCCTGCACGCGGCGGCGATCGATCTCCAATTTCGTTTCGCCCGGGCCCCGTCCTCCGATCCCGCCCGTCAGTCGTGAGAACGCGCTGGCCGACTGCCTGGCGCCAAGCCGGGGCAGCAGGTAGCGGAGCTGAGCCAGCTCGACCTGAAGTTTTCCTTCGCGCGACGAGGCGCGCTGGGCAAAAATGTCGAGAATGATTTGCGTGCGGTCCAGAATTTTCAGGTCGGTGAGGCCCGCCAGCGTATGAACCTGCGCCGGCGTCAGGTTCAAATCAAACACAAGGGCTTCGGCTCCATAGTGCATGGCCGTGATTACGGTCTGTGTGAGTCGCCCTTTGCCGACTACATACCGCGGATCGACAGTGCGCCGCTGAATGACCGTGGCCGCGGGTTCGATGCCTGCGCTCGCCGCAAGCTCCCGCAGTTCGGCCATCGAATCCTCTGCTTCTGCCTTCAATCCAGGCGACACATGCACCAGCACGGCCCGCTCGCGCATATCGCCCGCGGGCCGTGGCGTGCGGCGGCGCGCAAACTCGTC
>DAOSJS010000049.1:8804-16385 GCA_035367355.1 Candidatus Hydrogenedentota bacterium
TCGAACCGGTCATGGGCCGCCAGGACATCATTCGTCTGCAGGAAATCGTCCGCCAGGTCGTGCACCGTCGCAGGGGGCAAAATCTCCCAGGGGCGCGCCTCATCCCGGCCAGGCAAGAGGTGGGCCACGTGAAGCGTTCCCGGCAGGCCGCCTTCAAGGACTTCAATCGCCACGATGCAATCAAGCCGCAGCAGCGCAAGATCCGTGAAATCATCATCGGTAAGTGGCTCACGGTTCAGATGCGTATGAATCAGGCGCAACCCGCACAGCCGGGCGCGGCTCTGGCGATACGTGGAAAGGTCCGGCAGAAAGACGGAACGGGCGTCTCCGACAATGCACGCGTGAACGTAGCCCCGGCGATCCACCAGCATGCCCACCTGCCGTTGGATCTCCGCGGAAATCTCCGTTAATGCCCGGGCCAATTCCGGGCTGACCAGCCGCTCAGGGCGGGTCCTCCGGTTGCCCAGTCTTTGTAACCGCTTTAGAGAAGAGGCTTTAAGGCCTTGGATATTGCCTGTTAAGCGGATAGCAGGATCCCTCGCTTGGTCGAATGGCTTCCGTCGCCCATCCGGCAGACGGGCGCTCCGCTGGACTAGCAAGATTCAGGGGAGTATACAAAAAACTCCGCAGTCCGCGTTGCTGCGCAACGAAATGCCCGGACGCTATCGGCCGGCCCGGGAATGCTGCGCCGCTTGCTTTCTGATCCTTACTATTGCAACATGGCGCGCCGGATGATCTTCTGGCTTTCGACGGCATCCAGCGTCTTCTGAGCTTTTCGCAGTTCTGTCGTATCGATTTTCTCGAGCTTTTTCCAGAGTATCGCGACATTACCTGCCGCAATCTGGCAGGCCTGGATCGGATCGATGCGCTTGGGCTGCATGTCCAGCGTCAGATAACCCTTGTATTTCGTGACTTTGAGATAAAACAGCGCCTCCATCGTCTCCCAGAGGTGGACACTGCCCGAAATCAGCATATCATCGGCACTGTGGTAGCTGTCGTTTAAATAGAGTTGAAACAGCTTGTTGGAGCGCGACAAAAAGGCAATCGCTTCGGCTGGATTCTCGCCGGCCATCATCGCATGCGAAAAGTTCAGAGCAACCCCCACGTTTTTCATCGCGATTTCCTGGCACAGCGACAGTGCTTTCCCCACCGTCGACACGGTGAGAAACTTGCGGGGTTCCGCCCCTTTGTAAGCAATGGCAACGTTCACATCCGGCGATGCATATTTAGCGATCGTCTTGATGGACGATATCAGGGTGTTCCAGTGCACGGCATAGTCGATGTGAAACGCATAATCGAAGCCGTCACTGTACAGGCGCAGTGTGATTTCCGTCGCTCCGAGCTGGCGCGCCAGATCCGCGGCTTTTCGACCCTCGTCAATGGCCGCATTACGGGTCTTCGGGTGTTGATGCCCAAAGGCGCCCAGCGCAAAACGCCGATCATACGCGAGGTTCGCCGACACACCCGAACAGGCAAGGCCGTAGTCTTTCAACAGGCGTTTCAGCTCTTTCGCAGGCATCTCCGGGGAAACATCAGTCTGGGCGACTTCTACGGCTTTGATCGCCTTAATCTTAGACAGGGCCGCCAGGCGTTCCTGCATTCGGAGCGGGTCGCGGTACCCACTCGGGCAGTACCGATCCGGCGAACCGGAGAATCCTTCCAGGGCGGCTGCAATTTTGGGGGTCATTTCATTCTCCTGTTGTGACGCTTCTGTGTGCGCTCAGTTGTGGTATGCTGAAGGCTGAATTTTGGTATACGAGGGCAAATGAATTCCCACCTGCGGCAACAATGTGAGCCGTGAAACACGCATGTAGCCCCTCGGCGAATTGCGGCACGCACACGGGAATATTTTAGAAATTCGGAGCCAAATTGTCAATAGTTGGGAGAAAACACCGAATTTTGTGCAGGATTATCGGCATCTGCCCCCGCGCCTGCGCCCAGATCATACAGGAAAGCCCTGTTTCCTCGCGGATCGCGGTGTATTTCGCGGGGTTGCCCGGTAATCGCAAGGAATCAAAAGACTTAGCAAAAAAAGAGGAGGCGAGTGCGGGCAGCGGGGGGACTGCCGTTCACGCACTCGCCGGTGGTGGGAACCAGTCATTTCTGACTGCCACTGCGGTACGCCTGGGGGAAAGGCGAATACCACAGCCGTTTATAGCAACACATGCTATGCCGGCCTTATTCCACGCCCCTTGGAAAAAAATCGGAAGAATGTGCGGACTGATTTCCCCCTCGCCCTTCAAATCAGTGAGCGCACCGGCAGGACTCCCGCAATCTCAGTCCAGCCCTGATCTTACAGCCCAATCCTTTGCATTTCGCGCTTTCTTCGTTCTGATGCTTGCCAACTGCCTCGCTGTGCCGTTTTACGCCGCCCATGCCGACCTGATCCCGGAGATCCGCGCCCGGCAGCTCGCAACGGAAGATGTCCGTTCCGAGCAACACAAAACGCAGCCACTCCAACGGTTACGGGACACTGTATTCCAGGCGGACGTCCAATGGCCCAGTGCGCCGGACCGGCCATTTGAAAAAGACGCATCGCTGCCTCTTGAGGCCATGACGCTGGATGCTGACCCTGATACGCGCGTGCAGGGCCTGCTCGGCCTCGCCGACGCCCAATCACCGAACACGATATCAAGGCTCGCAGCCGCGCTGGATGATCCGGACCTTCAAGTCCGGGAAACCGCGCTCGAGAAACTTGCCATCCTCGACCCTGGCCGCCTGGTACAGGAGCTGGTTCTGCGCCTGGATTCCCCGGATGGCGCCTATTCCGCCTTTTTGGAAGAGGCGTTGCCCGCGCTCAAACAGCGCTTAGAGCGGCCCTTGCTGGCCCTTCTGCGAGATGGTGAGACCGCGTATACCACGCGAATCGTGGCCGTGCGTGTATTGGGGCTGATGGGCAGTGAACGAGCGGTTCACGAGCTGTCATCCCTGGCTTTTCAACCCGGCGACACGAACCTGGCCTTGGCTGCGACCCAAGCCCTGGCTCTGGTCGCCTCCCCGGATGCCCTGCCGGCACTGAAAGGCCTGACGCTTCATCCCAGCCCCGGTATCCGCACGGAGGCCCTGCATGGCCTGGCGCGAATTGGAGGCCCCATCGCGCTCTCCGCCATCGAGGCGATGGCGTTGAACCCACGCGAAAATAATGCGCGCATCCGGCGGGAAGCCATCGCATATATCGGTTTAATGGGCGCGGATCCTTCCATCGATGTCCTGATCAGCGTCATGAACCGCTATCCTCAGACCCGGGAGGAGGTGGTGGCCGCGCTGCGGCGGCTGACCGGCCTCAACCTGGGTAACAGCCCTCTGGAATGGACCCAATGGCGCTACAAACAACAGAAAGCACGTGAAGAAGCGCAAGAGGAGGCGCCGCCCTCGGTCGGTATACTCGGGATCATTCCTGGAGCCAGCGGCCAACAGCCCCCGCAATGAGCTGCCTTCCGGGCTGGAAGACCGCGCACTGGACTGCACCGGGTTCTCAGTCCGTAATATCTGTGCTCGATTGGGAATTGGGAATCCGGGCTGCGGCCCACGTTGGAAGCTGTATTTTTTCTAAACTTGATCCGGCGTGATTCCATCGATACGCTTAGACTTGACACAACTTCCTGCCCCGCTCATGCTGGCCGTGCAGGAAAGCGATACGACGGGTAAAAAACGATGTATGTTCCCGCCGATGACGTAAAAGGAGCACTCGACCCATGCAGAACCAGCCAATCACGCGAAGGGATTTCGTAAAACACACTGCCCTCACCGCGGGCGCTGTTGGTGCGCTTGCGGCGGTTCGATCCGCTGACGCCCAGGACTTCCCTAAACTTCCCATCGCCGTCATCATTGGAATGCTGCCCAAGGAGCTTTCCGATAAGGAGAAATTCGAACTCGCCAAGCGTTGCGGCATCGACGGTGTTGAGGCGTATCCCGTCGAAGACCATGCCGCGGCCAGAGCCCAGGCGGAGGCCGCCCGGGAGGCCGGCATTGTGATTCACAGCCTGCTCTACGGGGGCTGGAGCGCCTTGTTCTCTGACCCGGACGAGGCGGTCGTGGCCAAAGGGCTGAACGAGTTCGAGAACGCCCTGCGGTGCGCAAAGGCGATGGACGTCAGCAGCGTGCTGCTTGTGCCGGCGAGAGTCTCCGCCCAGGTGCGCTATGCTGAAGCATACGAGCGATCCCAGAAGAACATCCGCAAGATCCTGCCCCTCGCCGAAGAACTGGGCGTGGTCATTGCGGTCGAGAACGTCTGGAACGATTTCCTGTTGAGCCCAATCGAATTTGCCCGGTATGTCGACGAGTTCGAAAGCCCCTGCCTCAAGGCGTATTTCGATTGCGGCAACGTAGTCAAATTCGGCTATCCTCAGGACTGGATCCGCACCCTCGGCCCACGCATTGAGAAGATCCATCTCAAGGACTATTTGCGCAAGGAAAATGCGTTTAAACCGTTGCGCGAAGGTGAAGTCGACTGGCCGGAAGTTCGCAAGGCCCTCGCGGAAGTGGGCTATACCGGCTTCTGCACGGCCGAGGTCGATGGCGGCGATGAAGCGTATCTGACGGACCTGGCCCAGCGCATGACCTTGATCGTGACCGGGCAATAGTCGCACAGCGCTTGCCGAAACGGCGCCCGCAATTCCCTGTGCCAGGGCGCCTGTGGTCTTTTGACCCGTAACGCGGTGTGCTGATACTCTTCGCGCGACGAAAGAACGACGCATCGAGGTACGCCATGGATCGCCACATCGAAGTCGTCGCAGAGCGGGAACTTGACGCGCAAGACCGCGAGTTGCTTGGGCAATGGTCCCGGGCGCTCTTCGGAAGTGCGGAAGACATGTACGACTGGGCGACGCCCGATTGGCGGGTACTGGTTCGCGTGGGCGGCCAGCTTGCGGCCCACGCGGCCATCAGCCAACGTACCGTCAGCGCCAATGAAGAAGCTGCCCGTGTCGGCGGCATCGGCGGGGTCATGGTATCCCAAGAGTTCCAGGGTAAAGGCCATGCCAAAGCAGCCATGCTGCGAGCCCAGGAATTTATCCGCGACACTCTCCAGCTCGAGTTCGGGTTCCTCTTCTGCTCGCCGCGCCTGGTGCCGTATTACCAGCGGCTGGGCTGGTTCCCCATCGAAGGGCCGGTGAGCTTTGCACAAGGCGGCTCCGATGTGACCTGGCACGAGGAAGCGATGGTGCTTCCACTCACGAATCGCCATTGGCCCGGGCCTCCGGTCGACCTCAACGGCCCTCCGTGGTAGCCGCTTGACCTGTACGCTGACTTGCCGGGGACGCTGCTCACACCCGAGTTTTCTCCCGGGCACTAACGTCATTTCATTGCCTCGGGTGCTATACGTCGATACCGCCAGCGCGCGGATTCATCGGCATCGGCGCCGGCCGTTCGCAGCTGCTTTCGATCTGGACATGCGCGCCGGACTGGCTGGAATCCCCAAACGCGTGCATCACATCGAGCACATGATAGGCCAGCGCCTCGTTTGCCCGGTGCCTGCGCCCTGACCGGAGAGCGCAGGCCATGTCCGCGACACCGAGCCCTCGAGCGTTCTCGGCGTATTGGTGCGTCAGCGGCACGGTCTCCCATTCGCGGGTACGCGGCCGGCATACTTCCACCACGCCGCCGAAACCATTGGGGTCCGGCACGCTCAGGGATCCTTCCGTCCCGTGAATCTCAATACAGGGCACGTGGTGCCCCCAGACATCGAAACTCATCACCATGGCGGCGACGGCCCCGCCCGCAAACTCCAGAATGCCGGCAATGTGTGTGGCGGTATTGACCTGGATGGTCTCGCCGAAACGCGACTCGCTCGTGATCAGGCGTTCGGAAAAGGCCGTCCGCGTCAAGGCGGCCACACGCGCCACTGGCCCGATCAGCGAGACCAGTGCCGTAAGATAGTAGGGCCCCATGTCGAACAGCGGCCCGCCGCCGGGCTGGTAATAGAAGCCGGGATTCGGATGCCAATGCTCATGTCCGTGGCATTGCATAAACGCGGTAGCGGACACGGGCTCGCCGATCCAGCCGTCATCTATCAGTTTCCGGCAGGTCTGCAGGCCCGCGCCCAGAAACGTATCGGGCGCGGCGCCCAGCAGCACGTTTTTCTCGCGGGCCAGCTCCACCATCCGCCTGCCATCCTCCCGCGAGACAGCGAGCGGTTTTTCGGTGTATACGCTCTTGCCCGCATCGAGGGCAGCGATACCTGCCGGTGCATGCCCTTCGGGAGTGGTCAGGTTCAACACGAGCTCGATTTCAGGATTCGCTAATAATTCGTCCGCCGGACAGACCTGCGGGATCGAATATTGCTCGGCGCTGGCGACCGCGCGTTCCGGCAGTATGTCGGCGCAGGCGACGATGTCGATGCTGTTGAACTGGGCCCCGTTGCGAAAATAGACGCCCGAGATGTCCCCGCACCCGATCAGGCCCACTTTGACCGGTTCCATGCCCCGTTCCCTCACTGCGCCGCCCAGAGGCAGCCGCGTTTCATGATCTCCATCACCTCCGGCACACTGAAATCTGCCGCAACGTGCCCCAGGGAGCTGTAAAACACCCGGCCCGCTCCATAGCGGCGCTTCCACACCACCGGCATGACACACCCCGCGATCCACGGATACACGTCTCCCGTGAAGGTTGTCGTTGCCAGTACCTCATTGGATGGATCAACATGCAGGTAATAGCATTCCGAGCGCATTGTGAAATCGTCGACCCCTGCAACAATGGGGTCTTCAGGGCGGATGATGTTCACGGCATAGTCCACGATGCCGCCGGGATGCTCTACCCACTGGCCGCCGGTCATGAACTGGTAGGCGGGATTGTTGCGGAACGCATCGCAGAGCCCTCCATGCCAGCCCGCCAGGCCCACGCCGCCCAGGACGGCGTCCAGGAGGCCTTTTTCCAGCTCCGGCGGGATTTCCCCCATCGTCCAGCAGGGCACAATCAATCGGAAGGAGGCCATCGTCTCCGCATCCGCGTACACGTCCATGGAATCGGAAATGGAGACGTCGAATCCGGCAGCCTCGAGCACCGGAGCGACCCGCTCGACACATTGCCGCGGCTCATGACCTTCCCAGCCACCCCAGACCATTAGCACTCTGCCGCTCACAGCCCCTCCTGTATCTCAAACCGACACCGGCCATCCGGGCAACGCCAGCCCATAGAACAGACTGGACTGCCTCTTCTCCGGGCTATTTTTCACCATACAACACGATCGCGGGGGGGAGATTTTTCCAGCAGACCTGCGATTTCTCCACCTTTGAGAAGCGGCCGGCGAGCTTGCGCCTGAACCGCCTGCCCGCCGGCAGGGCCATACTGCTGAGATACATGTACGTTGCAAACTTTCCCCCGGGCCGTAAAGCGTCCAGTGTCGCATCGAGAAGCTGGTCCTGCAAGGCCTCGTCAAAGGCAGCCCACGGCAGCCCCGACACGATGCTGTCGCAGAAATCCTTGCCGCGCTCTTTCAGGTATCTGGGTGTATCTATTGCAGACCCTTCGATAATCTCCAATCCGGGCAGGCATTTGCGGCATACCTCGACGAAATCGGGGTTGATCTCGAGAGAAAAGAACGTGGCGCCGGCCCGCAGTCTGGTGAAGACCACCCGGCTAATC
>DAOSJS010000050.1:0-16285 GCA_035367355.1 Candidatus Hydrogenedentota bacterium
CTGTGAACGACTCGGGATCCAGCAGCCATTCGATCCGCTGCCAGACCGTGATCCGATGGTGGTAATTACATTGTGGACAGACCTCCTGGTGGTCTTTCACATCCGTGCCGTATACCGCCTTCTTGCAGGCGGGGCACTTGATCCAGAGCCCCTCAGGAACGCCGCTCTTGCGTCCAACAACCGATATAAACCGTCTCCGGCGTAGAAAAGCCATAACGATCGTGTCCCATTACATCATCGGACCGGCCTGGGCCGGCCGAACCCGCATGCTCCCCGGACAATTCGTATCGCGTATCATACCATGTTCCCTGGCGTCAAAGTACAGGGAATTCCTAGAGCGAAGATTCGGCATTCTGCTCCATCTCGGGCATGCTGTCCCTGTCGAACAAGAGCCGCCCGCACTGAGAGCAGGCGCGAATCTCTCCCGCAAGCACTTCATTGATGATTTGCGGGCGGACGTTCATGTTGCAGCCCGAGCAGATTTCTCCGCGCAGGGGCACAACCGCGGGCCCGGTGCCTTTGTTTATCCGGATGCGTTTGTACTTGGACAAGAGCCCCGGCTCGACCTCCGCGAGAATGGGTTTGCGCTGCTCCTCGAGCGCTTCCCGGTCCCGCACCGCCTCCGCAAGCTCTCTATCCACCTCGGCGCACTGCGCCTCGAGCGCGTCCATTTCGGCCTTGATGCGTTTCTGGTCTTCCTCAAAACGCACCTTGGCATCATCCAGTTCGACCATGAGCGCGATGATGCGTTCTTCGTGAATGCCGATCTGTTTTTTGAGGAGGTCGATTGCGTGCAGCAGCGCCTGGTACTCCTCGTTTTTCTTGATCGCGAACAGCTGCTCTTCGTATTTGCTGACCTGCGCCTGTTTCTGTTCGATCTCGCGTTCGGACTCGCGCTGTTCCAGTTGCAGTTTTCTGAGGGCTTCGCGGCGTTCTTCAAGCTCCTCCTGAAGCCGTGCCTTCTGCACGTGATACTTCTCTTTCTGCTTCGGAATCTCCGCTTCGCGTATTCTGCAAGCCTCAATCCGTAAATCAAGCCGTTGCAGACGCAATAGGGTCTTCACGCGTTGCCTCCTTCTGGGCTGGCCAGCCGCGACGGGCCTGTCCACGCTTCACCGCGCACTGAACAGATTCAATTGCAGTCGAAAAAAAAGGCCGCGGCGTGAGCCGCGGCCCTGGCACCTACTTGATCCAGGTCATCATTTTTCGCAATGCCGCGCCGACCTTCTCGACGGGGTGCGCTGCTTCGGCCTCGCGCAACCTCTTGAACTCCGCTCCGCCGGACGCATACTCCGCCATCCATTCTTTGGCGAACTCGCCGTTCTGGATGCGTTTGAGGGCCTCGCGCATGGCCTTCTTCGACTCCTCGGTGATTACGCGGGAACCCACGGTGTAACCGCCGTATTCCGCCGTATCGCTGACCGAATAGTTCATGAAACTCAAACCGCCACGGTAGTACAGATCGACGATGAGTTTCAACTCGTGAAGCACCTCAAAATAGGCGATCTCGGGCTGGTATCCCGCTTCGATGAGGATCTCGAACCCGGCCTTCAGCAGGGCGGCCGAGCCGCCGCAGAGGACGGTCTGTTCTCCGAACAGATCGGTTTCGGTCTCTTCTTTAAACGTGGTCTCGATTATGCCGCCGCGGCCGCCGCCCAGTGCGCAGCCATAGGCAAGCGCCGTGCTCAGGGCCGTGCCGGAGGCGTCCTGGTGAATGGCCACAAGGCAGGGGACGCCCGCGCCTTTCACGAATTCCTCGCGCACCAGATGGCCGGGGCCTTTCGGCGCGATCATCCACACGTCAATGTCGGGCGAGGGGGTGATGAACTGGTAGTGGATGTTGAACCCATGGGCAAACATCAGGGAATTGCCGGGGGACAGATTCGGTTTGAGGTCGTTCTCGTAAATCGTCTTCTGAATGGTGTCGGGCACAAGCAAGACGACAACGTCTCCCCGTTTCGCGGCGTCTGCGGCGCTCACCACCTCGAATCCGGCTTCCACGGCTGCCTTGTAGTTGGGGTTATTGTCGTTGATGACTTCGCTGACGATGACGTTCACGCCGTTGTCACGAAGGTTCTGCGCATGCGCGTGGCCCTGACTGCCAAACCCGATGATGCTGACGGTTTTGCCGTTCAGAACGGAGCGGTCGGCATCCTTCTCATAGTAAATTTTGGCCATGACTTATTTCCCTTTCGCCTCGTTATTATTATTTAACGATCGCCCGATGGCGATCTTTCCGGTACGCACCAGTTCTTCGATGCCGAAGGGGTGCATCATATCAATAAACGCCTTGATTTTTCCCGCGGAGCCCGTCGCTTCGATCACAATGGAATCCGGGCTCAGGTCGACCACCTTTGCGCGAAAGATGTTGGCGATCTCGATCACTTCACTGCGCTTCTTGCCTTTCGCCTGGACCCGGACCATGATGAGTTCGCGCTCCACATGAGCCACGCCGGTCAGGTCCTCGACGCCGATAGTTTCCACAAGTTTCTTGAGCTGCTTCTCAATCTGGGCGAGCACCCGGTTGTCGCCCCGAACCACGACGGTCATGCGCGACACCGCGGGATCTTCCGTCTCCGCGACGCACAGGCTGTCAATGTTGTAGCCCCGGGCGCTGAACAGGCCGGATACGCGCGCCAGCACGCCGAATTGGTTCTCGACGAGGATGCTTATGATATGTCTCATCGTGACTCCCGTTCCACCGGCGCCCGCGCCGGTTCAATTCACCGTGTTCATTGCTCGGTCCAGCCCGTCGGCGGCAAACCGAAGCACCGCGTCTACCGCCCGCTCAAACATGGCCTCGGCCTCAGACCGGTCCGCAGGCGCGAACGCGCTCAAAACATGGTCCACCATGTCACCGGCGGGGTGCGCGGCGCCCACGCCAAGGCGGAGGCGCGGAAAAGCCTCACTGCCGATACTGGCGCTGATGGATTTCAATCCGTTGTGGCCTCCGGAACTGCCTCCTCCCCGGAGCCGCAGGCGCCCCAGGGGCAGGTTCACATCATCGACCACCACAAGCGTGTCCGCCAGCGCGATACCCGTGTATCGGAGCGCGCGTGCCACCGATAAACCGCTCTTGTTCATGAACGTAAGCGGCTTCAACAGGACAAGCCGGCTGTTTTCGTAGCGGGCTTCCGCCACCGCCCCGTAGTATTTCTCCCGGGAAAAGCCGGTCTGGAGGCGTTCTGCGAGGCGGTCCAGCACCTTGAATCCGGCATTATGCCGCGTTTCGCGATACCTGGGTCCCGGATTGCCTAGCCCGACAATGAGTTTCACGCCGCATATCCCGGTAGTGCACGGCGCCAGCCGCGGAGTACCGGCCCACGGTTCGCAGAGTCGCGCAACAGGAGCGGTATCCGCGCGGCCGCACTAGTCTTTGGCTTCCTTTTCCTTTTTCGACGAGTCGCCGCCGGCCTCATCCTCAGCACCTTCACCTTCCGCCCCTTCGCCTTCCGCCGCCGCCTCTTCCATCGTACGCGGCGCGAGCACGGTCGCAACGGCGCGGTCTGTTTCCGTGATTAAGGTGATATTGCCGGGGATTTCGATAGATGCCACGTGGATGACATCGCCAATACCCAGGCCGGACACGTCGACGGTGATTTCCGATGGCACTTCGAGTGCGAGGCATTCGATCTCGAGTTCGCGCACCTGAGGATCGAGAATGCCGCCTTCCACGACACCCTTGGGCTGGCCTGTCAACACCAGCGGCACCACGGTGCGGATGCGTTCATCGAGCCGAATCCGCATGAAATCCGCGTGGAGGACGGTCCCGCGAATGGGGTGATGCTGCACGGCCTTCAACATGGCCGGACTGGTGAGGGCAGGCTGACCGCTGCACTCGAGTTGCACGATGGCGTGCTCGCCGCCGCGCCCGCGAATCAGCTGCACGAATTCCTTCTCATTCACCTGGCCGGAAACGGCCTCTTTGTCGCCGCCGTACAGCACGACGGGGATGCGGCCGGCTTTGCGGAGCCGGTGGTTGGCGACTTTGCCGTCCGCCTCCTCTCGAAGCTCAATTGCCAGTTTCTGCAGTTCCATGGTCTCGTGGCCTCCAAATCGATGTTATTCGAACAAAATGCTCAATGATTCTTCTGCATGGATACGGCGAATGCCTTCCCCAATCAGGCTCGCGATGGACAGCACCTTGATCTTGGGGCAGGCCGCCGCTTCCTCGGACAGCGGGATCGAATCGCTGACCCAGACCTCATCAAGGACGGAGCCATAGATGCGCTCAACAGCCTTCCCGCTGAAAACGGCGTGCGTCGCGCACGCAGCCACATCAATGGCGCCTTGAGCCTTAATCGCCTCCGCGGCCTTGACGAGGGTGCCGCCGGTGTCGATTAAGTCATCAAAGATCAACGCATGGCGCCCCTTCACCTCGCCGATCAGGTTCATGACTTCCGAGACGTTGGCCTTCGAGCGGCGTTTGTCGACGATCGCCAGCGGCGCTTCGAGGCGGTTGGCAAAACGCCGGGTACGGTGCACGCTGCCCGTGTCCGGCGACACCACGACGAGCTCGTCCGCGGACCGCAACTGCCGGAAATGGCGCGTGAACGCGATCTCGCTGCTGAGATGATCCACCGGGATGTCAAAAAAGCCCTGAATCTGGTCGCAATGAAGGTCCACGGTAAGCACGCGGTCCGCGCCGGCGGCCACAATGAGGTTCGACACGAGCTTGGCGGTGATCGGCACACGAGGCCGGTCTTTACGGTCCTGCCGCGCATACCCGAAATACGGCAACACGGCTGTGATTCGCGCCGCGGACGCCCGTCGTGCCGCATCAATCAGAATGAGCAGCTCGATGAGGCGATCGTTCACGGGCGGTGACGTGCTGTTGACAAGGAATACGTCCTTCCCGCGGATGTTTTCCTGAAACTGGACGCGGATTTCTCCGTCTTCGAAATGGGTAACCGCGGCATTACCGCAGGCCATCCCCAGGTGGGCGCAAATGCGCTCGCTCAGGCCGCTGCTGGCTGTGCCGGCAAAGATCTTCATTTCATCGCTGTACGCCAAAATACACCACCCTTGCGTTCGCCCGTCTCTGCCCGGTTTTCCGGCATGACACCACCAGAACCACGAACGGGCAGCCGCCTCGGCGCCAGTATCCGCGCCTCACAGCCGGGCACAACAAATTGGCTGGGGCGGTAGGATTCGAACCTACGAATGTCGGCTCCAAAGGCCGATGCCGTACCTCTTGGCTACGCCCCAGCAGATAAAGCCCCTGAACCCCGGCTCCACGCATGACGGGCCGCTCCCGGGTTCATTGGTGTAAGTGGGCTGTCTGAAGCGCGTTGGCTTGCCAAAGCGAAAGCAAAGTATACCAACGGGTTCCCGGCCAAGTCAATTTGCCGAATCGCGCCCATTTGTGATCGCCCGGGGAGAATACCGTGCTGCCAGTTGCTATCTTGCCGGAGCAAGGGGTACCCGGAAAGCGGATTTCGGCCGAATCGCCTGTCGGGCGTGTTATGCACAGGCGAAACGCCTGCTTCGCGGGCCCGGCCCGTGGCTCACTGCGGCCATCGGCATTATGTGTGAATTTGTCGCGATTTACTCGGGAAACCCGAAAAACAGGCACTGCAGCCCTTTTGAATCCTCCTGTCTAGCCGGCACCCGCCAAATCGTGCACTGCGCCGGGCGCCAGCTCCAGAATCTGCAGGGTATCCAAACCCGGGCAGCGCACCCGCGCTGTGCCGCCGCGCTCCGCCTGTATGGTGAGCGAGACCAGTTTTCCCGCCCGTTTCTCGGCCGAAACGAGGAAACCGCCTTGCGCCCGGAGCTGGTGAAAGGCAACGTCGTTCCAATCCGCGGGAATGGCGGGAAACACGTCGATCACGCCCGTATGGCTCTGGAGCAGCATTTCCTGCAGGGCGGATGCATTCGAACAATTGGTTTCGAGCGTGAACGGACGGTAGGTGAAATCGCTGTATCCCTTGCCGGTCTGATCGCCGTTGGCGTTGAAGCTGTTGCGCAACACAAAGGCCTCCGCAAAGATGTCGAGCGCCCGGGCGGCGCGTTCGCCATCGCGGGCGCGCGCGGCGAGACTGGCCAGCCACGTATAGCTGAATCCCACCCATGCTCCAGGCCCAAATTGGTCGAGTTCCTCCAGCGAGGCGCGCATGGTACGCACATCACCTTCGCCATTCGCCGCATCCACGAGTCCCAGAGGATACATGGCCATGAGATGCGAGTGATGCCGGTGCGAGAACGGCAGCGGATGATTCTTGGCCAGGAGCAGCGCGCCGTTTTCGCTCAGGTACAGTTCAGGAAATTCCGCGAGAACCGTGCGCCAGCGCGCCGCGTCGTCCTGCTCATCCAGAAAATCCGCCATCTCCGCGGCCGCGCCGAACAGCCAGCGGCACAGCGCGAGATCATGGTTGGTGATCGTGGAAAACCAGGCCTCCGGCCTGTTGTCGTAGAATTCGGGAGAAGAGCTCAATGGCAGCGTGCGCCGGCCCTGTTCATCACGCTCGCTGGTAACCGCTTCGACAAACACGGCGCACTCGCGGGCATAGGGATAGGCCCGCTCTCTCAAAAAGTCCGGGTCGCCGCTGAACTTCCATTGCCAGTAGAAATGCTGCGCAAGCCACGCTCCCATCATGGCGGAATGGGTATATTGGCGCCATCCGCCGATCTGTTTGCAGTGCAGGTCGCTGGTCATGGGCACCGCCAGACCGGGCAGGCCGAAAAATTTGCGGGTCCAGGCCCGGCAATTTTCCCGGTGCTCCCACAACCAATCGACGAAGCCCTGGGCGGCCTCGAGCCGGTTGCCGCTGTAACAGGGCCAATAGGTCATTTGCGTGTTCAGATCGTGGTGGTAATCCCCTTTCCACGGTGGCAGCTTGCCGCTGTCGGCGGTCCACGGCCCCTGCAGGCTGACCGGCGGAGCATCGGACCGGGCTGCCGCGCCCAGCTTGTACGTGTCGAGGTACCATTGCCGCTCGATGCGCGCCTGAGGCACCCGCAGCCACGTGCGGTCCCAAAATGCGCGCCACCAGGCAAGATGTTCCGCGCGCAAGGCATCCAGCCCGCTGTCGAGAGCGGTCTCGACGCGCGCTTTCCCAATGGCCATGGGATCGCCGCCTTCAAAACTCGAAGCGACCGTCCAGATCACCGTGGTCCGGCCCGTGGCTTTGTCGAAACGCCAGCCGGCGTACACCGCAAAACGAAATCCGTCCCAGCCTTCCTGTTCATAAGCGGCAAACCGGCCACCTGCGCTTTCCCGCGGCGGGCCGTAACCGAGCTGGGCGAGTTCACCGGCCTCGATGCCGATCTCCGGCTCGAGATGTTCCTTTCCGCCGAAGCGGGGCGCCATCAGCACGGGTTTAACCGGCGCATCAGCCTCAATGTCCAGCACCCCGAGCGGCGCGGCGGCATGAACCCACGCCGTCACACGCACGCCATTATCAAACTCGACGCTTCCCAGGGCGGTGGCAAGGTCAAGCCGCGTATTCGCGAACCGCGCGCCGTCCAACGTCAGAGTCAGGCGTCCCGCAGGGATCTTGGTCGGCGCGGGCCGGTTGTACGGGGCTTCGTACAGCCGCACAAGATCATCGTAGCGGCCCGCACGCTCCCACGCGCGCATCTCGGCGTACGAATACTCCTCCGAGTGGAATTCCGGCACGGGCCGGAGGTCCCAGAGATCCGTCCGGTCCAGCGAGATGTTTAATGGAGCGCCGTCGCCCCAGATCAATGCGCCCATGATCCCGTTGCCGAGCGGCAGGGCCTCGTCCCAGGTCATCGCGGGCGTGTCGAACGCCAGGCCGTGCTCCGGATACGGCGGGTGGGCCCGCGCCTCCGACACGGCACACAGCGTGATCAGCAGCACAACGATCGCGGCGACACTTGCCTCTTGCATGGGCGTCCTTTCTCCGAAAATCCGGGCTTAACGGTGATTAAAGCAGAGCGTGCCGCCCGCTTCAACGAGTGCGCCGAATCTAAGCACCTCGATCTTGTGTCTCCCTCCGGCAGGGTTGACCGCGAAGCGGGCAAAGGTGGACATTTCGGTTCAAGCGACCCCGCCGTATCGTTCCTCCCCCCTTCCATAGAGCCCGTCCCTGCCACAGGCTCCACCGCCCGGCGCCTTGACAGGGCCGGACTCAGGAAAATGGGCGCTTCCACGGGGTGATGTCAGACGACCAGGAGTCGGGATACTAGGGCTGCCGCGCACTGGTCGAGGGGCAATCCATTGGGCCGCCGCGTTCGCGCTGACGGCGCAGGTGTCCCGAAACTTCTCAAATCTCAGGCGATATGAAATCGTATTTTCCGAGCTTGGTGTAGATCTGGGTGAGCGCCTGGTTCATCATCAGTTCGCCCGCGCCAAGGGGAACCCAACTGACAGTGGGATCCGCGCCGTAGCCGCCCTCGGCGGCGGCTTCAATGGTCGGGAAATACATGTGATGGCCGTTACAGTATCCGACAAACAGGGTCCTCGGGATGCGGGCGCGCTCCTTCATCCGGACGGCGTGACTGCAGAAGAACTCGCCCGATCCACCCACGATGGCCAGCTCCCTGTTGATCAGAACCGTGGTCAGATGGGGCCGGATAATGTTCCCCTCGAGTTCGTCCACGTAGGCCGCCGCAAGTTCCGGGAAGAACGCCTGCCCAAACATCTCGTGAAGCTGCGGATTGGTGAAGTCCATGCGCGTCTCAAATTCAAAACCTGTATCGAGGCCTTGGACAGATGGCGCCTCGGGTGTCCGTGTTTCGATTTCACTGGCAATCTTGATGACTTCCGCGGCAAGGGCCTTGCCGAAAGCCTCGATACCCTTGGGCCCGGGTGGCGGGTTGCATGAAAGATCGCCCGCCGCTCCCTGCAGAAACAGGCAGTTGGTCCCCAAGACCCGGGCCACTTCATTCATCATCTCGCCCGGATACTCCGCTGAAAACCGCAGGTCCTCCACCGGCAGCATGGTCGGGTGTGCAGCGAAATTGACGGCGATCGCGATGGGCTCGCCGCTGGAATTGTCGAAACGAACCACGGTCAGCTCGGAATCGGTGACTTTCGGTTCAATCTTGGTATGCCGGTTCCGGTTCATGGGCACCATCGCCGAGCCCCAGCCAATCCGCGCATCCTCGGCATTCATCGCCGCTGACACAATGACGTCGATGAGGCGCGCCTCAAGCCCGCTCGCATAGGCGACGGCGTCGTCGTAGACACCCTTTCCTTTGCCGGGCGCATCTTTCAGTTCAATCACGGGGCCGTGATGCGTATGGGAGGCCACCAGCAGGACAAAGCCCACGCCGGCCTTTTCATTTACGGCCTCGCGGATGCGTTCCACCTGCTCTGGGCGCGGCGAACGGCCCAGGTCGAGTCCAACGAGCGCGACCTTCGCCTCGCCCACGTCAACAACGACGGCCTTGGCAAACAACGGATCCCGCACGCCCTCAGACAAGGCGTCATGCCTGGCGCCGTATCCCCACATGGGGGTGGGCTTGGTGGGAGTGATGTCTACCTGAGCAAACCCCGCCTTGAAGTGCGCGGCATACGCGGGCGAAACCGTCCACGCGAACACGAGCGAGACAAAAACGGCGGCCTGGAGCATACGTGAGCGCATCAGCGATTACCTCCGGAGCTATGGGTGCAGGTTGCGGTGCTGCAAACGCAGGATAACTGCCCCGCCCCTGGCAGTCAATACATCCATCCCAGTCGGCGGACAAACTGCAAGACCTGAATGCGCAGGGTGCGGGCTCACTATTGCTGACCCTCGGCGATCCCCAGAAAGCCATTGATTTCGCCGTGGCGGCCTCGTGCCTGAAACACACCATCCACGGGGATTTCAACCTCGTGCGGGTCGACGAGGTCGAAAAATTGATGAGCGGCGATACCTCGGGGCGCGTTTCGCGGTGACGTCTATGCTGCGGCGGGATTTGCCAGCCTGCCCATGAACAACACCGCCCCGGTCTGGTGGTCGCGAATCAAGAACAGAAAGGGACGGTCAGCCCGAAACTCCAGATTTGAGATGGCTGACTTGGCTGTCATCTCCACGGCCGTGGCGCCGGTGGCTTCCGTGCCCTGTTCATTTACCTCGACAAACGCCTTGTGCTTGACCTGAGCGATCCACAGCTCGCCTTTGGCCCAGCCCATGCCGGTGAAGTCGGCCCGGTCGGCTTGAAAGGCATCGACCATGCCCATCGCCCGAAGCTGCCCGGCGAGATCATACGACGTTTCCATTTTGTATTTTGGCAGAAACAGCCGCAGCTCACGCGAGGGCGCAGCATCCAGTTCGGCCAGCCAGTGCGCCAGGTGCTCCGCGCTCAGCTGCCGCTCGAGCGCCGGCAGGCCCGCGATGTCGTCCGGCAACAGTATCACCATGGACATCTTCTTCCCCACATACGGAATGGAGGCAGCCTGGAAACCTTTTTTGCGTATGACCTGAAGCTGGCATTTCTGATACATGAACGGCACGAGCAGTTCCGCATCCGGCGCCACCGTGAACGGGGCGTTGCGGGTGTTGTCTTTCTTGAACTGGCTCTCCCACATGCCTTTGAAATAAATTGCGTTCAGCAGGACGCACACCGAATTCGGGTCCAGGCTGTCGATCAGCCTGTCGATTTTTCCCTCGGTTCTGTCCAGTACCCACGCGTTGATCCGGTCCACGCCGCCGTCGAACAGCTCCGCTTGATAAGCGTTGCGTAACAAGGCTTTGTATTCAGCGCTCACGTCGCCGCCGGTCAGGCACAGCCCATTGGCGATATTGAGCTTCAGGCCGGTTTCGCGCGCGGTATCGGCCAGGCCCTGGTTGAGTTGCTTGAATGCGGAATGGAGCAGCTCCTGCCGGGCGGGGAAATGCATCGTTTTGCTCATCTCCGCCGCCGTATTCTCCCGCGCGCCTCCATACGTCATGCCAAGCGCCATCGAAATGCTGTAGGGCGACACAAACAGATTGCCCGGTTCCGCAGCCAGGCGGTGGTACAGGTCGACGGCAAACGTGGTATTTCCCCACACAACCTCACGCATAGCCGGGCTCTCGGCAAGAGCGGCGGCGCCGACTGAAAAGAAGCCCAGCAAAACGGCCGTCAACATTCGTGGCTTTGTCCTCATGGCAGGCATCCTCCCTTTGCTTCGGCCTGAAACCCCTTGTTCACGCGAATCGGTTTCGGGCGCGCATTGAGGCCCTGGTTACTCGGCCACGCGAACGTGCAAGACCCAGTCGTACGGGTCAGGTTTGTGAAACGTGACCGTGCCGGCTGCTTCCTCCGTTGCCGCCCGCCAGGAGCCGTCCCGCGGGCTGTAGAAGCGCGCGGTTACGCTTTTCCCAGCCGCGGCAGACAAGTCGAGTTCAAAACGCTCGCCTTTCCACGAAAATACAGCGTACTCCCGTCCGGGATCCGCAAAACAGTAGACGGGCTCCGCCCCCTGGACCAGCTCGTTGTGCGGCGCCATCGCGTCCAGGTTCGCCAGCTCCCGGTTGAAAAAGCGGCTGGCGCAGCCGAGCCAGTCCAGCCGTTCATACACTTTTTCCAGATTCCCGCCCCGTACATTTGGGTCGTAGACCATGATCCCGGTCTGAGGGGTCTCCTGTTCCGCGTCGTTGTGGAAGAGGTAATGATGGCCCGCGATGAGGCGCGACCAGATGCTCAGCCGCACCACATCGCCCTGATACGGCGGCGCCTCGAGCGCGATGTTCGGGCGCACCGGCTCCCGGAAAAACAGCTTCGCCGCGGCACGGTTGGCGTCGCCTGAATCGTCCCGCACGTCCTCATGCACCAGCTCCACCTCGCTGCGGCGGCGATCCCAGTCCGAGTAAAATGCCCGGCGTTTTTTGAAAAACTCCTGAAAATGGTCGCCGCAATTGCCTTCCGAATACGAATGTTCGTCCATAAACACGAAGAAGACGTTCCCGAACGGCTGTGTTTCCCGAATCAGCTTGTCGGCGAACCGTTCCCAGACCCACTGGGTTTTCTTCTCCGCTGGCCATTGGTCGTTCCAAGATTCCTCGAGCACCTCCTGGCCCGGCGAGTGAATGATCTGGGCGGCTTCGGTGATACGGCGTTTTTCCTTCAAAAAACCGCCATTCCGGACATTGAACGGGTGGTACAGCCAATCGGGCTGCTCCGGATAATTATGTTTGGGCCATCCGAAAAACACCGTGATGCCGGCCACCAGCCCGCGATCCCGGGCATAGCCGCACCAGTCGCGCAGCCGCGGCCAGTAGTGCCGGTTCGGGTCATCGCCCTCGTCAAAGCGGGTGAGATCCCACTGCGGTCCTCCATCCGCCGCCAGCGCGCCTTCCGTGCTCCGCGCCCAGGGCGTCGCGCCGGGATATACGTAGCCGTAGCGCTCTTCCACAACCGCCCCGTCAGCCGTCTGCCGGGGTGCAAGAAGCGCCCATATATGGACCGCCGTCATCCCCCGCTCCGCACAATCGTCGATCCATCGCCGGTAATCCACATTCAGGTTTTGAAACACGCATTGCGTGCCGCTGTCGCCGATGAGCATCCGCGGGGCGCCATCGTATTGCACGAAATGTCCGCCGGGACTCGCTGCCAGTCCGGCACCAATTTCCGGCCCTTCCGCCCACGCGGAAACCATAGGAGACGCCCCGGCCAAAAAGCCCAACGCCACCACGGTCCAAACTACGGAACGCCAGCGAATCTCATGCACTGCGCGCATCAACAACGGCTCCTTCCGGCTGCGCCTGTTTCGACCCCTGAATTCGCCGGCATTCTAACAGAAACCGGGCTGGCGCGCTCCGGATAAGGACGGCACGGAGGCGCCGGAAACATCCGATAGACGCCGCGCGGACAGAGAGGGATCCGCGCAGTTTGCGCCCGGACTCCGCACAGCTCCAGCAGGTTCGCCGCCCCTTGAGTGCGTGAAATTGCTTGCGTATACTCCGTTTTGATGTGAGTACGGGTTGTGTTTTTTCCCAGACGTCAGCGAGGGAGCGAATGCATGGAAAGAGTCATCATCATCGGGTCGGGACCGGCAGCGTATACGGCGGCGCTCTACACGGCACGGGCCAATCTCGCGCCGCTTGTGTTTGAAGGGGAACTGAGCAAGGACATTCTGCCCGGCGGACAGCTTATGACCACGACCGAGGTCGAGAATTTCCCCGGATTTCCCGATGGCGTGACCGGGCCGGAAATGATGGCGCTGTTCAAGAAACAGGCCGAACGGTTCGGCGCAAAAGTCCTTCCCAAAACGGTCACCGCGGTGGATTTCACTCGAAGACCGTTTACGGTCTCCTCCGGCGATGAATCCTGGCAGGCCCGCAGCGTGATCATTGCCACCGGCGCCGCCGCAAAGTATCTCGGCCTGGAATCGGAAGAACGGTTCATGAACCGCGGCGTCTCTGCGTGCGCGACCTGCGACGGCGCGCTTCCCCGTTTCCGCAACAAGCCCGTCGTGGTCGTAGGCGGCGGCGACACGGCCATGGAGGAGGCACTCTTCCTCACCAATTTTGCCAGCCGGGTACACATCATCCACCGGCGCGACCAGCTCCGCGCCAGTAAGATCATGGGCGACCGCGCCGTGGCCCACGACAAGATCGTGATCGAATGGAACAGCGTGGTCAACGAGATTCTGGGCGACGACGCCAACGGCGTAACCGGCGTGCGCATCCAGGACGTCCAATCGGGTGCGGTTCGCGAACTGGAGGCCGTCGGCTATTTCTCGGCCATCGGACACAAACCCAATTCGGATTTGTTCCGGGGCGTGCTCGATATGGATGACGTGGGCTATCTTCTCGTTGAACCGGGCACTTCCCGAACCAACATCGAGGGCGTGTTCGCCGCGGGCGACGTGGCCGATTCGGTCTACCGGCAGGCGATTACCGCCGCCGGGTCCGGATGTAAAGCGGCCCTGGACTGCAGCCGCTGGCTCGAAACGCAGGAGGATTGAGTGCCTCGCAGCCGTGAGTCATTCGAATCAGTGACACTATGGCGCCGGCGCTTCTGTGGGAAACGCCGGCGTCTGTTTTGCGCCCACAGAGAGAGGGAATGCCATGAACCGCCTGGCAATCGTGATGTCGTGTGGACTTCTCCTGGCCGCCTGCGCCGCGGCAGCGCAGGATGCGGAACCCATCGCCATCGGCTCGCAGCTTGAGCCGCTGGTCGACACCCATCTCATCGCGGCCTTGTCGGGCGGCGCGGCGTTCCGCATGCACCGGCCCGTACCGCGCGAAATTGTGCTCGATCACAATGAACCCTGGGAAGGCAGCGGCACCGGCTACCACACGGTATTCCAGGACGGCCCGCTCTACCGCATGTATTACAAGTCCTGGCATCTGGACCCGCAGCCGGACGGCCTCAAGATCCCTCACCCGACCTTTGCGGCCTATGCCCACAGCACCGACGGCATCCACTGGGTAAAACCGCGGCTCGGCCTGTTCGAATTCGAGGGTTCCAAAGACAACAACCTCGTGTGGGTGGGCAAAGGGGCTCATGATTTCACCCCCTTCAAAGACAGCCGACCGGGATGCCCGCCCGACGAGCTTTACAAAGCCGTAGGCTATGGCGCAGAGCCGTCGGGGCTGTATGCCTTCAAATCACCTGACGGCATCCATTGGTCTTTCCTGCAGGACGCGCCCGTTATGACCGGATACGCGTTCGACACGCAGAATCTCGCGTTCTGGGACAGCACCCGAAACGAATACCGCGCCTATATTCGCGACTTCAGTCAGCAGAACTACCAGGGAACCCGGGGTATCCGCACGGCCACATCGCAGGATTTCCGCACCTGGACCGAGGCCCAGTGGCTTGAATATGCCGATTCCCCGGTCGAACAGCTGTACACCAATCAGGTCCAGCCCTACTATCGCGCCCCGCACCTCTTCGTTGGCTTCCCGGCCCGCTACGTGGAGCGGGGCTGGTCGCCTTCGATGGAGGCGCTGCCCAATCTGGAGCACCGCCGCATGCGCTCCGGCTCACACGATCGCTACGGCATGGCCATCAGCGAGACGCTTTTCATGACCAGCCGCGACGGGCTCCACTTCAACCGCTGGAATGAGGCCTTTATCCCGCCCGGCATCGAGCGCGACGACAACTGGGCCTACGGCGACCAGTACGCCGCCTGGCAACTCGTGGAAACCGAATCCTGCATGGACGGCGCGCCCCGGGAACTGTCGCTCTACGCCACCGAAAGTTACTGGACCGGCAACTCGAGCAAGCTGCGCCGTTACACGCTGCGTATCGACGGGTTCGTCTCCATTGAGGCGCCGTTGAGCGGCGGAGAAATCCTCACTAAACCGCTCGTATTTGACGGATCGGAGCTGGTCCTCAACTTCGCCACCTCCGCCGCGGGCAGCATTCGGGTGGAAGTGCAGTCTCCGGACGGTCAGCCGCTGCCCGGGTTTGCGCTGGACGACTGCTGCGAGGTCTTCGGCGACGCGCTCGCGCGGCCCGTGATCTGGAAAGAAGCGGCGCTCGGCACGCTGACAGGACAGCCCGTGCGCCTCCGCTTTGTCTTGCGCGACGCGCAGCTCTACGCGCTGCAGTTTCGCGCGGGTGGAGGATGACGGCGGCCCTCAGATGCGCGCCCAGGCCGTATCGATCAGGTCGAAGCCCTCGTCGATCTCGCTGCTCGTGATCACGAGCGGCGGGCTGACACGCAGCACCTTCTCGGCCAGCGGTCCAAGAAAATGCACGCCGGCGGCGCCGGTGCCGTAGTAGGCTTCGAGCACGCAGCGGTTGGCCACCTCCGCGTTTTCCATCTCGACGCCATAGACCAGCCCTTCGCCACGGACAGCCTTGACGAAGCCGTACTTGGTGCTCCAGGCCTGAAGCCGTTCGTGCACGTGCGCTGCGGCGATGCGGCAGCGCTCGACGATCTGTTCTTCCTCGAAGACGTCGAACACGGCGCACACAGCGGCACTCGCGCGCGGATTTCCGCTGAAGGTGTCGGAGCCCTCGCCGTAACTCAGGGCTTCGATGAGGTCGGCGCGGCCCACCACGGCGGCCGCGGGCTCTCCGTTGCCGATGCCTTTGCCGAGGACGACCAGGTCGGGCTGCACCCCGTAGGTTTCGTACGCGTACATGTTGCCGGTACGGCCGTGGCAGGCCTGCACTTCGTCAAAAATGAAGGCCACGCCGTGTTTGCGGCACCAGGCCTGCAGCATCTGGTGATACCAGCGGGGCGGGTGGAAGGAGCCGGCCGCGCCGAGGTACGGCTCGGTGATCAACAATGAAATCTGATCCGGGTATGCTTTGGCGAGTTCGTCGAGCTCGTTCTGGTAGAACGCCTGCGGGCGCTCTTCTTTCATGGGAAACGAAATGAACCGCACATTGGGGTTGGGGCTCTGGGCGCCGGTGACGTCTCCCGCAAGCCCTTTTTTGCCGTGGAAGC
>DAOSJS010000051.1:0-16182 GCA_035367355.1 Candidatus Hydrogenedentota bacterium
TTCTCAGATGCAAGAAACCGCCGTAAAATTCTATCGGGTCACCAGAGTCCCCAGCCCCTGCGTCGTGAAGATCTCGAGCAGGAGGGCATGCGGCACGCGACCGTCAATGATGTGCGTTTTCCGTACGCCCTGATCCAGCGCCAGGAGACACGAATCCACCTTGGGGATCATGCCGCCGGCAATCACCCCCAAATCCTTCAATTTGGTAATTTCATCCCGCTCGATCCGGTGAATCAGCGTCTCGGGATCTTTCGCATCGCGCAGCAGACCCGGGGTGTCCGTCATGAACACCAGTTTTTCCGCCTGCAGCGATGCGGCAATCTCTCCGGCTGCCGTATCCGCGTTGATGTTCCACGTATTACCCTCACGGTCCGTGGCCAATGGCGCCACGACGGGAATAAATCCCGTCCGGCACAACGTGTCGATGATCCCGCTGTTCACCTGGGTTATCCGGCCCACAAACCCGATGTCGGCGCCGTCAGGAAGTTCAATCCGCTGGGCATGCAGCAAGTTCCCGTCCTTGCCGCAAATCCCCACCGAATTGCCGCCGGCCGTATTCAACAGCGCCACGATCTCTTTGTTCACCGTGCCCGCGAGCACCATCTCCACCACGCGGATGGTCTCTTCATCGGTAACCCGCAGCCCGTTGTGAAACGAGGCCTCGACGTTAAGTTGTTTGAGACGGCGATTGATTTCAGGGCCGCCGCCGTGAACCACGACCGGGTTCATGCCCACGTATTTCATCAGGGTGATGTCTTCCGCGACGCTCTTTCGAAGGGTCGCGTTCTCCATCGCAGCGCCGCCGTACTTGATCACCACGGTCTTGCCATCGAACTCGCGGATATACGGCAACGCCTCGATCAGGATCGAGGCCTTCTGAATAAACTCGCTCATTTTGCTTTGCATGTCGTTCCCCAGAAAACCCGCCCCCTAGGTACGGTAATCGGCATTGATTTTGACGTAATCGTAGCTGAGGTCGGAGCACCAGAATACCGCAGAACCCGGCCCATTCCCAACTTCGAGCCGAATCTGAAATTCCGGGCGCCTCATTACCGCGGCCGCATCCTCTTCACGATACGCCAGCGGCATGCCTCCCGACACCACGTGCACCTCGTCAAGCCACAGCGCCACATCCGCCGGATCAAACGGCACTCCCGCGTAGCCCGCGGCGCATACGATCCGCCCCCAGTTGGGATCTCCGCCGAAAAACGCCGTCTTGCAGAGCTGCGACAGCCCAATCGAACGGGCCAGGGTCTTCGCTTCGGAATCGCTGCCTGCGCCCGAAACCGCGATCTCCACCAGTTTCGTCGCGCCCTCGCCGTCTTTCACCAGCATTTTCGCCAGCGACTGGCATATCCCGGACAGCGCCGCATGGAACGCCGCGTAATCCGGGCTCCCCTGGGCGATCGCGGGCAATCCCGCCGCTCCGTTTGCCAGGCACAGCACCGTGTCGCTGGTGCTCATGTCATTGTCCACGGAGATGCAATTGAAGCTGCGCTCCACGGCATCACGCAGCATCTCCGAAAGCACCGGCGCTTCCACCGTGGCATCGGTAGAAAGCACGGCGATCATCGTCGCCATGTTCGGGCAAATCATTCCCGAACCCTTGGCCATCGCTCCGATGCGCACCGTGCCCGCGCTCAACTGCACCTCACAGGCCAATTCTTTGGGCACCGTGTCCGTGGTCATGATCGCGCGCGCCGCGTCGCCATGCCCCTCTACGGAAAGCGAGGCTGCACAGCGGGTGATACCGTCCAGGACGCGATCCATCGGCAGCGGCACCCCAATCACGCCGGTGCTGCAAATGCACACTTCGTCCGCGGGCGCGCCCAAATGTGCGGCAACCGCATCCGCCATCGCGCGCGCATCCCGGTGTCCCCGTTCGCCAGTCGCGGCGTTGGCATTGCCGCTGTTGACGAACACGGCCCGCGCCGCGCCCTTCGCGCACACGCCCACATTCCATTCGACCGGCGGCGCTTTCATGACATTCGTCGTGAACATCCCGGCGACCGACGCAGCCCTGTCACTGACCACCAGCGCACAGTCGTTTTTGGACGAGTTTCGCCTGATGCCTGCCGCCACACCGGACGCACGGAAGCCCTTCGGCGCAGTAATGCCGCCTTCGAGTGCGCTCATGGCGCCATCCCTCCGAAATTCAGGCCCTTCGTTTCATCCAGACCGAACATGATGTTCATGCACTGCACCGCCATGCCTGCAGTGCCGCCGAACAGATTGTCTATCGCGCTGACCACGATCAGGTTGCCGGTCCGCTTGTCCATCACCCATCCGAAATCGCAGAAATTTGAACCGCGCACAAAGCGGATCTCGGCGAGTTTTCCTTCGCCCAATACCCGCAGGAACGGCTCATCCGCGTACCGTTCGTAACATTTCGCCACATCGAGGCCGTCTTTCGGGCGAAACGTCATCGTGCTGAGGATGCCCCGCGTATACGGCCCGACATGCGGCGAGAACTGCACCATCACGCTGCCGCCGAGTTCCTGCTCGATCTCCGGCGTATGCTGATGTATGCCAAGCTTATACGCACGGACGTTCTCATTCATTTCGGGAAAATGGAACACCTCGTGCAGCGAACGTCCCGCACCGGATATACCCGAGATCGTATCAACAATCACAGGGAAATCCTGCGAAATACCCTCGACCAGAGGACGCAACGGGAACAGCACGCTCATCACATAACAGCCCGGAACCGCCACAAGCGACGTCTTTGCGAGCTGCTCGCGGTAATAGGGCGCCAAACCGTACACCGCCTCGTCCAGCAATTCCGGCGCGCGGTGCTCCATCCCGTAATATCTTTTGAAATCGGCCGTGTTTTTGAGCCGAAAATCCGGCCCCATGTCGATCACCTTTACGCCCGCCTTCCGCAATGGAGGGATCAGGTCCATGGAGGTCCCGCCGTGCAACGCCATAAACACCACATCGCACTGGTCCGCAAGGCGCTCCGCGTCAAACGTGTCCAGCGTCACTGCCGTCGTCTTTGCCAGCGCGGGCATCACCTCGCCGAGTTTTTTGCCGCCTTCCAGCTCAATCGCCGCCACCAGCTCCGCCTCAGGGTGGATCCCCAGAAGACGAATCAGTTCACGCCCGGCATACCCGACCGCACCAATTACACCTGCTCGAATCATCTCAATCTCCTCGTTGCAAAAAAGTAGCCAATTATAGCCACGCGCCGTATCCGGTTCAATTTACTCTTTCGCACATTATGCGCAGAATTGCACGGATCACGGTGGCAGAACACCTCCAATGCAGGCTTAAGCCGGCGGAAATTTGCTCGCCTGGCATCGCTGTGCGTTTATGCCCCGGCGGCTAGCGTAAATGCCAAGGCGATATCGCCACGGTCAAATCATAAATGGTGCGAATCGCGCTCTTTTGTTCTTGAAGTGGCCGAGCGCGGCAGCGCCGCAACTGAGCCACGGGGACTGTGATCCCCCGGAGTCCACCCCCAAATCGGCTGACGCCGATTCACCCCCGCCAGCGGGGGACAAGTGCGCCGCATCCGGATTGCAGAGGCGACCCATGGGTCGCCTATCTCATCGGTACGCGTTGACCTAAATACAGGGCAGGCGCCGCCGATACCGGCTCTTGTGTCCCCCGCTGGCGGGGGTGGACACGCGTCCCGCGTGGCCGGGGGTGGACTGCGTGGATCCCGCGTGGGCGTCCTGAAGAAGGGCAGGCACAGGGGCCTGCCTCTACAAACGCGGTACGCCTTGCCGGAGGCGGACCATGCCGTGCCAGCGCTGCCGCTTCCGGCTCTTGTGTCCCACGCTGACGGGAGTGGCCGCGAAGCGGCCGGGGGTGGACTCCCATCACCGGTACGATCGCAGATCGGCGCAAGCCGGAAGTGGAAGTGCGCGGCGCCAACGTGCTAGTCTTTCAGCTCTGCTTCCAATCCGCCGGATTCTATACGCCCTGCGGATTAAGTCACGACCGCGTATCCCGGAGACAACATGACAAAAACACATACCATTGCTGTGCTGGAAGGTGACGGCATCGGACCCGAAACCACGGCCGAGGCTATCAAAGCCATTCAGGCGGTCAGCTCACGGAGTGGCGTCCAGTTTGACCTCCGTTACGCGCCGTTCGGGGGCCAGGCCTATTTTGAAACCGGCGCCTCATTTCCACTCGAAACACAGAAGGTCTGCGACGAAGCTGATGCCATCATCAAGGGACCCATCGGGCTGAGTCATGAGGAATCAAAGAAAATCCCGACGCAGGAGCAGCCCGAACGCGGCGCTCTTCTGCCCCTGCGTAAACGCTACAACACTTTCGCCAACTTCCGGCCCGTTTTCCTTCCTCCGGAGCTCATTGCGTTTTCCCCGCTCAAACCCGAAGTGGTAGGCGACGGAATCAACATCATGATGATACGGGAGTTGGTCAGCGGGCTCTATTTCGGCGCAAAGGAAAATGGAACCGACGCAAACGGCCTCCGCTATGTTAAAGAAACCCTGGAATACAACGAGCAGCAAATCCGCGATATCCTGCACGTTGCGTTCAAGGAAGCGCGAAGCCGAAAGAAAGTGCTCCACAACGTCCATAAAAGCAATGTGCTCATCTCCAGTGTATTGTGGAATACCGTCCTGGACGAGATCGCGGGCGACTATCCCGATGTCACCGTAAAAAACATCCTGGTCGACGCCGCCGCCACCGCCATGGTGCTGCATCCCCGCCAGTTCGATGTCATGGTCATGGAAAACATGTTCGGTGACATCCTGACCGACCTCGCAGGCGGGTTGGTGGGCTCCCTGGGACTCATGCCCTCCGCCTGTGTCGGCCCCAGCAAGGCCTATTACGAACCGTCCCACGGATCCGCCCCGGATATCGCGGGAAAAGGCATTGCAAACCCCTATTCCATGATCGGATCCATCGCCCTCATGCTCGAGAAGAGCTTTGGCATGACGGAAGAAGCCGGGTGGGTCTGGGAGGCCTTGCGGGCGGTGTTCCGTGAAGGCTGCGCGACGCCCGACCTCGCCAAACCCGAGCTGGGTTACCGGGCACTGAACACCAGCGAATTCGGCGACATGGTCGCCCGCTATATCGCCGCCTGAACATCTCAGCGGCATGGAAACCCGAACGCAACAGCGGACAGGACCTCAGAGCACCGGACCAATGCGGGACAGCTCCAAAACCGTCGCCGGGTTGATTCTGTTTCTCGCCATGGTCAGCTGGGCGCAGGCCCCGGTATTTATTCGTTTCCTGCGCGAGGCCTACGAGCCGTTTTCCATGGCCTTCATCCGGTACTCGAGCGGCGCGCTTGCGCTGACCGTCGTCAGTTTGCTCTTCTACCGGAGTGAATTCCTGCGCCTGCTCCGCGACCCGCGGCCTGTACTCGGTATCGCTGTGCTCAATACCTTCCAGCAATGGACCTGGACCGCGGGATGCTATGGCTCCACTGCCACGATGGCGCAGGTGTTCAACATGCTCTCCCTGGTCTTTGTGGTGATTTTCAGCTTCATGCTTTTCCACGAAGAACGCGCGGTCATCCGCAGTCCGCTTTTCGCCGCCGGTTCCTCCCTGTGCTTTCTGGGGGCAGTGGCGGTGCTCACGAAAGATCCCAACTCGCTCCGGCCCGTCTTCGACCGTTCGTCCCTGCTGCTGCTCATCACTGCCGTAAGCTGGGGGGTATACCGGGTCTGGAGCAAGCACATTGTCATGACCTGGCACCCCATCCCCATGTTCACGGTACTGGCATGGCTCACTTCCGCAGGATTTCTTGCGCTCACATTCGCCGTAGGGCGCCCATCGGATCTTGTGAACGCGGGCGGCTGGCTCACCTTCGTCGCGTTGTTTTCGGGCATCATGCCCATCGCGGTTGCCCACCCCAGCTTCAATTATGCTCAGCGAAACCTCGGCTCAGCGTTCTGCACCAGTGTAGGGAATCTCACCCCGCTGCTGACCTATCTCTTCGCCATTGTGATGCTCAACGACGAATTTCTCCGTCTGTCGCAGTGGCTGGGCGCGTTTGTCTTGATCGGCGGAGCATTTTTAGTGATCCTGGCGGGGCGCAGGGTGCAGAACGGGCAGGCGGCGGCAGATATGCCGCCCGTTGAAGCCGCTACGGCTGATAGCGGTCCGGGCCGGGCCCGATAGCCTCATACGGGCTGCCGGAAAAGCTGAGGATGTCTTTGAAATTCGGCAGTGCCGGCTGCGAACCCCGGATCCGCCAGTGGCCATCGTAATTCGCAAACGTAAGCCAGACCTCGCCCCGTTCGGTTCGTGGAAAATAGGCTTCCTCACCCGCAAACCGGCCCGTAAAATCCGACACGGCGATCCCGTTGAACCGGCAGAACAACAGCACCCGCACTTCCTGCCCCGGTTCATAGGCGGAGAAGTCCCAGCGCCGGATTTGGCGAGCCATGGAGCACCGGTTATAGCGTTCAAAAAACCATTGAAACGCCCGCCGGACATATTGAAGGCCCCAATTCTCCGGATCCACATATTCATCGGCGTAGAGATCCAGCACGCCGTCCAGATCCTTTTCTGAAAAGGCCCGATCCAGCCTCTCAATGCGCTCGACAATACTCTGGGCCACGGCCATTCTCTCGTTCGGGACCCCTTCAAATCCCGGCCACCACGCTTCAATCCCGTCGGTCAACGCACCGCTTCGGGGCAGAGGCCGGCTGTCAAAGACGTCAGCCAGCGGCGTCACCACCACTTCCTCGGCGATCCGGCTCTCGACCACGCTCAAGGCCAGACACTCGCCGAAATCCACGTTACCCGTGAAGACCTCGTTCTCGGTGGTCAGCGCAGTGACCGCATAGGCTACGCTTTGCCCCACTTCCGGCAGGGCATCCAGCCAGCGCCGCCCCTCGACATCTCCCGCCACCAGCTGAAACGGTTCCGTGGGACCATACCGCCGGTACACCTTATAGGCAAAGTCGTATTCGCGAAATGGCCAGGTCAGCTCGATGCCTTCCTGCGTCCGGCGCGCCTGCACCTTCCAGACAGGCGCCGGTACGCCCGGCACGCGAAAGTCCTGCACCTGCCGGTGGCTCTCGCGGTTGTTCAGGATATAAACGGCACGCCCAACCCGATAGATAGAGGCGGTCCCGGAACCGTCCGGCACATAGTATTTATCCAGAAGGTCCGTCCAGGCCTGCGGGGACGCCATCCTGCCCGGCTGGACCACTTCCGCAAACTGTTGAAGGGCGCGCTGTGACGCGTAGGGCGACAGAATTGGAATCCAGTAATGCCGGCCGGAATTGGGGATCAACTCTTCGATCTGGCCCGGGCGCTCCATCCCGTAGGCCCCCCAGATCAGGTAGCCTTCCCCGGACACTCCGTCGATATCGCGCAAATTGTGCTGAAAATCGAGCGGCGAACGGCACCGGCCCAGCTGAAATGCGACGCGCACCTTCTCCTCCACAAATTCTTTGCGCGGAATCAGGGCGTAATCCGTCAACTCCCTCAATGCCGGATAGATTGCGTTCTTCCAATGGTGTCGTGCCGCCCCGAACCACAGGTCGTCTTCCGGCTCAAAGACGTACACGGTTGCGCCGGTCATCGCACCGTTGAAGATCATGGCCTCGTACAACGCCGGCGGCATCGCGGCATTCGTAGCTCCGTAGCCGAAGACGCCCGGCATCAGCAAGTGCGCATCGCTGTACCACGCTGACGTCGGCCCGACTCCCCACTGGCCGGCCGCGCCTTCCAGCCAGAGCCCGAATGCGGTACTGAGCCGGGGAATGTCATGCCCGCCCCGATAGCGCGCCACGGGCGCCACGTACGCCCCGCAGACCATCAACTTTTCATAGAGCGGCTGACTCGACGCATTCGACATCAGACGCGGCCAGTGCAGCCCGTCCAATTCCAGGATCATCAGACGGCCATACCGTGAAGCTGCGTCGATGATGCTTATCAGCCAGCGAACGTTCGCCGGAGTATTCAGCTCGGAGTCCGGTCCGAATTCGCTGTATTCGTCGAAACAAAGCCCGTGGGCGCGAATTCCTTTGATGCAGACATAATCGCGCAGGAGTTCTTCCGTCAGGCCGGCCGGGTACGCGCTGCGGGGATCTGAATCTGCAACATCCAGAACAACGGGCACTTCAGCCGCTTCCAAAAATTCGAGAACGCCGCGCGTCCGCTCGTGCCGCGTCGCCAGGCTGAGCCCTTTAATGCTGATGCACAGCGCTGAAAACGCTTTCAACTCCGCCGGAAGCTCCCCCCACCGCTGTACAAGCTGCGCCCCAATGTTGTCGACATCTCCCTCGCCGCTGTGGGTCATGTCGAAGACGAAAAGAGGGTGCTCCGCGCTGACTTCGATGGTGAGCGGGGGGTATTGTTGCTGCGCCTGCGCCCCCTGCAGCGTGGCTACGAGCGTCACGGCAAGAAGAAGGCTGTTTGCTATCTGGCGCTTAAATAGCATCATGGCCAAATTGTAGATAATCCGCTTCCATTCGGACAACACACACCTTCATAGCACCACGGAATGAACCCCTCACCTCTATTTGCGCACCGGAAATACGCAAAACCCGGCGCGGTCCGCTCTGTGTTGATACCTTGAACGGCCCCAGAGATGCATCCCGCGGCAGCCTTTCCGGTTTGAAATGCCCCCAGTGCCAGCCAGTCCGCCCCCGGAGACAACTGCTCCTCCCGGATGAAAAACCGCCGTGGGGTCTTACAAGCTGGCGAAATCATTCCCCGTTCATTCGTGCGCGGCTGAGCTGGACCGCCTCGAAACCACTGCCTTCCCTCTCAAGGTAATCGAAGAGACGCTCCAGAGCCACGACGGTCTTGGCATCCGTAATTGCGTGCTCCCTCAGCATCCGCCTGAGGTCTTCCAGGGCGAACTCGGCTGGTGTAATTCGTTCGTCAAATTCCAATGCCTGGCCCGCATGCACGAGATCGAACGCCAGAAACAAATGGATCCGCTCGCTGGTGTAGCCGGCGGACGCGAATATCATCCCCACCGGCACCAGGCGCCCTGCCCGGTATCCTGTCTCTTCCCGCAGTTCCAGCTGCGCCCGTTCCACAGGCTCATCGCCCGGCTCCAGCTTACCCGCCGGAATCTCAAGGACCGTCTCGCCCACGGCAATCCGGTACTGCCGAATCAGCACGATTCGTCCGTCGAGCACCGGCACAATACCCACGCCGCCGGGATGTTCCACCACTTCGCGCGAGGCGGTCACTCCGTCAGCAAGCCGCGCCTCACCTGCCCGCACATCGAAAATGCGCCCCTCAAACACCCGCTGTGAATTGATCCATTCTTCCATAGTGCCTCACTCGCCCGTGCGCGTTTGCTCCGGCTCCGGCCTTAACCTGCGCCAGTGCGTTGGAGGCCACCAGACGGCCGTGGCTTTCCCCACGAGCTGCTCTCGCGGCACCCAGCCCAGGCTCCGGCTGTCCACCGGCTCCTCCGGCGCCTCAGAAAGCAGAAAGTAGCTGTTTTCAGGCACTACAGAATACGTTTTGCTTCGGGAGCGCCCGTAGGAGCCCGTAATGGCCGGCGCATCAAACCGCATGCCCGCCAGCGCCGCGGAACCGGTAAGTGGCGCATCGTTGATCGTCAACTCGCCGCCTTCGATGAGCACTCGCTCACCCGGCAGGCCCGCAACCCAGCCCAACTGCATCTTCTCCCGCGGGTCGGAACCGGCCCGGTACAACACAAGCTCGCCCCGGCGGGGCGGACGTCCCGCGGTCAGCCGCCGGCGCGTGAACGGTACTGGCAAGCCAAATACGCACCGATCGACGCAGAGGTGGTCTCCCCGGCGCACAGCGCTCTGCGCGGCGTCGGCACGCACGTGCCAGCTCCGGACCCAAAAGAGCCGAAAAACGAGGAGCAGCCCCACCACCGCCAGGAGGCTACGCCACCACCAGGTCTTCGAGAATCCCGTAAAATCCCGCACCCGGCCTGGAGGCCACCAGATGCAGGTCGCCGGGCCCAGCAGGTTTTCATTAGGCACCCAGCCCCAGAACCGGCCGTCCCGGCTCTTCTGCGTATTGTCGCCCAGCAGAAAATAGTGCCCTTCCGGGATGACGGAATACTCGTCTTCGGGAGCAATCCCGTACTTCATGCGCTCTCGATGGCCCATGAACGGCACACCCATCTCGCGCTCATCCGCATAGTGCATGTCAGGCGGCATATCGGGTGGGAACGGCAGCGGCTCTCCATTCACGTACAGTTTTCCGTCCTGGATGTGAACACGCTCGCCGGGAAGCCCGGCGATCCGTTTGATCAGCGTCGTTTGCGTCGCGTCTTGTTCCGCGGATTTGAAAACAACGATGTCCCAGCGTTTCGGAGATTCGCCGTAATAGATCCGTTTTTTCATGAACGGATAGCGCAGTCCGTAGCGCCATTTGTTCACGAAAACACGGTCGCCCAGGAGAAAATGGGGATCCCCGTGCAGTGTGGGCTCCATGGAGCCCGATGGAATACGGAACGGTTCCGCGACCGACCAGCGAATCGCCAGAGCCAGCGAACCCGCGACAAGGATCGTCTTTGCCCATTCAATGGCGCTCTCGCGCGTAAACCCGCCCGTCAGCCAGGCCAGCGCGCCGACCAGCAGGGCCCCCAGACCCGCCTTCGCCGCCTGGGCGCCGCGCGACGGCTTCCCTCCGGGCTGAATGTTCTCTCGCTTTTTCCCGCGGCCTGCCACCCGGTCTCCCTTCCGTTCAACCCGCGCCAACCGGCGGTTCTGCCCCTCCCCCTACGCTGCGCGCTCGATGGGGCGGCCACCACACTGACACCACGCTGCCGATGATATCCTCTCGCGAGACCCACGCTACCGGCGGTCCAGCTGCTCGTTTGTCCGCAGCATCATACACGACCACTACCCCGCCCTCGGGCACGCGCCCAGGCTTGAATTTCCCTTCGTCGGCAAGCGAGCCCACGACATGCCCCTCGATACAGCAGCTGCCATCCCTGCGCGAGACGTTCTGACCCGGCGTGCCCACCACGCGGCCAAGAAACATCTGCGGAGACGAGTTATCCCCGTCTTCGGCGGCATACGCGATCACTTCCCCCCGGCGCGGCAGGCGCCCGGGAAACAAGCGTGCATTCGTAAACGGCACGCGCAATCCAGCCATCAGGCGGTTGATCAGCACGCGCTCGCCGCGTGCCGGGAAATCGGGCACCTGGCCATGCCGGACCCGCATCGACATCACCAAAAACCCGGTCACGAACAGGTATAAGAGGACAGCCGCGGGAATCCCAAACAGGATTCCCTTCCCCCACACCGTGCGGGAGAATCCCGTGAAATCGCGCCGGTGGCCCCATGGCCACCAGATGCAGAAGGCCCGCCCAACGATATTCTCTTCGGGCACCCAGCCGAAATATCGCCCGTCGCGGCTCCGGGCGCTGTTGTCGCCCAGCAGGAAATAGTGCCCTTCCGGGATGAGGCTGTACTCATCCTGCGGCAACACGCCATAGCGCATGTGTTCGCTGGACATATAGAGGCGCCTGCCCCGCTCCAGGTCCTCCAGTTCGTTCGTATAGCGCATCTCCGCCGGCATATCCGCGGGAAACGGCACCGCTTGGCCGTTTACATGGAGTTGCCCGTTCGAAATGTGGATCCGCTCGCCCGGCAATCCGGCCACCCGCTTGATCAGCACCTTGTGTGCAGCGCCTTTTTCGGGCGTAATGAAAACCACAATGTCCCAGCGCGCTGGGTCGCCCATATCAAGCAGACGTATGTTGCAGAAAGGCACCCGCGGACCGTATGCGAGTTTATTCACCGCCACCCGGTCGCCTTTGAGGAATTTCGCATCGCCGTGGAGCGTCGGCTCCATCGACCCCGACGGTATGCTGAACGGCTCGAACCACAGCCAGCGGATCAGCAGGACGACCACGATCACTTTCAGCCAGGCTTTCCCGTTCTCTAACGTCCACGGGCCGGTGATAAACGTGATCGCATCGCGGAGACGGGAGAAAACGCCCCGGGGATCCTCCGCGCGCTGCCGACTGCCACCCGATCCTGCCATGCCTGCTACCGCCCTTCGTCGCCGACCTGCAGCAGCGCCATGAAGGCCTCCTGGGGCACTTCAACCGTACCGACCTGCTTCATTCGGCGCTTACCTTCCTTCTGTTTCTCCAGCAGCTTGCGTTTGCGTGAAATGTCGCCGCCGTAGCACTTCGCTGTGACGTTTTTGCGCAGCGCCTTGACGGTTTCGCGCACCAGAATACGGTTTCCAATCGCCGCCTGGATGGCCACTTCGTACTGCTGTCTCGGGATCAGCTTGCGCAATTTCGAGGCCAGAGTCCGTCCAATCCATTCCGCCGAGCCTCGAAAAACGACCGTCGACAGCGCGTCCACCGGCTCCCCATTGAGCAGGATGTCGAGTTTGACCAAGTCGCCTTCACGGTACCCGATCATGTGATATTCAAGCGAGGCATATCCCCGGCTGTAGGTCTTCAACTTGTCATAGAAGTCCAGCACGATCTCCGCCAGCGGCATCTGATACACCGCCAGGCAGCGCCGGGCGTCCAGGTAGTCCACGCGGACATGAAGCCCCCGCTTTTTCTTGCACAACTCGATGATCGGGCTCAAATACTCCGTGGGGGTGATGATCTCCACCTCGATGTAGGGCTCTTCCACGCGATCAATCCGGGCGGGATCGGGCATCTGCGATGCGCTCTGGACCACCCGCATCTGCCCATCCGTCTGGTGGGCGTGATATTCGACGTTCGGGACCGTGGTCACGAGCGTCAGATCAAATTCGCGTTCCAGCCGTTCCTGCACAATTTCCATGTGCAGAAGGCCCAGGAATCCCAGCCGAAACCCCAAACCCAGCGCGTCCGAGTTGTCCGCCTGATATCGGAACGAGGCGTCATTCAGGTGCAGCTTGTCCAGCGCGTCACGAAGTTCCTGGATATCCGTGGTGCCCGCGGGATACATGCCGCAGAACACCACCGGCTGAATTTCCTTATACCCCGGCAGCGGAGCTCCGGCGGGGCGCGACGCGTCCGTCACGGTGTCCCCGATATTCACCGTCGCGAGCGTCTTGATCCCGCAGATGAGGTAACCTACCTCTCCCACCTCCAACGCCTCGGCGGGGCGCATCTCCGGCGTCAAAAAGCCCAGTTCGGAGATCTCATACCGCTCGCCGTTCGACATCAGCATGATCCGCTGGTTCTTCACGAGGCGGCCGTCCACCACACGCACGTACGTCACCACGCCGCGGTAGGGATCGTATTTGGCATCGAAGATCAGCGCGCGTGGCGGGCCGCTGCGCTGGCCCTGTGGCGGCGGCACCCGTTTCACAATCGCCTCGAGGATCTCCCGGGTACCCAGGCCTGATTTGGCGCTTGCCAGCACGGCCTCGCTTGCGTCGAGCCCCACCACATCTTCGATCTGATGCCGGGTCGATTCCACGTCCGCGCTGGGGAGATCCACTTTGTTGATCACCGGAATGATCTCGAGATTCTGCTCAATGGCCCGGTACGCATGGGCCAGGGTCTGCGCCTCTACTCCCTGGGCGGCATCCACCAGCAGCAGCGCGCCTTCGCAGGCGGCCAGGCTGCGCGACACTTCATACGAAAAATCCACGTGCCCCGGCGTATCAATCAGATTCAACACGTAGTCCAGGCCATCCTGGGCCCGGTAGTTCAGACGGGCAGCGACCGACTTGATGGTGATCCCCCGCTCACGCTCCAGATCCATCGTGTCGAGCGTCTGTTCGCGCAGATTGCGCGCGTCAACCGCTCCCGTATATTGGAGCAGGCGGTCCGCCAGCGTCGACTTGCCGTGGTCGATGTGGGCGATGATCGAAAAATTGCGAATCTGCTGCTGCGGTGTTGCCATGTAACCTGTATCCGGCGGAATTCTCTCGATTTCTCAAACCTGACGTCGTGTTCGGTCAAATACCTGGTCGATTACCCGTACACTGCGGAAACCTGCCTCCAGATGCCGCTCCACATAACCGCGGACCGCCGCGAACACCGCGGTGATTCCTTCAATGTCCGGGCATGACTCCGGGTGCGCGGCCAGTGCGCATAACCCATCGTACTCGAGCGCATTCAGCCGGCGATCACCCCGCTGTGCCGGCGATAATACGCCGTGTTCGTACGAAAACCACACCCACTCGCGAGTGCCGCGCGGCGCCAGAGTCACTTCAAAGCCCGCGCTCGACATCAACTGAAGCGCCTGCCACGCCGTATGCGTCCGGCTGTCGCCCGTCCATTGCGTCAGGGAAGTCAGCCCGCGAACGAGTGTCGAGTACAGCTGCTCCGACGGCTCATTTTCCTGGGCCGCCTTGTATACGATCTCCAGTGGAAACGCTGCGCATACCGACCGCTCAAGATCTGCTTTGATCGCGGGATAGGTCTCCAGGACTGACGCCTCCGCCAGCCTCTGAACCGACCGGCCGTCCTTCCAGTAGTAAACGATCTCCAGCCGGTTAAACACATCCAGCACGCCCGACAGATTGCTCTTCGGCCGGCGCGCTCCCGCGGCCATGCACGCCACTTTGCCCCGATCCGGCGTCAGAAATGTCACAATCCGGCTCGTCTCGCTGAAGTCCACGCCCCGAAGCACCACGGCCTCTGTTCGTTCCTGCGACACAAGTCCACTCCGACGCTCCGGACCGTATACATCCATTGCCCGGCTCGAAGGGGAGGCAAAACGAAGTCCAAGGCGGGCAAGGGATTACCGGCGCTATCTTACCACTCCATCGACGGGGAAGCAAACTGGCCCGCCGTCCGGCACAGCGGACGCTGCTGCTGTGCCGGCCAGTTTACTGCGAAAAGACTGGCCCAATGGCCAGCCGATTCGCCGATTTGACCTGAGCCACTTCCATGCGTTAAGATTTGTTCACTTCGTCAAGCGAAGCATGCCGCCGGAGTGGTGGAATTGGTAGACACGCATGGTTCAGGACCATGTGCTCGCAAGGGCGTGGGGGTTCAAGTCCCTTCTCCGGCACCATGGCCATCAATGTGCCCGGCCCGGGTTCACCGGGCCGGGCGTTTTTCATTGCCCCGGTCACGGCCAGCCGCCGGCGCGTGCGGCTTCGCTGCGCAACCCATTTCCCCCGCCTCCCTCCATACGCGCAAAAACCTGTTTCACAACGGGAGGCATCGGTGTATACTATTTCCGATTCTGGAAGTGCAACGCACCCAGAGCACAGGTATGATTTGGCTCGCGGAAAGTACGCAAGTGTCAATCTCACAACAGATTACCGGCATGCCGGATATCCGGAGAGCCTGGATGGACGCACAAAATCCAAGCCATCGACACGGGCCATTCTGCCCAGACACTGCCAGCGGCCGCTGTGCCGCGCCTGCCCAGTTCACCCACCATTTCATCTTCATTGAGATGCCGCATTAGGCCGAAACGCTCGGTCCCGTCCCGGGACATGCATCAAATCCAATCCGACAAGACGAATTCCTGGCAATGGCACGCGACCCAATCACACCGAAGGGTTAAGGAAGCTCGGACATGAACAACAACAATCACACACCGAACAACACCAACGGCACGCGCACGCTGGGGCCTGTATCTGACCTGGAACGGCATCTCCCCAGCGACTGGTGGCGCACCCTGTTCAAAGCCCTCTACTTGAAGACAGACGGCGATGTCGTCGAGAATGAAACCAACACCATTCGGGACGTTGACCAACTCATCATGGCCACGGGAATCGGGCTGGATGACCGTATTCTCGACCTGTGCTGCGGGCAGGGACGCCACAGCATGGAGCTCGCGCGGCGCGGCTACAAAAACGTGACCGGCATCGACCGTTCTCGCCACCTCGTCCGGCTGGCCCGGCGGCGCGCCGAACGCAAAAAGCTCCAGATCACCTTCCGCGAAGGCGACGCGCGCAAGTTCCGGCTCCCCGAGTCGTCCTTCGATTGCGTCTTCATCATGGGCAACTCCTTCGGCTATTTTGAGCGCGAAGAAGATGACCTCGCCGTGCTGCGGGCTGTGCTGCGCGTGCTCAAGACCGGCGGCAGGGTCTTGCTCGACGTCACCGACGGCGACTGGATGCGCTCCCATTTTGAGCCCCGAAGCTGGGAGTGGGTCGATCAAACCCATTTTGTCTGCCGCGAACGCGCCCTGGCCGGCGACCGGGTGCGCCTGATCAGCCGTGAAGTCGTGACCCACGTCGAGCGCGGTGTCATCGCGGATCAGTTTTACGCCGAACGCCTGTACACCTGCGACGATCTCAAGCGCCTGCTGCGCACCGCGGGGTTCGTCGACGTCAGCCGCGTCGCCGCCCCGGTCACTGGTTCCGATC
>DAOSJS010000052.1:0-16088 GCA_035367355.1 Candidatus Hydrogenedentota bacterium
TACTGGTCGACGTACAAGGCCTGGCCGACGCGGACCTTGTGGCGATACAGGTCGCGGAATTCGTCGGGGATGAGGTACAGGCCGCGCTGGGTGATCTGCTGGTACTTCTCGAAATATTGCTGCCGGTCTTTGTAGTAATAGGCCCCCTCGTTGCCGTCAATGACGCGCGTGCCCGGCTGCGAACCTTCAAGCATGCCTTCGAGAAAGGCGGGCAGCAGCGCATAGTACTCTTTTGACAGCTTCTCCTGCCGGAATCCGGGGTCCATGGGCACGCAGAGGTTGGCAAAATAGCTCAACTGGAAAAAGGTCAGGATCTGCGGGTCCGGCAGCTCCGCCTCGATCGCTTGAATGAACTGAGCGCCCCGCTGGCGCACTTTGGCCTGGTACTCCGCAAACGAATAGGTGTCGTGGTGCGCCGTCTTTGCGTATTCCCAGGGATTTTCCCCGTAAGGCTCGGCGTCAAAGCAGATCCCCACGCATCTGGCCAGCCGGGCGGCATGCGCGACCAGGCGGGTATTGATGATGATCTGCTCCCATTGTGAATCATTGAACCAGTCCTGATCCGAGGCCGCCCACATGATCACGAAGTTGTCTGTAAAGCGTTCCCATTTGATGCGTTCGGCGTTATCGTAGTCTTCTTTGAAGCGCGACTCGCCCCAAGGCTCGGGCACGAAGACGTTGCCGCCGCCTTTGAGGCGGAACACGAGCCCGTCAAAGGGCCGGCGCTCCATTTTGTTGATGTTTTTGCGCACCTGTTCCGTGGTAGGCACGTCCCAGCCGTATTCGATCAGCCGCTTTCCCAGGGGCAAGGGGACTTCATTGGGTTTCGCCCACGCGGGGATGACCAGAATGATAATGGAGGCCAAAACCAAAAGGCATGCAGATGTTTTCATGGAATAGCCCCTTCTTTCGTATCGCCTGTCTATTCTCTCCGGTCAACCCCATCGCGGCTGTTTGCTGGCCCAGTGTGCCACTCTATGGTACGTGTTGACCCCCAACAAGCACAACCACACGCCTATGTCTATCTCCGGAGCGCGGGTTTGGTTCCCGGCTCAGGCCGGAAATTGCTGGAGGGATTTTCAACTTGCGCGTATCCTGAAAAAGCCCGTACGATCGCCCGGCCACGGAGATAGGGCTGGCCGGCGCGTGAAGGGCGGGAAAGGCGGTCCGGTTCACGTGATTGATGCGTTCCGGGACGTTCCGTCTGGCGGAAACCGCCGTGTGCCGGGTTTTTCTGAAGGATTGAGGGAGGGAGTGTGCTCAATATGACCTCGCGCGACCGGATCCTGGCGGCGATTGCCCACCGCGAACCCGATCGGGTGCCTCTGGACCTTGCCGGCACCCATGTCACGGGCATTTCCCGAAAGGCGTACGAGGCCGTGTGCGCGTATCTCGGGCTGTCTGACGAAACGCCCGAGTGGCAAGATGTGGTGCAGCAGACAGTGATCCCCTCGGACGCTTTTCTGGACCGTTTTGGCGTGGATACGCGGGGGCTGTTTCCGTTGACGAGCCACAATTGGGACGTTTTCGGCCAGCTGGAGGACGGCGGGGCGGTCTGGGTCTATCGCGACGAGTGGGGGATGGTACAGCATTTTCCGAAGGAAAACGGTTTGTGGTTCAGTATAGTGAAGCATCCGCTGGCGGAACTGCCGCCTGAACCTTCAACGATCGCGGCGTATCCGTGGCCGAGCGCCGCGGATCCGCAGAGAATACACGGTTTGCGCGACCATGCGGCCCGTTTTCGTGGGCAGGGGAGGGCGGTCATGCTCAAAGGCCTGTGCGCGGGCATCTTTGAGATGGCCCAGCGGCTGCGCGGCATGGAGTTGGCTCTGATGGATCCCCTGGTCTATCCCGCGTTTGCAGATTGCCTGTACGGCAGGCTTGCAGACCTCAAGATCGCGTTCTGGGAGATGGCGCTGCGTGCTTTGGGGCCGGAAGTGGATATCGTGGTCGAAAACGACGACTACGGCACGCAGCAGTCCCAGCTCATTTCATTTGAGCAGTATACGTCGACGATCCGGCCTCACCTGGAGCGGGTGCTGCGGTCGATCAAGCGGTGTGCGCCGCATGTCCGGCTGTTTCTTCATTCCTGCGGCAATGTGCGGCCCTACCTGCCGGGATTCATCGAAGCGGGCGTCGACATCATCAATCCGGTGCATGTGACCGCGGCGGGCATGGAACCGCGCGCCCTCAAGCGCGATTTCGGGGATGCGATCACGTTTTGGGGCGGGGGTGTCGATACTCAGCATATTTTGCCCCACGGCACGCCGCAGGAGGTGAAGGACGACGTCAAACGCAACGTGGATGCCCTGGCGCCGGGCGGAGGCTACGTATTCAGCAGCATCCACAATATCCAGAGCGACGTACCGCCCGAAAACATCGTCGCCATGTACGAAGCGCTTGCAGAATGCGGCAGGTACTGAATTGCCTTCCTCATCGCGGGAAGCACGGGGAATTTGGGATGCGGGCAGCTAATCTGGTACCCTGCAACCCCCTATGAAGCGCATACATCCCATACTCCAGGAATACTGGGGATTCGAGAGTTTTCGCCCATTTCAGCACGAAGCCGTCGAGGCCATTCTGGAAGGCCGGGATTCGCTGGTGGTATTGCCGACGGGTGGGGGCAAGTCGCTGTGTTACCAGGCGCCGGCGCTGGCCCTGGAGGGGCTGGCGGTCGTTGTGTCCCCGTTGATCTCTTTGATGAAGGACCAGGTTGACGCCCTCCGGCAACGAGGAGTCCCTGCGCATTGCCTGAACAGCGCTCAATCCCCCGAAGAACAGCGAAACGTGTTCGCAGACCTGCGCTCCGGCCGGACGCGCCTGCTCTATGCCGCGCCGGAACGCCTCACGCAAACGTACTTCCTCGAATTTCTGCGTACGCAGCGGGTCGCCTATTTCGTTGTGGACGAAGCCCACTGCATCAGCATGTGGGGCCACGATTTCCGGCCCAGCTACCGCGCCCTGAGCTGCCTGCGGGAACAATTTCCCCAGGCCCGCATCCACGCCTACACCGCTACCGCCACCCAGCGCGTGCGAGACGATATCATCCGTTCACTTCGTCTTGAAGCGCCGTCGGTGCTCATCGGCTCGTTTGATCGGCCCAACCTGACCTACTGGTTTGTGCCGCGCACCAACCTTTATGCGCAGCTTCAGGCCATTGCAGCGAGGCACCGTGGCCAGGCCGGGATCGTGTATTGCGCCCGGCGGGCGGATGTCGAGCAGTTGTCCGCATTTTTGAAGCGTGCGGGATACCGCAGCATGCCCTATCACGCAGGGCTGGGCGCCGAGCAGCGTAAACGCAGCCAGGAGCGGTTTCTACGCGAGGACGACGCGATCGTGGCCGCCACGGTTGCCTTCGGGATGGGCATTGACAAGCCCGATGTGCGTTTTGTGGTGCACGCCGCCATGCCGCAGTCGCTGGAGCACTACCAACAGGAAAGCGGGCGCGCCGGGCGCGATGGGTTTCCCGCCGACTGCTACCTGCTGTTCAGCGAAGCCGATCGCGAGCTGTGGCGCGGCATCCAGGGCAGTCAAGAGCCAGCGCTCCAGGAGATAAGCGACGCGAAACTCGCTGAAATGGACGCTGTGTGTGCCGGCAGCACCTGCCGGAGGCGGGCCATCCTCGCTTATTTCGGGGAACAGTATCCCGCCAAGCGCTGCGGTGCCTGCGATGTCTGTCTGAGCCGCGCCAGGGACAGCGCGCTGGAATCAAGCTCCGGCGCCATCCTGACGCTGCTGCATGAGATTGAGCCGCTTGCTCCGCCGCCGGCAAGCGAGGAGGCCGATTGGGACGAAGTCCTGTTCGAGAAACTTCGGCGCGTTCGGCGGGATGAAGCCCGGGACCGCAAGCTGCCGGCCTACCGTATCTTTGGTGATGCGACGCTCCATGACATGGTCCGCAAAAAACCGGTCGACAAGGCCGCATTTGCGCGGGTTGAAGGCGTGGGGAGGCAGAAATGCCGCGACTACTGGCGGGTTTTCTGCACGGCGATTCGCGAACATCTCGGCGATACGGACTCAGCGAACACCGGTAGCCGCCCGGTAGCTTCCGTTTCGGCAGGCAAGCGGCCGCCTTCGGATTTCCAGCCGGCGGGCGTCACCGCACACGAATTGTTTGAGCAAGAGACCTCTCTCGAAGACGCCTGCCGTCAACTCGGGCGCAGCGAACGGTGGGTTGTTGCAAAACTTGAAGCCTTTTTACGCGATACCGGCCGTTCGACGCCCTATCCCTGGGTCGATGACGAGACGTTTGCACGCGTGCAGGAAGCCGCCGGGCAGGTCATTGGCACGCGGATCAAGTCGATCCGGCAATTTGCGGGCGATGACCTGAGCGAAACGGAGATTCGCCTGTGCCTGGCCTGCCTGCGTGATACGTGAATCTGTGTATCTCTACGCCAGCGCCTTGAGCGTATCTTCCAGACGGGCAAGCGCTTCGTCGATGTCTTCCGGCTGGTGAGAAAAGTTGATGTAGCACACCAGATACAGCGAGAGCCCGTGCGTGTAGGCCTCGCGAAACAGCGTATCGACCGGATTGTCCACGGTCCTTCCCCGGTCGCACTCGGTCAGGGCGATGCACGGAGCCAGGCCGCGCGCTTCCAGGGGGTATTCGTACCGTGCGAACAACTCGTTGACGCCCTCCTGGAACCGTTGGCCCATCGCGTACAGATGGCCGATGACATCGTGTTTGCGGTAGACGTCCAGCGTGGCCCGGGCTGCGGCCAGGGAGAGGGCCTCACCCGAATAGGTCGAGCTGACCACCGCCCGATCGAGCGCGTCCATGACACTGGCTTTCCCCGCAATGACCGAAAGCGGCAGGCCGTTTGATATGCCTTTGGCAAAGACGGCCAGATCGCAATCGACGTCGCAATACTCCTGGTATCCTCCCAGGGCGACACGGAATCCGGACACAATCTCGTCGAGAAAGAGCAGGGCCCCGTTCTTTCGCGTGAGATCCCGCAGCGCGCGCAGGAACTCTGGGCCCTGATCTGCGGTGGCGTAATCCATGGACACCGCGACCGCCGCTACCTTGCCGCCCTCTTCTGCAAAGAGCTTTTCGTAGGGGGCGAGATCGTTCCAGGGGAGGGCGCGGTGCAGTCTGGAGATTTCCACGGGCACGCCCACGGGCGCGTCTTCCCGGACCCGGGGGAGGACGTTCGCCCCGGACGCCAGGCTGTTGACCCAACCGTTGTAGCCGCACTGGGCGATGATGTCGCGGCCGGTAGCGGCGCGCGCGATCTTGAACGCCGCTGCGCAGGCCTCGCCTCCTGTTTTCAGGTAGCGCACTTTTTCCGCGCAGGGAACCATGTCGCAAACGCGTTCCGCCACTTCCCCTTCCAGCACACACGGGTGCGAGAATACGGTGCCCTTCTCCAATTGCGCGGCAACGGCTTCATTTACGGCCGGGTAGCAGTATCCGAGCGAGATTGGCCCCAGCCCGTTGCGGAAATCAATGTATTCGTTGCCATCGATATCCCAGAGCCGGCAGCCGCGGCCGTGGTCCATGTAGCAGGGCTCTTCGGGTTCAAAGCGCGGCCGCTTCGACAGAGTGCCGGTGCCTGATGCCAGGAGGTTCCGGTAGCGTTTGAAGGTGGACCAGGATTGCCTCGTGCTGTGGGCGGTCGTGCGTTCCATTGGACATTCCTCCGGAGCGGTTCGGGATGAGCCGGGCTGTTTACGCCAAATCTATCACACCCTTGGCTGTCCGGCCCTGGCGCTTCTCTTTGGCGGCCGGCAAGCTTCGTTGTCTGGGCGCGGGGAAAAATCGGCGCGCGCCGACAGGCCTATTCTCCGGGATTGGTGAGCGAGGATGCAAATGCAGACGCGATGGCGGGAGGCAGCAGCAGGTCCCGCTTGGGATCGCCGCCGTCATCTCCGGCCACGTGCCCGGTGCTGTACATCAGATATGAATGGTCTTGTATGGCATAACGAAGAGGCTCCCCGGCATAGTCATCTATGGGGACGGCTTCCAGGATGTCCGGCGTGAGATCGGCCAGCGCTTCGGGGTATCTGCCATGATTTTGACGATACAGCTCGAGCGCCACCACGGCGGTCATGCCCTCGACCTGTGTCCTTGCGTGCGTTCGCCTTTCAACCGCCTCGGCGGCGAGGCTCGTGAACCGTGTCGGCAGCGCCTTCTGCTCAAGGAGGCGGGCGCGCTCGAGGCGGCTTGACCATGAGGGCAGGTCAGCAAATCGGGTGGTATCCGATTCGCGAAGCGCTTTCGAGTATTTGCGCAGAAAACGCCGCAATGCGGCATCCAGCAGGTTGCCGGTAAGTCCGTCCGGCTCGCTGGGGCTGTCAATCGTGTAGAGGCCCGCCTCGGCCAGGCGCAGTTCCCAGTCCAGCGCGCTCGACAGGCTGATGTTGCCCGCAGATAAGGCGCTCACCCGGGCGAGAAAGTCCTTTCCCAGCTCCGGCGGATAGGTGCTCCACGGAAGGCTCATGGCAGAAACGGCGGCTTCGGAAATCAGGCTGCACCCCGTTAGTACGTTTTCGAAAGGGCCGTCACTTGCTATGGATTTGGCGAGTTGCAGTGCAGTGAGCACGAACCGGACGGCGTCTTCCGGCCTGTTTTCTCTGGCCCTGTGCAATGCGTGGCCGCAGAGAATCCGGGACAGCGCCTCGAACGCGGCGAGATTCTCCCGGTTGGCTTGCAGCGATTCGAGGGGGGGCCAATAGAACGGCTGTGTTTCCAGTATTTGCGGCATGGTTTCCGCAGTCTGGCGTGTGGCTTCAAGGTAGTCGAGCAGCTTGGGATCGTCGTCCGGAAGGCGGATGGCGAGGCGTGTCGCAATAAACGCTGGACCCAGTCCGCCGCGCATGGTCGTCAGGATGCCGGGGCTTGCGGGGGGCGGCGGTTGAGGAAGACTTCGCGCCAGATCCCGGAGCGCATACCAGGCATTATCCGGTGAAGTCCGTTTGGCAAGCATTTCCGGCGATTCCGCCCTGATCAGCGGTTCCGTGCGATGGTGGCGCACGGCGACAATTAATGCGAGCAGGATGCCCACGGCGCAGGTGAGCAGCAGAATTGCGCGCCGGGCGCCGGTTCGTCGCGTTTTGCTGCGCACGGTCATTCCTCTGTCACGACCATCATTTTGCCGTTCACTACTTCGACATACCGCGCCTGCGGACCAAGATGGGTAAACGCCCGCGGCGGTTTTCCCGTCCCGGGGCTGACCACCAGGCGCTCGGGGGTTGCTGGATGGTACTGGAACGCAGTTCCGGTAAACGGGTCTTCTAAGCAGATTTCCGATCTGCCAGCAGCCACTTCGGCAAATGTGTCCGGATAGTGTCCGGTATCCAGGCGATGCAATTCCAGCAGAATGAGCAGCAGCACCTGGCGGTATGATGCCAGCCCGATTGTCTCAGTAAACTTGGCTTCATACAGCCAGCCCCCAGGGCTGTAGCCACCGCGCGTGATCCCTTCCCTCATTTCTTCGGGTGCAGCGTCCAACGCGTCTTCAAAAGAAAGATAGGGAAGCGCCAGGCAGGTCTGCCAGGCTTTCATGTAGCTGATGAAAGTCCTGAGCTCCCTGCTTCTCCAGCGGAAAAATAGAAATCCGGGCAGGATCGGCAATTTGCCCCGCTCATGGAACCGGCTGCCCTCCATCATATAGTCGTACTGGGTTCGCCACTCGGCGTCAATGATGTGCGCATAATCCTGCAGGGGTATCTCTTCCAGCTGCCTCATCTCGTCAAAAGCCCGGTTCAGGAGGGCTGCATTGCTGCCCTGCTGAAGGTAGGCGCTGAGCATGGTCCACAACTTGATCTTTTCCCGGCTGGTCTGCACGGCCAGGGAGGCATTTCCACCCGGGTGCAGCAGACGGCACATGCGGACTCCATCGAACAGCAGATCAAGCGCGCGATCGTAGTCTTCACGGACCTCCCACGCGTGGCGGCAGGCAATTCGAATGAGTTCGAGGATCCTCCGCGCCGGATACAGGTCCCTGAGCTGGCCGCTGGGAAGCAGGAAAAAAGGCGCGTTCAAGGCTTCGAGGCCTTTGTCGATCGCGGGCTGGCATTGTTCGATGTATTCGGCCACCTCGGGGGCGTCATCCGGCGCCCATATTGAGAGTGCGTGTGCGATGGAGTCTTTTGAGGTTTCAAACAGCCGCATTTCATCGGGCTTGCCTGGAACGGGATATTCTCGTGCAGGTGGCAAATTGGAGGGTTGCAGCGCTATGGCCTGGGCCAGGATGGACGCCGCGTTTTGCGGCGACTCGATGCGGGCCTGAAGCTCGGGCGCAAGAGGGGGCGGCCGCAGTCCGCGGGATTTGCCGCTGTGCACCAGCAGTATGGCTGCGCCGAGCACACAGACCAGCGCAGCCAGGACCAGGACCGTGCGTATTTCACGACGGTTCCTGCGCTTGTGCCCACGTGCGCCGTGCACATCAACTCTCCATCGCTCTGGCCTGCGAATACTCGCGCCAGCGGACGACCAGCACGGTCAGGAAAATCAGCGCGATTGTGATGCAAAGCAGGGCAATGGCGGATTGTGTGGCGCTGACCAGGAACATTTTCTTCTGATATTCCGCGAGCGCGGTGCGGAGCACCGGAGCCTCCCGGGCTTCCGCGAGCGGCGGCAACAGCGCAACCACGTATTTTTCAATGGTGAAAAAGTCGACGAGGCCCGGCACGTAGAGGGCCAGGCGCTGCCAGAAGAACAGCGCCATGACGCCGATGATGATCGGCCGCTTGAAGAAGGCGCCCAGCCACATGCAGAACGCCCCGTAGCCCAGCAGACCCATCAGCAATGCGCCGTCGTAATGCAGCATGAGCCGCAGGTTGGCGGCGGAGAATCCGAAATTCCCCAGCGCGGTAGATGCCGCAAATGTCAGAAAGACCCCCGGCACGATCAACCCCGCCGCGATCGCCAGCAGCGCCACGAAGCGGCCCAAAATCAGCGCAGAGCGGGGCACGGGCCGTGTGAGGAGGTAGGGGATGGTCTGTGATTCCACATCTTCCCCGATAAGCATGATCCCGAAGAACATGGCCAGCAGGGGCAGGAGGGCTTTGACGTAGATGTCTTCCATCAACATCACGAAGATCTTGTTTCCCTCGCGCCCGAACGCGCCTTCCATGAATACGGTGAGCACCAGCGGAATCACAACCGGCAGCAGGGCCGCCACGCCGGCCAGGATGGTCCGTTTCCGCCGCAGCGTGGTTTCTACCGCGTGGCGGGCCGACATCGTCAGGAACCGCAGATACGGCGCTTTTGCCGCCGAAGTCTCTTCAATTCTGGTCGTTGTTGTGCTCATGAGACCCCTATCGCACGAGATAGCGAAACACCGACTGCAAATCGGCGTCCGCGCACGAAAAACTGGTGACTTCCACGGTCTTGTCGATCACCAGCCGGTTCAGTTTCTCGAAAAAGCCGTTGGCATTTCGGGTTCGCACGGTCATGCGCCCGTCTGCGAATTCGATGCTCAACGTCGCGCTGTCTTCCGCGAAATGGCGTGCCAGATCCCGTGGCGCAGCACATTCCACCGTGACGGCCAGGGGGTGCTCATCAAGCAGCTCCCGCACGTCGTTCACCTTCCCGCGCGCGAGAATGCATCCGTTGTGCAGGAGAACCACGTGACTGGTGACCCGTTCGATCTCGTAGAGAATGTGGCTGGATACCAGCACGGTCCGCCCGTCTTCTCCGAGTTCCCGGATTAATGAGAACATTTCCTCGCGGCCTTCGGGATCCAGACCCGCCATCGGCTCATCCAGAAACAAGAGGTCGGGGGATGGCGCCAGGGCCTGGGCGATCTTGATGCGCTGACGCATGCCGCGGCTGTAGGTCTCGATCAGGTCGTCCATGCGATCGGTCATCTTGACGCGTTCACAGGCTTCCTCGGCCCGTTTGGTGGCCTGCGGGTCGGTCATGCCGTAGAAGCGGTTCAGCCAGTAGACAAACTCGAAGCCGGTTGTATTCTCCGGGAAGCGGTCAAATTCGGGGCAATAGGCGATGCGCCGCAGCACCTCGAGGTTGTTGCGCGGCGGCTCGCCGAAGATCGTTATTGAGCCCCGGCTGGGACTGTAGAGGCCCAGCGCCAGTTTGATGAAGGTGCTTTTTCCCGCGCCATTGGGTCCAAGCAGGCCGGTGACTCCCGGCGCGATGGACACATTGAGGTTGTTGACGGCCACCACCTCGCCGAACCATTTGGACAGGCCCTGGGCTTCGATGATCGCGCTCATGTCGCACGCTCCGCGCGACGGATGCGCGATGCAATCGCCCAGCTGCAGAAGGCGCAGAGCAACACGATAACCAGTGCCGGCCATCCCCAGTGCAGCGAGAAACTCTTTCGGGGCTGCGCAAAAAGCGTTTCTCCCACGCGGTTGACCGCCATGGGAAGCGAGACGATGGAAAAGTTGGGGTTGCGCACGAGTGCCGGCAGCACGGTGCCCAGGGCGGAGTTGGCGAACAGGATCATGAACACCGCGATGCCCGCGTAGCGTTCGCTGGAGAAGAGAGCGGAGCTGGCGAGCACGCCCAGCGCGCACGGCAGCACAATGCACGCGCTGAATCCGGCGATCGAAAACGGAATCCAATACGTTTCGCGCAGAGTCTCCCAGCCGGGGCTCAGGAGGTTGTGAAGCAGCACGAGCAGCGTGTCCGGTATCGCGGTCAGCAGGGCGCCCACTAAGACCAGCGTGATGACTTTGCCCGCGATGTAGTCCAGGCGGGTGAGCGGTTTGGAAAAGTAGATCTCGATGAGGTTGTCGCGGAAATCGTTGCAGATCATGCCCGAGCCCGCGAAAAGCATGATGATGAACACGAGCGGGCTTTGAATCCGCAGGTAGTCAAAGAACGTCCGCTCATCAACCTGCATCATGGCGATGTTTCGCAGGGCCATCAGGGCCGGAGTCTGGCTGGATGTGCTCATCATGTCATACACGGTTATCTGAAGAACGCGGAGACTCGTGTGGATGACTGCCATGACGAGCAGATAGACGAACGCACGCGACCCGAACAGGACGCGCAGTTCCTGTTTTACCATGACCCACCACCGGAACCCCTGCAGCGGTTTGCCGTCGTACGCCCGGTATGTCTGTGTATAGACTGGCACTCAATGCCTCCCTATCGCCTGCATGAAGACCTCGTCCAGACGATGCCGGACCGGAGTAAAATGGCGCACGTGTGTGTTCTGGACCTCGGCCAGCTCAAAAAAGGCCCGGAGGTCCATCTGTGCCGGTTTCTCGACCAGGAGATTGCCATTGGGCAAGATTTTAGGCGCGCAACCGGCAGCTTCCAGGGCAATCCGGTAGGGATCCTGCGGTTCGCGCACCCGAATCTCAAACAGATTTTCGCGCGCGGAGGTCAGGTCGCCGATGGAGCCTTCCCGCACGATCCGCCCCTCGTGAATGATCAGCACGTGGTCGCATACATGCTCGACGTCCGGTAGAAGGTGCGAGGAGAGCAGCACCGTCACACCGCGTTTCGTCACCAGTTCTTTGATCAGCTCGAGCATTTCGATGCGGCCCTCGGGATCGAGGCCGTTGGTGGGCTCATCGAGGAGCAGGAGTTTCGGATCGTGGACGAGGGCCTGGGCGAATTTGATCCGCTGGGACATCCCCGTCGAGTAGGTCTGCATCTTTCGGTACCGGCTGTCGCCTATGCCGACGTAGTTGAGCACCTCATGGGCGCGCTCCATGGCGTCGGTACGTTTCATGCCGAAAAGGCATCCGCAGTAGGTCAGGAACGACACGGCGCTCACTTTTCGGCCCACCACATCCCGTTCCGGCATGTAGCCCAGCCGTTGCCGGGCTTCGAGCGCCTGCCCCGGGAGACGGAACCCGAACAGCGACACCTCGCCCGCATCGGCGCGAACGAAGCCGAGCAGGGTCTTCAACAAGGTGCTCTTGCCGGCGCCGTTCGGGCCGAGGAGGCCGACCGCGCCGCCCTGCACGGTGCAGGTCACGCCGCGGAGCGCTTTGGTCGCGCCGTACGAGACTTCGACGTTATTAAGTTCAACAACGCTCATGATTTCCTTACGATCCCGGGACGTGGATGTCTAATTCGATGACCTCATCGCCGCGTATCGACACCGCGTGGCTGGTGCGGGGCCTCCCCGTGCCCGACATCGCCTCTCCGAGGTTCACGTACAGGATGTCGAGCTGATAGTCCCCCTCGGGACAGTTGTCAATTTTAAAGTAGCCGTCGTTGCGTATGGGCGACATGCCGAGAATTCCGGGCGCGCCGCCCGCACCCATCCCGCTGTACCAGTCGGCCGGATTTGTGAGGTTCAGGCCGGTCAACGCGGCCGCGCTGCCGGGTGCGCGCAAGAGCGCAAACCCGAAGACTCCGCTGGCGGGCGGCGGTGTGCACAATCCCTGCACCGAGGCGCCGCCTTCCTCCCCGAAGTTGTGTACGGTGACCTCGCCTTCCCGGATCTCCACCTGGGCGTGCATGGGCGCGAACAGATCCGTGCCGCGCCCTTCGAAAGAGACCGCCGTCGCGAGATACGTGCCGGCCGCCAGGCCGTCGATAGCATATTGGCCGTTCTGGTCCGCGGATGTCATCTCGCTGATGCCGTTGCCGATCACCGTGACCATGGCTCCGGGCAGGGAGACGCCATTCCGGGCGACATAGCCCTGCAAGCGTCCGCCGCCGCCCAACATGACCACGACTCCCGTAACGGTCCGGCTCTGTGCAACATTCACGGGGCCGCTGCTGCCCTGTGCGTAGCCTTCCGCCTGGGCGAGTACCGTATAGGTCCCATCGGCGAGATTGCGGAACTCGAAACGTCCGTCGGCGCCGACCTGCACGCCGTGGCGTTGCGTCTGGGCGACCATGTCGACGAGCCGCCCGAACTGGGCCTCCGCCGCGCCTCCGAGCCATACGGTGGCGCCAGCCGGGACCCTGCCTTCCATGGTCTGCACCTGTCCCTGAATGGCGCCGCCGGATTGGCTGACATACACGGTCACGCCGTCGATGCTCTGTCCTTCCAGGACCGAGACGGCCTCGCGCCCGGGTGTCAATCCGTGTGCGGTGGCTTCAATGGTGTAATCCCCCGGTGCCAGGGCCAGCTCGAAACTGCCGTCGGCATTATTGAAGCTGCGCAAATCGCGTGGATCGCCGCTGGACATCAGCGCCAGCCCGATGCCGCTTTGCAGCGAATCCGATGGAACCGCCCGCACCTGGTACCGGTCGGGGGGCTGCCCGGTCTCCCGCACCAGCACCCTGCCGCGCACCAATCCCGCGGCCTGCATCACGATCGTCGTCGGTTCGTCGAGGCGTACCTCGCTGACTTGCTGCGAGGTGTAGCCTTCCTTTTCGGCAAGAATGACCAGGAACCCCGATTCGATGCCATAGAATCCGAACTCTCCGCGCTCATCGGATCGGGTTTCCATCTCGGTGGCGCTCATGGATTCGGTTCCCAATCCGGACAAGGTCAGATTGACGCCCGGGATGGGGCGTCCTCCGGCATCCACGACCTTCCCATATATGACGTAGCGGCCGCTGTCCACGGCCATCAGCACCAGGTCAAAGCCTCGGATGTCGTTGAAGCCGTCCGCGTACAGCGGGTCGCCCATGAGCGCGATCTTATAGCCCTCCTTTTGCGCCAGGATCTGGTAGTCTCCCGGAGGAAGGTTCGCAATTACATAGCTGCCATCGGCTTCTGTTTCGGTGTGCCGGAGCGCGCGCGCCTCGTCCAGCCGCTGGAACAATTTTGAATACGATGGAGCGCAGACGGTGTCGGCATTGGGGATGGGCGTGCCGACCTGGTCGAGCACGCGCCCGTATACGGATGAGCCGCGCAGGACATGAATGTCGACCCGGACATTTCGTGCCGATTCTGTCACGATGAACGGGTCCGTGAGTTGCGGCGCGTACTCGTCGGTTGTGGCATAGACACGCCACTCTTGATTGAGCGGCACGCCGACCAGCTCATAGTACCCATCTTTTTCGGAACGGCTGTTCAGAGGCGGCATCTGGTGTACGGCGGCGTTGAGAACCTGGGAGATGAGGCTTTCGGAGGTGCACAAATACACCTGGGTGCCCTTCACGGGCTGTTTTTCGTGGTCCGTGATGTATCCCCAGACGGTACCCGCGGGAGAAAGGGTGAAATTGATGTCGGTCCGTTTTTCATCCGGATGCTGGATCACCACATTTTGTACGGGGATCCGCCCGGAGGCTTTGTACGGCTGGCGCGTCAGATCCAGCGCCACCTGGTAGGTCCCCGGCACCAGTCCCGTGAGCTCGTAGGTGCCATCTGGCGCTGTCTCCGTCTCCGCGCTGGACGTGCCTTCCTCATTGTGGGCGGTGATCAGGATCAAGGGGATGCCCGCGTTGGTTCCGGCTTCGAGCACCCGGCCAGCGATCGACGCGCCTTTCGAAAGCGCGAGATCGAGCCGGACCTGTTTCTCGCCGCCCTCCACGAACTCCACGACTTCCCGCCGGCTGACAAAACCGGCCCGAGCCACTTGAATGAGGTAACGGCCGGGCATTGGGATGGGGAGTGCATATTGGCCCTTGTCGTTCGTTTTTGTGCTTCGGCGGGCTCCCTGGGCTTTGTCGAGAAAGGCCGGCGTCATCCGGGCCGTCTCTGCTTCGTGTTGTCCATCCGTTTCGGATAACGAGCTTTCGTCCTGCGGGGGCAGCATCATCGAGCGCACAAATGCGCCTTCGAGAGGCTGGTTCGTACTTGCTTCGCTGATAACGCCGATAAGAGCCAGCGGATCTTCCGGTTCGGAGTTCTCGCCGCTGCGCCGGGGCGGGTCAATGGTTCGTGGCGATCCGTAGCGGGATCGGTTCTCCAGACGGGACTGATTGAGGCGATCGCTGGGCCGTTCGCTGTAGGAAATGGTCGACGGTTTCGGCGGCGGCTCTTTACGCGAGGTCAGAAAATAGGCGGCGATAATTGCCGCCGCGACGGCAATCCAAATGGCCACGATTTTCTGAAACGGGCTGAATCGCTCTGGTGAGTTATGACTTCGGGCCACGGCTTCCTGTGCGTCAACAGCGACGGTTCTCTGGTTCCACGGGCTCAAAAAACTGCCGCATCCGTCACGTTGGATGTTCTGCGCCGCGTGGGCGTTTTACCCCCGCTTTCAAGCTACAGATGATACCAATAGCCGGGGATATTCACAAACTTCCGCGCCTGAACCCTTAGTAGAGCCGCCTATAAAACGCAAGATCACTGTCCGGGCTTCAGCGCAGTCTAAATTGCATCCAGTGTTTGATCTGGTTTCTGCGTGTCTGTTAGGCTGCGTCTTCATTCACGTGCGGATCTGTTGGGGGATGTTTTGTTCGTGTGTGCTCGGCTATTTGCGGCATTGCTGGTCCTGATTCTCTCCGCTTCCCCGGTTTTTTCCGAAGAAGGGGCAGGGCGCGCTGTCTACATGCGCTGGGAAGAGCTTCCTGATCTCCCCGAGCCCATGGGAGGCCAGTTCGCGGGGATGCATTGCTCCGGCTCAGGCGAATCGGCATTGCTTGTGGCCGGCGGCACCCGCTGGGAAGGCTCGTTTCTCGACGGGGGCACGAAACACTGGCTCGACCGCATCTACGTATACACACTGCCCGCGGGAACCGCCAAACCGGGAGGTGTTAGAGGCGCTCTGCACGAGTTGTTCCGGTTCAAGGCGGCTCAGCCAGTTGGCGAACTTGTATCGGCAGGCGCCTGGCGCGAGGCCGGGCGGCTCCCCGAAGCGCTCTCCTATGGCGGTTCGGTCTCCACCCCCAAGGGAGTCGTCTGCATCGGCGGCCTGCACGGCACAGACTATTCCCGGAACGTCCTCTTGTTGCAGTGGAACGGCCGCGAGATCATCCAATCGGAATTGCCGCCGCTGCCTGAACCTATGGCGCTGGGATGTGCCGCGTCACTCGGCACGGTGATCTACGCCGGAGCGGGGCAGACTGGACCGGGACACGATTCGAAATCATTCTGGCGGCTCGACCTGGACCGGGCGCATGCCGGATGGGAAGCGCTGGAGCCGTTTCCCGGGCCGGCGCGCATTCTGCCCGTGGCCGCAGCACAGGATGGGTCCTTATTCGTGTTTTCAGGAGCGGCACTGCGCGATGACGGCTCCGGCCGCAGCTACCTTACAGATGCTTACCGCTATACACCGAGGCAGGGATGGAGTTCCCTGGCCCCGTCCCC
>DAOSJS010000053.1:0-16034 GCA_035367355.1 Candidatus Hydrogenedentota bacterium
CTGCGCAGAAAGCGGTGGCGCGATGCACCTTTGGCGCTTTTTCTGCTCTCGCCGGCCCTCACCGTTCTGGCACTGTTCGGCATAGCGCCGCTCTTTTACGCGGTGTACCTCAGCCTGTTCAACACCAAACGCCCCGACCGGCCGTTTATCGGGCTGGCGAACTATTCGCGCGCCCTGACTCAGCCGGAGTTCTGGAAGAGCCTCCTCGTCACCGTCTATTACGTTGTGGGCACGATCCCCGTCACGATGGCGATCAGTTTTGTCATCGCGTCGCTGTTGTACCGGATTGGGCGGGGGCGCGGTTTTTTCCGCACGGTCTATTTTCTGCCGTACATTACGGCGGTGGTGGCCGCAGCGACGGTCTGGGCCGCCCTCCTGCACCCGCAGGACGGGCCGGTGAACTCTCTTCTCGTGTGGTTGGGGCTCAACCCGAAATCCTGGCTGCTGGAATCGCGCGGAGCATTGTGGGCCTTCAGCCACGGGTGGATTCCGGCCAACATCGGGCCGAGCCTCGCGCTGTTTTGCGTGATGCTGTTTGAGGTCTGGCATTCGAGCGGGTTCATGGTCGTCATTTTCCTGGCGGGATTGACTGCGATCCCGCGCGACCTGGAAGAAGCGGCACGAATCGACGGTGCGGGATGGTTCCAGGCCACCCGCAATGTGACCCTCCCGATACTGTCGCCCACGATCTTTTTCCTTCTGGTGGTGAGCACCATCAAGGCATTTCAGGCGTTCAACAGCTTTTACGCGATGACCGGCAACGGCCGCGGGCCACAGAACACAACCCAGAACCTGACGGTCTATATTTACGCCAATTTCTACGAATTCGGCCGCATCGGCTACGGCTGCGCGGTCGCGACACTGCTGGCAGCGGGTATCGTGCTCATGACCGCGATTCAGTGGCGTGTGGCAGGCCGGCGGGTGCATTACGAATGACACGCAAGGCAGCCTTATATGCCCTTCTGGCCGCCGGCGCGCTGGCCATGATGTTTCCTTTCGTCTGGATGGTTTCGACGGCGCTGAAGAGTGAGGCCGAAGCACTCGTGGGGGGGCTCGCTCTTTTCCCGGAACGTCCGATGTGGGGCAATTTCGTGGTGATGTTTCAGGAGGCGCCGCAGTTTGTGACGTACTTTTACAATTCATTTGTAGTCGCGTTTGCCGTGACGGCATCCGTGCTCGTGACGTCATTGTTCGCGGGCTACACCTTTGCCCGGCTCGATTTTCCGGGGCGGGGGCTGCTGTTCGGCCTGGTTCTGGCGACAATGATGGTGCCTTTCGAGGTCACGCTGATTCCAAATTTCATGTTGATCAACGCCCTGCGATGGAAAGACACCTACGCCGCCCTGATCGTGCCGTGGTGCGCCAGCGCATTCTCGATCTTCCTCATGCGCCAGGCGTTTCTTGGCCTGCCGGCCGACTTCTTCGACGCGGCCAAAGTGGACGGGTGCGGCCATCTGCGCTTTCTCGTATGGATCGCCACGCCCCTGGTCAAACCCGTGGCCGTCACGGTGGGATTGTTCGCGTTTCTGGGCAGCTACAACTCCCTGATGTGGCCGCTGGTGGTAACGGACCGGGACGAAATGCGGATGGTGATGGTCGGCCTGACCCTGTTTTCCTCGGATGAGGGCGTGCGGCTGCACCTCCTGATGTGTGCGGCGACCGTTGTGATCCTTCCAACCCTGGGACTATACTTCGTAGCACAACGGTATTTCCTCGAAAGCGCGATCAGCGCGGGAATCAAGGGATGAACATCAGGTCAGCGGTGTCAGTGGCCGTGCTGGCCATGGGAATGGCCGCGTTCCTGCCGGCCTGCGGCGGCAGCGGCGAATTCCGGCCTATCGATCCGAACACCGCCTTGTTCTGGGATCGTCAGACCGACGAAAACCGGGAATTGCTGGAAAACATCATCTCGGAATTCAACGCGGGCCACGGCGGCATCCCCGTCAAAGCCGATTACGTAGGCGGTTACAGCGAGATTTTCCGCAAACTTGTGACCAGCATCCAGGCCCGCACCGTTCCCGCCATGGCGGTAGGGTACCAGAGCATGACCACGGTATATGCTCAGGCCGGGGCCATCGTGCCGCTCGATCCACTGCTCGCCGACCCCGAGAAGGGAGTGAGCGAACAGGAGCTGGCGGATTTCTTTCCGGTGGTGCTCGAAACCAACCGGTATCCCACGCTGGAGAACGGCATGTATTCGTTCCCGTTCTGCAAATCGGTCCTCATGCTCTATTTCAACAAGCGCGTGCTGGCCGCGGCGGGCATCGGTGAACCTCCGCACACCTGGGACGAGTTCTTGTCACAGTGCCGCCAAATCAAAGAACGAACCGGCAAGAAGGCGTATGCCGTCGCAGTAGATGCCTCCACCTTCGACGGGATGGTGTACAGCATGGGGGGCGAGGTGTACGCCAACGGCGCAAGCTGCTTCGATTCGCCGGAGACACTGGCGGTGCTGAAGCTGCACGAAACGCTCGGCCAGGAAGAGCTGGCCTATCAGATTCTGGCCCACCGCTACGATGACCGCGCGGACTTTGCACAGGACAAGACCGCCTTTTTCTTCCGTTCAAGCTCTCACCGCACGTACACGGCGATGCTGATTGAACCGGACGCCTGGGGAATGACGGTCATCCCACAGGCCGATCCGGAGAATCCGAAGACCGTGTTGTATGGTCCCAACATCAACATCTTCCGGACCACACCCGAGCAGGAGCAGGTCGCCTGGGAATTCGCGAAATATTTCACGTCGCCCGAGACCACCGTGCGCTGGGCACTTGGAACCGGCTATTTGCCGATCCGCAAGTCGGCGGCCCAGGACGCTCGCATGCAGGCGTTCTGGGAAGAATGGCCCTACAACAAAGCCCCCTTCGACTGCCTCTCGTTTGCTCGTTCCGAGCCCAATGTACCCGGATGGCAGGAGGTGCGGGAGCACATTGAAAACGCGCTCGCGGGCGTATTGACGGGCGTCAAAACGGCCGAGCAGGCCGCGGCGGAACTGAAACGAAACGCCGACAGTGTGCTCGCCGAGTCGCGTTAAGCGAAATCTAGCGGCCCCGGGCGGCCTTCTCCCCCAGCGCCTTTGCGGCACGCCGGCCGGTGTTTGATCTCCACGGGCTACGGGTGGTCCGGGTCGTGTTCGGCCGCAAATTCTTCGAGTGCTTCCTCGATCATCTCTTTGTGCTCACGTTCCGCGAGCTCCAGATCGGCCTGGCGGCGTGAGCTGCGGCGCCGGTCCGGATGATCAAAGGACATGTTGCGTTTTCGGCGGTCATGGCTTGCACGACGCTCTTTCTTCCACTCCCCCGAATGGTCCTGGAAAAAGCCTGGATGGTGCCCTGTGTCTGACACGTCACTAACCCCGTGATTGCAACTTTCCATTCCATGGCACATATGCCGGGACGCAGTATAGGAGGCGTCTCCGCCAGCGTCAAGCAGGTTTTGTGAACCGAGCTGCGCTTCACTGCCCTGCAATATGCGGGCCTATTCGGCGCGGTGTTTCCGTTCAACGGGATGGCGCGATGTTTTCAGGATGCTCTCGAGCCAGTACGCCACCTCTTCCCGCGCTCCAGACAGAGAATCCAGCGCATCGATCCCGTGTGCCCCGCCGTCATATTCGCGCAATTCGCAAAACGTTGATGCGGTCTTCTTGAGGGCGCGCGCGGAGGAGGATGCGTATGTATCTCCTTTGGCAGCGACCAGGAGCGAAGGGCGCCGTATATAGGCTTCAAACGCCCTGCGGATGGAAAGGCCGTCGTATTCAAGCGCGGGAGAGATCAAGACAAGGGCTTGAATGGTTTCGTCCTGCGCGGCGTAATGGGTGGCCAGGGTGGCGCCCATTCCGGCGCCAACGATCCCGATGTTGTCGGGATCGACACCATGTGTGATAAGTGCGTGGACCGCCGCCTGAATGTCGAAACCGGCGCCCAGCCAGTCGGACGGTGAGAAGTCGCGGTAGGGCAGGCTCTCCTCCGTGCCGGCGCCATGTCCCCGCATGTCGAAGGCAAGGGATGCGATGCCGCTTTGCTGCAGGCGTGTCGCGAATGCGGCCCATTGCGAACCGGCTCCGCCTTTGTCGTGAACCAGCACAACGCCGCAGGCGGGTTTCGTGCCGGCGGGGTAAAACACGGCCGGCAAGGTACGTCCATCTTCCGTTGTCAGCGTCAGGGGAAGCGGAGCATCGGCATTGGACCGGAGCCCGCGCGGGCCGCAGGCTGCAAGGCAGAGTGCGAGGCATGCAATGGCCAGAGACTTCAGCCGTTGGATAATGTGTTCACGCACGGGATGCACCGGAAATGCGCCGAAGCGGGAACGGCGCCCTGTACTTCATCCAAAACCAAACACGCTGGCGAGCTTCATCGCGAGACTCATGTCGCCCTGGATTTTCAGCTTGCCGAGGAGAAAAGCAGTCTGCCCGCTTGTGCGTCCGTTGACAATATCCATCCATGTCGTGGCATCCGAGGTCAACGTAATGTTTGGCGCGGCGGCCTTCCCTTCGGTGACCACAACACTGCCGCCGGCAAACGTCACATGCCACGCACCGCCCCCGTCACCGGTGATATCGAATTGATAAGTAGCGTTCATGCCCGTTGCTTTTTCGGGGTCCACCATCGCTTTGAGCTCCGAAAAAAAACCTGCGACTGTGTCGGCCATGTCTCTAATCCCTTTCGTGAATAGTTGCGTTTTATACCACCATTACAGGCTGAAATGGCTGTCGTCGGGCGCGTTATTCACTGCATTCGCATGCGCGTTCACGCTCATGAACGCATCGGCCACCGGGCGTTGGTTACTCTAACACAGGCCTGCGACAAATCAAAGAGAAGGAAAAAATGATCGTTTCTCGATAAAAACACTTGCTATTTTTTGAACTGTCTGCTACACATTTATATGGATAGCATGAGTACACGCTAAAGAGAAGACAGTTGAAGCCAGAGACAAGACGACGCGCGGCACGAAGCGCGATGCGTTTTCGTCCCGATAAAATAAGGCCAAACTCGCTTCCACAGCACGCGGGGCCTATTGCGGGCGAGATGGAAAATCGAGGCTACTCGCGAACAATTTGAACACGCTGATTGCGCAGATCGCTCGACTGAACGAGCACTCATCCGTCTCAGGGGGACATAAAGCAGTAGACGGATCCTCAGGGGAAGGGAATCGACGACACTTGAGTTGGGGGTCAGACACACCGCGACTGCACTGCGACTCACAAGCACAGTCACCAGCGTATTGCGTGCATGCAAGGCCGTCTTTCGCAGCACGTGCCCGACGAACGAAACCCAAGAATGTCCGCGCGCGACTCCGGGGACATTGCGGGCAGGCGACAAGGCCACACCGAGCCTCCGGCTCGTTTGGCATAGGGCTACATGACCACGTCATGAGCCGTGTTGACGGAATCTGCGCCATGGCATTGCTGGCATGGCCGGCTACTGTCAACACACGTTTCGGGGTTTAGTTGCGAAAAAGGAGGAACACCATGGCCCCAGCGAAGAAGACCGCAGCCAAGAAGAAGGCCGTCGCCAAGAAGAAGCCGGCCGCCAAGAAGAAGGCCGTCGCCAAGAAGAAGGCCGTCGCCAAGAAGAAGGTCGCCGCCAAGAAGCCGGCCGCCAAGAAGAAGGTCGCCGCCAAGAAAAAGCCGGCCGCCAAGAAGAAGGTCGCCGCTAAGAAACCGGCCGCAAAGAAGAAGGCCGTCGCCAAGAAGAAGCCGGCCGCCAAGAAGAAGGCAGCGGCGAAAAAGTAACCGTAGCCGTCTCTTCGGCATTTGGCCGGAGGCATCTGCTCTTTGAAACGGAACCACCGTTTTCAAGGGCAGAGGCCTCCGGTCTCTTTTTTTTGGCGCTCCACCCGCGACCTCAACGCATTCTGGTGGCCGATTCGGCCGTGTCACTTGCGCCCTGCATTCTGAATCACTAGACTGCAGGCTCAGCATTGCTTCAAGAGTATCTGTCACTATCTGGCCGGCGCTTTGTCAGCCTGGTGTGAGGGAGATATCGCTTGGAAGAGATCTTTCGCCAAGCTCTCGATGCAGCCGTCCGCACTTCCGGAAGTCCGGGGGCGGTGGCGTATGTCGGCAACCGGGATTCAACGTTATTCGTTGAGGCCATTGGGAACGCCCAGCTGGAACCTGTCCCGGCGCCCGCGAAACTAAACACCATCTATGATCTGGCGTCACTGACCAAAGTCGTCGCAACCACCACCGCACTGCTGATACTGCGCGGTCAGAAAGCAGTTGATTTCGAGCGTCCTGTGTCCAACTACCTGCCCATGCCCGCATTTCGCGCAATCACGCTGCGCCATTTGCTCACCCATACCGGAGGATTGGTCGCCGGGCTGCCGCTCTACCGCACCTGCTCCAGCATGGACGCCATGCTCGAGGAGTACGGAAAAGAAGGCATCCAGAACGCGCCCGGCATTTCCTGGCGCTATTCCGATGCGGGCTTCATGCTGCTGGGCCGCATAGTGGAGCAGGTGGCCGGCAAACCGCTGGATCGCTTCTGCACGGAACAGATATTCGCCCCCCTGAAGATGACGGACACCTTCTTCAATCCGCCCGCGAAACTGCGGCCGCGCTGTGCGGCCACCGAACGGTGCACGTGGCGCAACCGCCTCATACAGGGCGAGGTGCACGACGAAAACAGCTATGCGGTGGGTGGCGTGTCGGGACATGCGGGCCTCTTCTCGACGGCAGAAGATCTGGCCCGCTTCTGCCGGGCGTTTCTGGGAGGCGAGCTGGTATCTCAAGCCGTTCTGGACGAAGTGGCTGCGGTGGGGCAAGTCCCCTCGTACCCATGGCAGGGACTGGGCTGGTGGCTCGACCCCTGGGACACCGCGACGACGGGGTTTCTTCCGTCACGGCAGGCGTTAGGGCATACCGGCTGGACCGGTACCAGCCTCTGGATGGATCGCCAGACCGGGATCTTTGCGATCCTGCTGGCCAACACCTGTCATCCCGTTCGGGACTCGCGCAACAACGGCGTGTTACGCAACACATTCTACCGGGCAGTAGCCCGCGCCCTCTATCCTCGCCGCACCAATACTCATGCGGGGCTTGACCGCTTGCTGCGAGAAAATTTTCAAGTGATGCGCGCCTCGAAGCGGGCTGCGCTCCTTACCAATCACGCCGCGGTCGACCAAATGGGCCGGCACATTCTGGACGTCTTCAATCTGGGCGCATCGTCCAGGCTGCATGTGCTCTACAGTCCGGAGCACGGCATCCGGGGCACCCACGAGGCGGGAGCCAGTGTGGCGTCTGAGCGCGCCGCGGTGCCCGTGATCAGCCTGTATGGCAAACAGACGCGCCCGTCCGCCGCGGAGCTTGCCGAAGTCGACTATTTTCTGATTGATCTGCAAGACATCGGGTCGCGGTATTACACCTACATGGCGACAATGCGGGAATGCCTGGCGGCATGCGCGCAGGCAAAGAAACCCGTGCTCATCCTGGACCGTCCGAATCCACTGGGGGGCGTGGTGCTTGAAGGACTCATCGCCGAACGCACGGGCTCGCCCGTGTGCTGTGCGCCGATCCCCGTTCGACACGGGATGACGATGGGTGAACTGGCGATATTTTTCCTGCGCGAAGAATTCAGCAGACAAAAACTGAACCTCTCCGTGGAATTGCTCGACAGCTGGCGGCGGGATGCGCTGTTCGACGAGTGCGCGTATCCCTGGGTGCCGCCATCGCCGAACATCCCAACGCCGTTGACGGCCCTTCTGTACGTGGGCACGTGCCTGTTCGAGGGGACCAACCTGAATGAAGGGCGCGGCACCGCGACCCCGTTTCATGTGTTCGGCGCGCCGTGGCTCGACGCAGAGTCCGTCATCGGTCGGATAGAGCCGCACGAGATGCCCGGATGCCGCCTGACGGCGTGCCGGTATGCTCCGCGCGCGATTCCAGGCAAGGCGTCCACCCCCCGCTACCTGGACGAGGAATGCAACGGGATTCGCATCCAGGTGAACCGGCCTCTCGAAGTCCGGGCATTCACCCTGGTTCTGGCGCTGCTGCGCGCCATCCGAAAACAACATCCCCGGCACTTCGAGTGGAAGGCCTTCTTTGACGTGCTGGCCGGCGGAGAGAAATTACGTACCTGGCTCGAGCAGGATCGGCCCGCAGCCGACATCGCCGCCCAGTACGCGTCACAATTGGATGCTTTCCAAGCCTCCCGGCCCAGGCGCTATGAGTAGGCGTGAAGACGCGCAGCGATTGAAACAAGATCCGTAGTCTGCTGCCTAGTCCAGCGGCGCATCGGCGCGATACAGCACCGTGTAGAGGACATCGCCGGAACCCGCCCGCGACCCATTTTCATGGCCGAGAACGGTCTTGATATCGACGATATCGAGCGCGTGGCGCTCGATCCACTCATTGACCTCCGCGTCGAGAGAGGCCGTCTTATCTTCGTATCCCTTAAATGTCCTGACAAAAATCATGGCGCGACCTCCTGCGCGTTCTGGGCGGTTTTCCGCACCCAGTGTATCACGAAATTCTGGATTCGTTGAGGCATCGGCGTTCAGGCACTCTCAGAAGCCGCCAGCATGGCCGCTGTGATGCCCATAGTCACTCCCGCAAGAGAACCGACAGCACCGCGTCGACCCCGGGCCATGGCGTGCCGCTCACCACCTGCACCTCTTCGCCGCGCGGGGCCCAGACCCGAGGATCCGTCACTCCAAATACGGCCGTCGTACGTGTCCCGCATGCCGCCGCTAGATGCGTAATGCCGCTGTCGTTGCCGACATAATCGCGCGCCGCCGCCAGACGGCGTGCCAGAGCGGCCAGGGAAGCCTCACAAACGACTTTTGCGTCTTTGGGCAGGGAGATCCCTTCCTCGGCGGGTCCCACGCACCAGTGGGCTTCCCTGCCCCTTGCGCGAAGCGCTTCCGACAGCCGAAGGAAGCGTTCAAACGGCCAGTTCTTCGCCTTGCCACCGCTTCCAGGATGAATCACCACATCCAGGGGCGCGTCGACGGAGGGCAGGGTAAGGCGAAATAGCGCAGATGTTTCGAAACCAAGGCAATGGAGGTAATATTCAGCCGCATGGCGCGCCCAGCTCTGAGGCGGCAGCCCGGGGAAGGTGCGCACGTCAGTAAGGCCGCAGGATTGAATGGCCCGTTTCAACGCGCCATCGTCGTCGCGCATCCAGACAACCGCCGCGTCAAATCGCGAAAGGAGCGCGCGGATGGCTGCGGACGGCGTGGCGAAAAGCGAGTCAAAACCGGCCGCTTCCAGGTCATGGATGCGCTCCACGAGCCCAGCGTCGAGCGCCAGCGCCAGCCGTTCGGGACGTCCGAGCAGCTCAACGGCGGCGTCGCGCGCCATGCGCTGGATCGATGGACAGCAGAGCAGGAAATCTCCGATTCCACCCGTATGCACAACCAGGATCCTCGGCCGCACCGGCCTGATCTCCTGCCGGGATGCCTGTGAGCAGCCAGCAAACACGGGGAAAGGCCTCCCTAGCAGAATTGCTCGAGAAAGGCCGCGCCGCGCATGAACCCCTCTTCGACGGACTGAGTTTCGTCCTCATGTTCGATGCTCAGCACGCCATCGTACCCGGCATGGCGGAGGTGGCTGATGTATTCACCCCAGTTGATGTTTCCAAAACCGGGAATGACGTAACGCCACCAGCCCGAACCATAGACGCCGACGTAGGAGCGGGCAATTTTGTCCACGAGCGTGTCTTTGGCGTGGGTATGGAAAATACGGTCCGAAAACATCGCGATAGGCGCCAAATGGTCGCACTGCATGTGGTAGAGATGGCTGGGGTCGTAATTCAACCCGAAATGATCATCGGGAATGGCGTCAAACAGGGCGTCGAAGGTGTCCAGACCTTGAAGGCAGGATTCGAAATAGTTTTCGAGGGCAATGCGGATGCCCTTCTTGCGGGCGTGGGTGAGAATCGGCCTGAAGAGCTTCGGCAGGATCTTCGTGATCGTCTGGTGCTTGCTCATGTCCGGCGCCGGCCCGCCCGTGAGCATACAGACCACGGGCACCTCGAGCAGGGCGGCCGCATCGATGCACTTCTTCGCATGGGCCTGCACCCGGCGAGTGGCTTTGGGGTCGGTCAAGTCCATGGTGTAATACGCGAGCGAGGTCATTTCGATGCCCCGCTCCGCCAGTTCAACCTTGATTCGCGCCGCTCGTGCGGCCGTCAGCCGGGCAGGGTCAATGTGCCTGCTGCCGGGTCCGGCCCAGACTTCGAGACAGGGGATGCCCGCGTATTCGGCGAAATCGAGCACGGATTTCAAGGGCTCATCGTTCAACGGGCCAGTGAACATGCCGACTTTCATGACGCACTCCCTCCTCTTCCCGCCAACGCTTCGGCAGCGGGGTCACTCTGAAATTCGAAGCACGATTTTAATCGCATCGCCGGACTGGGCGTGTTCGAAGGCCTGATGCGCTTCTTTCAAAGGATAGGTGGCCGTGATCATGGGCCGGACCACCAGGGTTCCGAGGGCCAGGGCTTCTAGGGCTGGCCGAAACGGGCCGCACCGTGAGCCAACGATCTGCACTTCGTTGATCACTGGAAGGCTCAGGTCCAGTTGCGACGGACCGGCGACCGTGGTCTTGAGCACGACCACACCTTCGGGGCGTACGAGCTGCAAAGCGCGCTCCAATCCGGACTGCGAGCCCGTGGCCTCGACCACAATTTCCGCGCCGGGTTCGAGGAATTCATCGGCGAGCGCGGTTTTGATGCGGAGCGGCTCCAACAGAGCCAGTTTCCAGGCGTGTTTTCCAACGCATACGAGGTTCTTGGCCTGCAACCACAAGACCTGCGCCACCAGCAGGCCGAGCTTCCCATCGCCGAGCACGATGATCCGATCGGCGGCGTCGATCTCCACTTGTTCGAGGATGCGGAACGCCGCGGCTGCCGGTTCGGTGAACACAGCTATTTCATCCGGCAGCTCCTCGGGCACCAGATGCAGGTTTTCCTCGGGAAGAACGAGATATTCCGCAAACGCGCCGTCGCGGCCCTGGATCCCAAGCACTGTGCGCCGGCTGCAATGATTGGGCATCTCCATTTCGCAGCAGGGGCAGGCGCCGCAGACACAATTGATCTCGCCGGTCACACGTTTGCCCAGCAGATGCGTGTTCGAAGCCTCTTCCACCACGCCGACGAATTCGTGCCCGGGAATGCCCGAAAACCCCATGTAGCCCCGGAGGATTTCGATGTCCGTATTGCAGATGCCCGCGCAGCGAACCCGGATAAGGGCTTCGCCCGGCCTCGGCACCGGTTTGGGCACGGTGGCCACACGGGGTTTCCCATCAAAAACCAATGCGTTCATGCGACATGTCCCTGCTGTGCTGTTGTCCGATTTCAGACCGCATTCCACGGCCGCGGCGGCGTTCTATCTGATGCGGCCGCTCCGCGTCCAGTTCAGTTGAAAATGATATTGCCCCACTCCGTCATGCGGCCGGTTTTAGGGTCATAGGCCCACGCCGAGCGTTCTTTATGAACGTTGTTGCGAAAACGGACGACATTGGTTGGCCAGGCTTCGCTTCGACGGGGGCGCGCGCCGAGGGTGGCGAAGGGGATCGCAAATTCAGCTGCCCAACCCTCCTCATACGAGGCCGTGGCCACTTCCCAGTCGCCGTTCCAGGCGGCGTCGCCGTTCCGGCTGTCAAACTGGGCGCCCCGGGGGTTCACTGCGAACATATAGGTGGCCTTGCCCGGCGTCTGAATCGTGATGGCAAGATGTTCGTCGCCGCTCAATGGCGCGTCGCGCGCCGTCTGGGAAGCCGCCAGGGTCGGCATGCGCGGCTCGCGGGCATACGCGGCGATGTACAGCGTGTCCTGGGTGGCTGTCAGCCACACGGTAGTCTGCGCCTCCGCGAAAATCTTCCCGTTATCAAGCAGGAACCCATCGATTTGAGGCTCGGAAGGCCAGCATTTCTCCTTGAAGGCTCCATCAAGCACCGGCGCGACGTCCGAGCGCCCGCAGACTCCGACGACCGGACCTTTCAGGGCGAATACGCGCGGATTGCGCAATACGGCCTGTTCGGCCGGTGCGTCCACCGTGACACGCAGATACCGGGTGTGGACCGGCGTGTCCAGGATGGCCGGCGCACGGAACCCGCCCCGTTCGCGCGAGGTCCATTGCTGCACCGGTTCAAACGATTTGCCGTCGCGGCTGCGATCCAGGGTGACCGCAGCGGCGCCTACGGTGTCAAAATCGACACGGCAGATGGGGCCGGGTTCGGCCAGGAAATCGTAGGTGGCCTGCGCGGTGTGCTCGGTATCGGTATATTCCGGCTGTGCCACGATCTCGAGAGGCCGATGCCCTGCGAGCAGCTTCATCTCACGATAAGGCAGCAGATAGACGCCGAACAGGATCGACGACGGCACGAACAGGCCTTTCCCCCGGACCGTGCCGAGAATCCGCTGCGCACGTTCCTCGTCGGCGCGTGGATCAAGGGCGGTCTGGCGTTCAATCAACGGCACGAGCTTCCGGATGCTCCCGCCCTGTTGATCCCGGGTAAAATCGCGCTCCAGCGCAAGATACTCAGTCATGGAGGCCATGAGGCTCGAAACCAGCTTAACCTGCGGATCGCTGGCTGGAAGCTGCGCCCCCATATTTTTGCTGAACGCGAGATACGCGCGGTGTGTTTCCTCGGGCGTCACGCCGGCGAGGGTGTTGCGATCGATATGATCGGCCACGGCCGACAGGACTTCAGCGTAGTCCGGCTCCCAGAGGTCCGCGTTGAAGTAGGCATTCAGGGTTTCGGGCCAGGGAGAGTGCGGTGTGCCGGTGGACCAGCTGCTCTGCATGGCGACTTTGAACGCGGCCGTGGGCACGGTCTCCGCTTCGAGTGGGACCAACAGCCCGCGGACGCGCCGTTCTTTGCCGGAGAGCAAGCCGCTCCAGGCGTAGGCGCCCTGAACTCCCGGTTGAGGCATCCCAAACACGTCCAGGCCGGCTCCCAGCCACGGCCCGAGGAGCGGCGCCAGGGCCGTGGGCGTTTCGGGCGCCTGGATAACACAGGCCGCGGAGCGTGGCAGCGCCGCGGCAACTGCGCGCATGGTTTCCGCCGTGCCCTGAAACCCGTCGGATACCACGAGCAATTGTGCATCCGGAGCCATTCGGCGTATCAGCTGGTCTAGATTGCGCACGGAATCGGCCAGCATGGCTCCGGCATTCCCGGAAAACGCGGCGGCACGGGGATCGCGGGCGATCTCTCCCGGCCAGTTGTGATTTGCCAGGATGAACCGGGGCCGCAAGTCCCGCATCACAGGTTCCAGCATATCGAGCCAGGCCCGTTCGGCAGCCTCTGACAGCGGCAGGCCGTCACGGGTGTCGGGAGCGACATACGTGTAGGTCACGGTCACTATCCTGCCGTCGGGAATGGCTCCGCCGATGTTGCGGCGAATCAGCCACGGCGCGCTGGCCGGCTTGTACGGAAATGCGAAATCGCCCCGGTCGATGGCGAAATCCCGAACCGGCCGGTACGTCACAGCTCCCTGCGAGACCGTGATGGGCGTTTCCGGCGTCTCGAGCACATTGGGGTGCGACAAGAGCGCCCAGTTGTCTTCCTCGAGCCGGACTTTCTCCGTCACCGTCCGCGCAATGGCTGCCTGGGGATGGCGCTGCAGCAGCGGCGCGATGTTTTTGAGTGTGCGAATCACCGGAACGGGCTCGATATGACGCCGGCGCGCCTCAGCAAAGGTATCAACCCACCTCGCGAGCCGTTCAGGTGACCCGCTCAAAAAATCATCGCTCTCGAATGCAATGAGATTGCATTTCAATGCGGCAAACGCATCGAGCTGGTCCGTGGAAAGCGCTTCGCGCACCCATGCGCCACGCCACGCCAGCTCGGGCGCGTCATTGATGGTGACACAGGGAATCTCCCCCCGTTCGTTGATCAGCTGGCACAGCGTCTGTACGCCGTGGAATGTGCCCGCCGGGTCGGCGCCGGTGACGGCGATCCAATCTTTTGTAACCCGCAGAGAATAGCCCTGGGGCGGAGTGGAAGGTTCTCGGCTTGGAATGCTCATGATGCTGCCGGGTTTGCGGGTGGCCTGCGGCTCGCGCGCGCCTGGTTCCCCCAAGTAAATGCCTCGAGCGCCCCGCGGCTGGAGGTCGGCGGTCACCAGCGGCAGCTCAAATCCGGTCGCGCTGCGAATCAGTGCGACTGCCGTATCGCGCTGGGCCGTCTGGGCATCGGACATCACGATGGGGTCGGCTGGTGAAAGCCGGAACACGTTCTTGCCATCAAAAACCACCTCCTGCGGCACCGGAGTCAATTGCAGTTGCGCGCCGGCGAGCAGAAGAACAAGCACTACGGACACCATGGTTCCCTCCGGGGAAGAGCGGGATTTGTCTACACCGCTGCCAGTATACCAAGGATGGCAGGGTGGGTGTAATTGTGACGCGGAGCGCCGGCGGCCGGCACCGGCTCTCTGCTCCCGGAGCCGCATCCTCACGCGCCGCGCCCCTTCCGCGGGATTCTCAGCCGGTTCTGAACATGTGATATCCTTGCGTGACGGAAACACCGGTGGCAGACGCGGCCGCGAGATGCGGCCACGCCATGAAATCAGGGCTCAACGCGCGTTGGAGGAAAAATGCCATGGCGGGTGTGGAACCTCAGGCGATCCATCGAAATGCCATCGTCATTGACGGGGCCAACGCGAGCAAATTCGATGAGACCCTGTTTCACCAGATGCTGATGGGCGGAGTGACCGCGGCCAACGTGATGGTCTCGGTGTTCGACAATTTCAAGGAAACCATCCTCAAAACCTGCGCATGGAAGCGGCTGTATACCCAGCTCGATGCGTTGATCATGCCCATCCACCGGGCGGATGACTTCGCGGCCGCGAAAGAGTATGGAAAACTGGGAATCATTCTCGGGCTTCAAAATACAACGGCCATTGAAGAAGATTTGGAGCTGATCCCCGTGCTGAAAGGGATGGGCATCCGGATCATGCAGTTGACCTACAACGAACGCAATTACGTTGCTGACGGCTGTTTTGAACGCGTGGATGCGGGGCTGTCGCGATTCGGACTTGAAGTGCTCAAACGCCTGAACGAGCATCACATCCTGGTCGACCTCTCGCACGCCGGTCCCCGAAGCACCGTCGAGGCCACGGAACGCACGGAGGCGCCCGTGGCTGTCATGCATTCGAGCCCGAAAATGCTGTGCGACTATCCACGCAACAAAACCGACGAACAGATTAAGCTGCTCGCTCAGAAGGGCGGCGTGTTCGGCTGCTCGTTCTGGCCCTATGGCTTGAAAAAGGGCGTGGAATCGACCGTTTCCGACTATGTGGACACGATCGACCACGTGGTCGACCTGGTGGGCATCAATTATACGGCCATTGCAAGCGATTTCTGTATGAACCGGACAAAAGCGGAGCTACAGAGATTCCAGAGCGGGCGTACAAAACCCTGGCGGACGGTTGATTTGGACTGGCCCGTCGTCATGCCCGAAGGCCTGCGCGAGGCCACGGATTATCTCAACGTCACCTCGGAGCTGGCCCGGCGCGGATACAGCGAGCGGGACATCACAAAGATTCTGGGCGGCAACTTCATCCGCCTCTTTGAGCAAGTCTGGTAAGGCTGCTATCATCAGACAAAACTGCAATCCGGGGAGGCTATCGAGCATGACCATGCGATCGGGAGAGAAATTGGCTGTCCACGGGGGGAACCCCGTCCGCAAAGAACCGATGCCGCCGCGCCATCTGTTCGGGGAAGAAGAAAAGCAGGCGGCTCTCGCGCTGTTTGACAAGAGCATCGAGACCGGGGAAGCGTTCGGCTACAACGGGCCCGAGGAAGAAGCGTATTGCAATCGCTTTGCCGCGTTCCTGGGCGGTGGTTATGCCGACGCCGTGAATTCGGGCACCTCCGCAATCTATGTGGCCCTTCGCGCGCTGGAAATTGAGCCGTTCACCGAGGTGATTGTCCCGTCGGTTTCCGATATGGGCGGCGTCATGCCGGTCCCTCTGATGAACTGTGTCCCCGTGCCTGCGGACTGCGCGCCCGGAACCTATAACATGGGCCCGGAGCAGGTGGAGCAGGCGATCAGCGAGCGGACAAGCGCGATCGTCGTGGCCCATATC
>DAOSJS010000054.1:0-15946 GCA_035367355.1 Candidatus Hydrogenedentota bacterium
CGGCGGCGGTGTCGGGCGTGGCTCTATTCGCGGCATCCCCGAATTCGACGTCTCCACAGCGCTGAACGCCTGCAGCCATCTCCTCGTCAAGTTCGGCGGCCACCGGGCCGCCGGCGGACTCACCATTGCCGAGGACAATGTCCAGGCGTTTCAGTGCGCCTTTGAAGAGGAAGCGGCCCGCCAGCTCGATGGCCGCGAACTGCGCCGCAGCCTCGCCATCGACGCCGTGATCGCGTTCACCCAGATCGACGGGCAGCTTCTCCGCTGGCTTGACTTGCTCGAACCGTATGGCCACGGGAATGCGGAACCTGTTTTCTGCACATTCAATGCCGAGATCGTCCCTCAATCCTGCCGCTACCTGAAGGGCGGGCACGTCAGACTGGTGCTCCAGAGTGATGGCCGCCAGTTTCCGGCTATCGGGTTCCACATGGGCGGCCTGTACGATGACTTATGCACCATTTCCCGCGTGGATGCGGCATTCACTCCCCAGCTCAACACCTACCGTGACGAGACCACCATCCAGCTGGAGCTCAAAGACATCCGGCCCGCCCGGGGCGGCGACGGGTCTTCCGGGGACTCGGACTGATTTATCCGGACGAAACGTGCTAGGATTTTCTGCATGTCAACATGCATCGAAACGTCAGACTTAACCAAATGTTACGGCCCCGTGGTCGCGGTCGGAGGCCTGTCCCTCCAGATCGAGGCCGGCGAGGTTTTCGGGCTGCTCGGCCCGAATGGCGCCGGCAAAAGCACCACCCTCTACATGCTGACCGGACTTGTGCGGCCCACCAGCGGCGCAGTCACCATTTTTGGCAAAGACCTTCGCCACGGATTTCTCGAGATCGCCGCCCGTATGGGTGTCCTCGTCGAGCGGCCCACGTTTTACGACCACATGACCGCGCGGGCCAACTTGTTGCTTCTGGCACGGCTGGCCCAGCGCCGCGTTGCCGTCGATCGCGCCCTCGACCGGGTCGGTCTGCTCTGGGCCGCCCATCAGAAAGTCCAGGGCTTCTCTCATGGCATGCGGCAGCGGCTGGGTCTTGCCCAGGCCCTGCTGACCGAACCCGAATTGCTCATTCTCGATGAGCCTACCAACGGACTCGACGCCGAATCCACGCGCGACACCATCGGACTCCTGAGGCTCCTCGCGGAGCAGGCCGGGGTAACCATCATCGTCTCCAGCAACCTCCTTCACGAAGCCGAGATCCTCTGCGATCGCGTCGCCATCATGAATCGCGGCCGTCTTCTGGCGTGTGAACGCACCGAAAAACTCTTGTCCTACGACCCCAAACAGGTCGAACTCCTCGTCGACGCGCCCGAAACCGCGGCCAAACGCCTCATGGAGCAGCCGTGGGTCAATGCCGTGGATCTCGCGTACGGACGTGTGAATGTCAAGCTGGGCGAAGCCTCCATCCATCATCTCACGTCGTTTCTGATCAGTTCCGGGTTCATTGTGTCGGGTATCGTGCCGCAGCGGCGATCGCTCCAGGATTTTTTTCTGAAAGTGCTCAAACAATGATGCGCCGAATCATAAGTGCCTATGTTGTGGAGATGCAGAAGGCGGTCTGCCAGCGGGCCACCTATGCCGGCCCTTTGCTTGTGCTGCTGGCCGTTTTCGCGGCCATGCTGCAGAGCCCCCTCGAGCGCGACGGTCTCAGCGATTACCGGTTTGTGTACGATGCAACGACCATCGCTCTGGGCGTGCTGGGACTTTTTCTGATCGTCATCTTCTGCTCGGGGCTGATCGCATCGGAGCTTGGCCGCGGCAGCATCCGGCTCCTGCTCGTCCGCCCGCTGCGCCGCGTCGAATTTTTGCTGGCCAAGCTGCTTCTGGGAGCCACGTTCGCCGTGGTCCTCCTGCTGGTCGCCGGAACGGCCAGCTGGGCCCTGGCTGCCCTCCTGGGGGAGGTGCATGGCGTCGAGTATGGCGGAGAGACCCTGTACACGAGCGCCGGCATGGCCGGAACCTATGCCGCCGCGGCCGCGTTCAGCCTGTTTCCGCTCCTGGCTCTGGTCGCTTTCGCTCTTCTGATGTCTACACTCACGCGGAGCTCGGCTGCCGCGATCGGATGGTCGATCGGGCTCTGGCTGCTGCTCGATCTGGTCAAAAACCCGCTGGGCATTCAGCCGTACGTGTTTACCACCTATCTCGAACCCTGGCAGGTATTCGCCCAGCGCAGTGACGGTTTTCCCGAAATGGGATGGATGCCCGGCAACCCCGTGTACCTGGTGGGCGTTTCCGTGTTGTGGCTGGTCCTGCTTGTCGCGCTCGCAGCAGCGGTTCTCCAGCGGAGGAGCCTCCACGCATGATTCCGGTGCTCGCATGGCTTGTCTGCGGCGCCCTGGTCTTTGTCGAGCAGGACCTGCCGGGCGTGCGGGTTGGGCGTGCGGAACCGCTCTCTGGAGAGCGCTGGCGCAATTTTCGCCAGGCCGATTTCGACGGCGACGGCGAACTCGATCTTCTTCTGCCCGATTGCGTCGCCTTTCAGCGCAACGGGGCCTTTCGAAGCGAGGATCGCCACGCGCTGCCGTCCGTCAGCGGTCTGCCCGCGTGCGACCTGTGGAACACCGCATTATATATGCGGTTGCCGGCCGGCCTGGCCTGCTTTCAATGGTCTTCTGACGGCTGGCAGACCCTGTTCGAGCATCCCATCCGCTGGCCAGACCGTGAGGCCTTGTCCCAGGGTATGGATTCAGTGCCCGGCGGCGACGCGGCGTCGCTGCGTTTCGAGCGCTTCCTTCACGATTTCAACCAGGACGGCCGCCCCGAGATTGTTGTCGCCGCCGAAGACGGCCTCCACGTCTTCATGATGGACGGCGAACGCTGCATCCCAGCCGGAGTCTTCGATGTCTTTCCGCCTCTTCGCCTGATCCCTGAAAATCCCGCGCGCGTCTGGCCGCCGGACCAGCGGCGCATACCCGTATCCGAATCGCAGTTGTCGTGCCGTCTGTTCATCACTGAAAACCGGGTAACTGTGCTCGAATCCGATATCCTTTCCGAAAACCGCGCCCGGTACCGCATGGAATGTTTTGAGATCGCCGCTGCTCCGGGTGGACACCTCGAATTCAAGCCGCTCGGCAGGCAGGAGACTCCTGCTCTCCCCAGTACGTTGCGCCCCTGCCGCCTCAATCCGGACGAGACCATCGATTTTGCTGGCGGACAGTGGCAGTTCGCCTCCGGAAACCTCCTGCACGCTCCCGTATACGAAATGTGTGTCTCCACAGACTTCGGCCAATCGATTCAATCGGTCCGAAGCATCTCTTACCGCCCCAGCTGCTCTTTTGTTGACTTCAATGGCGATGGGCGCCTCGACCTGGTTGCTGAATCGTCCGGCCTTTTTGAAGGCGGCGTGCGCGAGACTGTAAGCCGGCTCATGACCGCGCGCGCTCTCAAACACCACATCGAGATCCATCTCCAGGACGACAACGGCACGTTTCCTGCCGCCCCAACCATCCGCGGCTCGTTCCACCTCACCATCGACCAGGTGCCCGCTCGTTCAGACGAGCGTTTCCGGCGCTATCAAGCGTCAGAGTTGATCGATATCACGGGAGATTTTGATGGGGACGGCATCCGTGATGCGGTCATTCATGCCAGCCCCCGGGAGATCCAGGTGTATCGCGGCACCGCGGCCGGATTCAGTTCCCGGCCCTTCCTGACTGCCGCGATCGAGCCTCATTGGCGCTTCGCCGTCGATGACATCGACGGCGACGGGCGCAGCGACATCGTCTTCCGCTGGGTGGACCCCGCCAGCAGCGGCGGATTAGAGCATTGCCGAGTGTTGCTGGCGCGGGAGGAGGCCCGATGATTCACCTCCTGACAGCGGCCGCGTTTGCGCTGAGCACCGGGGCGTTTGACCTGGTCTCCATCCCCTTGAAAAATCCCGAAGCGCAGTGGTTTGCTGTCGCTATCGACGACGGCGCCGCCCTCGAAATGGCCGTCCTCGACCAGTACACCCTGACTATCTACAACATCGACACCGGAGCCCGGCGGTTTTCCGTGACGTTCCCGGAAGGCGTCTCTGCATTCGATATCCTGGATGTGGATGGCGACGGGCTCGCGGAGATTATCGCCCTGCAGCCTCCCCGGGTTCTGCAGATCGATCTGGAGGGTGCGGCCGCCCCCCGCGAACTGTTCCGCGACGATGATCTGCTTGAACAGGCTGGCGCGTTTCCAGCGCCGCATGTCCTTGCCACGCGGCGCGACGGCTCCTGGCTGCTTGCCCTCCCGGGCCGGTCTGCCCTCAGATTCTGGACGCTTGGCGGCGAGCTCGCTGACACGGTGCCGCTCGCGAGCCCGGGCCTGAATCCGGCGCCCTTCGAACGGCCGTTCACGGCAAGGACGGTCTACCCGAACCTGGTTGCGCCCGACGGCGCCATTGAGCTCCGCATCGATCAGACCGTGGTCTACGAGGCCGCATCCGCCGTTGCTGCCCCCGCAGGCCGCGCTGAAACCGTTCGCCGCCCAGGGAGCCTGGTTCATCTGCTCAATGCGGAAGACGACGCGCTCCACCGGTGGCGCTGGTTTTCTCTCGTTCGCCCCGGCGAAGAGCAGCGGCGTGTGCTGTATGCGCCCGGCGGCTCGGAATACGAGGATACGCTCATTCGCGTGGAACAGGCCGGCGCGGCCAGCGGCGCCCCTGGTCGAGAGAGCCAGGTCAGCCCCGCCCGGCGCTATCGAGGATGCCTTATTCCGCCCGGAGAGACCTTACCCGATTTCAATGGCGACGGGTACACAGACATTCTCGTGTGGCTCTCCCCTCAACCCGGAAGGTCCATTGATGCGCTGACCCACGCGGCGGTCGCGCGCTCCTGGCCGCTACAGCTGCTCGTATACTGTTTCGACCCTGAAAAAAACCGTTACGACCCGCGCAACGCCGGCGTCATCGACACCCACGTGCCCATCGCCTGGTTCATGCGTCCCGGGCAGGGGTCCCCGCTGAACCTGTTGGTGATGGGCGATTTCGACGGCGACGGCCGTTCGGACCTCGCTTTTGCCACTGCTCCCAACACGTTCTGCGTTTGGCTCTACGATAACGGGTTCCCCCGGAAACCTTCATTCGAGCACACATTCCCCGAGGGCCTTCTTCAGCTGGAATCCCCGGGAGATATCGACGGCACAGGGCGCACCGCAGCCGTTCTCCGCACGCCAGGTACCCTGTACATCCTCAGACCCCCTGCAATCCGCCATCCGGAATGAAATCCCGCGCTCGCGCTATTGAGCCGCATGCCTGCTGCCTGAATTATCGAACACTCAAGGGATGCACGGTGTGCGGGCGCGGGGCCTTGAGCTGACAGGGTGCCGAGGGCCCGGTTCACTCCAGCGAACGCGTGTGGGAAAGCTCCAACTGGCGCGCTGCTTCTTCGGCAACGGCGTCAGCCTCGTCGCGGCGGTCCGATTCACGCAGCAGGTGCACCAGGTTCCATGCCGCCTGCCGGTATACGTCTGTGCAATGGGGATCGCTCCAATTTCCCGAGGCGACAGCCCGCTGCATGGCGCCACGGTATGCCGCTTCCGCCGCGGCGCTGTCATCTCTATTCCGCGCGATGGTGGCCGTGAGAAGTGCCGCCCGGAGTTTGCCCTCCGACACCGGGCCTTCCTCCGATGCAAGCCCCGACGCGAGTTCCCAGGCCCGTTCAACCTCGCCCGAGCGCTGAGCCACCTCCGCCTCGGCCCAGCGCGCCCGGTCGCGCTCCTCCGCGGTGGATGCATAGTTCACGGCTTCAGAGGCCGCCCGTTGGGCGTTTGCAAGATCGGGAGGATCCATGTGCAGATAGAGTTCCGCCTGAGCCGCATAAAGCTCGGACGCCTTTCCCAGATTTTCCAAGGCGCGCAGCAACTCTCGAATGCGATCCACGCCCGTCCACGGTTCGTATGCGTGCCGGGCTTCCCAGATTGCCTGATCAAGAGGGCTGAGCGTTTTTGGCGACGGTGTGAACGGCCCAGGTTCATCGGCGGCAGGACGAGGGTGCACGCCATGCGCGGGCGCCTTCGCTTCAGACTCGCCCGGATGCGCCGGTACCGCGGCTTCCTGGGCGGTCTCCGTGACGAAGACGCGCGCCGACCCCAGCTGTTTTCCCGGCGCGGCTCGAAACGGCGCCTGCTGCACGCTGGAAAGCCCGGTGCCGGAAATGACGATAATGGCCACGCCCACCACAGTGCCCACGATGAACACCGCCAGAGCCAGCTTTTGCGACCTGTCCATTGGGTTTTACGATACCCCGTCTTGCCTCCCAAGTAAAGAGCACCAAGCGCTGATTGCTCGGTCCTTTCTTCTCCGCCCTTGTGCTCACCGGGCCAGCTGTCCTTCGCTGGTCGTTGCTTCATTGTGTTTCCCTGTGATTATCGCTTCACTGCGTCCCCCGCTGGGGGCCTTACTGTCCATTTCTGTCCAACGCGGGGCAGGCGAGTTCGATGGGGAGATGCCAGGGGGGTGGCTTCTTTTGAGACCTGTGGCTTCAGTTCGAGGGGCGTAGTGTCGACCTGAATGTGGTTGAGGGTCTCCGGGCGTTCACATTTTCGGTCCCTCAAGGACCGCCCGGACTCGGCAGCGGCGCTTTTCCGTCTCAGCGCGCCTGCTCCGTATATCGGACCCGCTACAACAAGCCGAAATTCTTGAGGCTCTGAATACCTTCGCGCACGGCGTCGGCGGATTTGTGGAGCGCTTCCATCTGTGCTGGCGTGAGTTCCAGTTCGATGATCTCCTCCACGCCGCCTTCTCCCAGCCGCACCGGCACGCCGATAAACACGTCCTTCAGCCCGTACTGGCCCGTGAGAAACGCCGAGCAGGGCAGGATCTGCCGCTCGTCGTTCAGGATGCACTGCACCATGCGCGCCACACTGGCTGCGGGAGCGTAATACGCGCTTCCGGTCTTCAGCAGCGCCACGATTTCCCCGCCCCCTTTACGCGTCCGCTCCACGATCGCTTCGATCTTGTCCTCGGGCAGCAGCTGGGTGATCGGCACACCGGAGACCGTCGTGTAGGCAGGCAACGGGACCATCTCGTCGCCGTGCGAGCCCAAAACCATCGTGTCAACGTTCTTCATGCTCACGCCCAGCTCACTGGCAACGAATGTGCGCAGTCGGGCGCTGTCCAGGGTGCCGGCCATGCCTACCACTTTTCTCGGAGGGTAGCCGAGTTTCTTGAGCGCGAGGTAAGCCATTACGTCCAGCGGGTTCGTAACGAAGATCACCACGCTTTCAGGCGCGTAGCGCAAGATGTTTTCGCAGATCCCCGCGACGATTGTGCCGTTCTTTTCGACGAGATCGTCGCGGCTCATGCCGGGCTTGCGCGGCAGTCCGGCCGTCACCACGCAGATATTGCTCCCCGCAATGTCCCGGTAGTCGTTCGTGCCTGTCGCGGTGCAGCTGTATCCCCGCACCGGGCCCGCCTGCGTCAGATCCAGCCCTTTCCCCTGGGGCAGCCCTTCCAGAATGTCGAAGAGCACCACATCGCCCAGCTGCATGTCCAGACAGTACTGCGCCACTGTCGCTCCGACGTTCCCGGCGCCGATACAGGCGATTTTGAACCGCTTTCCAACTGGCATACTGCTCCTCCGGCCGGGTTGTGTCCGCCATTCGCGATTTCGGCATCATCTGCCCAACACCTGGCCGCCCTAATATATGCCGGAAACGCCGAAAACTCTACCGCGGGGGCCCGGTAGCCACTCTCCGGCCGGCCAGGCCACGGCATCCCGCCCGCTCAGCCGAAGTGTTTTTGCAGCAACGCCAAATCCAGTTGCGGATACACCGGGTAAGCCTCCAGCAGACGCGCCACACGCGACCGGGCCGCGGCGGCGACGGTGTCGTCAATCGCGTATCTGGCCTTGCTCGGCTTACCGGCATTGGGGCCGGAATCCACAGCGGCCGGGTGGGTGTTTGCCAGCACCAGCTTAATGATCGAGGCGATTTCCTTCATCTCCGCCTCGCCCATTCCCAGCGTGGTCACCGCCGGCGTGCCGATTCGCAGCCCGCTGGTATACCAGGGGCCATTCACGTCATAGGGCAGCGAGTTGCGGTTAAGCGTAATTCCACAATCCCGCAGGACACTCTCGGCCTGCCGGCCTGTCAGGCCAAACCCCGTCACGTCGATCAGCATCAGGTGGTTGTCCGTGCCGCCACTGGAGATCTTGAGGCCTTCGTCCAGGCAGGCCTGGGCAAGCACTTGCGCGTTCTCTGCAATCTTCCGCGCGTAAGTCTTGAATTCCGGTGTATTCGCCTCGGTGAAAGCCACCGCCTTGGACGCGATGGCGTGCGGAAGCGGGCCGCCTATCACCAGCGGGCATCCCTTATTCACCGATTCCGCAAACTCTTCCACGCAGAGCACCGCCCCGCCCCGTGGCCCGCGAAGTGTTTTATGGGTCGTCGTTGTTACCACGTGGGCATGCCGCACTGGATTGAAATCGCCCTCGAACACGCCGCCGGCCACCAATCCCGAGAAATGGGCCATGTCCACCATGAACACCGCGTTAACCTGGTCGGCCATCGCGCGCAGGCGTTTGAAATCGATCTTGCGCGGGTAGGCGCTGTATCCCGCCAGGAAGATCAGCGGTTTGACCTCCAGGACCATCTTTTCGAGCTCATCGTAGTCCAGCAGGCCCGTCTCCCGGCTTACCCCATAGCTGTACGAATCAAACATCATCGCCGAGATGTTGTGCCGGTATCCATGCGTGAGGTGACCGCCGGAGTAGTAATCCATCCCCAGCAGGCGCTGGTTGCCGGTCTTTTCGCGGATGCGGTCCCAGTCTTCGCGCGACAGCTTCGAGGGATCGGCGACGCCCAGCTCCGCCAGGGCCGGCACAGCCACGCGCGTCTGCAGAATGGCCCAGTAGGCGATCAGATTGGCATCCGCGCCGCTGTGCGGCTGTACATACGCATGATCGCACCCGAACAGCTTCTTGAGCTGGTCGCACGCATACGCCTCCACCTCGTCCACGTTGTCGCAGCCGGAGTAAAACCGGTGTCCTGGATATCCCTCCGCGTACTTGTCCGTCAGGAGGTTGCCCATCGCCAGCTGCGTTGCGAGCGAACAGTAGTTTTCGCTGGCGATCAGCTTGAGATTCGCTCGCTGGTCCGCCAGTTCCTGCACGATCGAGCGTGCTATCTGTGGCGCTACGCGGGCAACCTCTGTCAGGCTGCTCAGGTATCCCAGAAAGCCTGTATCGATCTGCTCGGGCGTAGTTGATCGTAAATATTCGGCAATCGCACCGTTCGAAGTGGAATTATTCACCGCTGGTCTCCCCATCGCATTGCATTGGAGGCGTTATGGTAGTCGTTCCCGAGGCGCCGTTGCAACAGGCTTTGCGAAACGCCCCGTAACCCGTCGGAGGTCTGCGGGAGGAGCAAGGCAGCCCGGCAACTGACGCTCTCCGGGGACGCCTGAAATCAGGCTCGCCGGAGGATTTAGTGGGCAGGATTCAGAAGATCTTACCCGCCCGGATACGTAAACGGTCCTGTATTGCGCCTTTGGCGTGGAAAACTGCGATCCGCGGGTATCCGCCGCAAAACAGCGTGCTCGCCCAGACAAAAAGTTATTGCGGGTTGGCCTCAGGCGCGGTTTCGGGCGCTGCAGCCGGTTCGTCCGGAGCGGCTGCCGGAGTCGCATCAGAGGCCGGGGCAGCCGGGGTCTCAGGCGGTGTTTTCGGCGCCTCTTGCGGGAACAAATCGGGATGGGAATCACGCAGGCGTGCCAGGGCTGCTTCCGATTCCTGCGCAACGCTGGAGCCCGGGAACTGGTGGGTCTGGTCTTCGTAGGCCTGCACTGCGCCCGCGAGCTCGCCTTGAGCTTCCCGGACGCGCGCGATATTCAGCGGCTGCCGGCGCGCCGCGAAGCTCTGGGGCCATTTTTCGACGATTTCCGTGTAGGCCTTGAGAGCGCCGTCATAGTCTTCGTTTTCCTGGGCGATGAACCCGATGGCTTCGACGGCGTCGGGCGCATGTTTGTCGCCCGGAAATTCCTGGCGGAGGCGCTCGAAAGCGGCTTTGGCTTTGTCGTACTCACCCGCTTTGAGTGCGGTTTCTCCCAGCATGTAGATCACTTCGGGCGAGGCCGAGCGACTGGCCGCTGCGGCTTCAAGCTGTTTGGCCTGTTCCGCCGGCTCGCCGGCTTCCAGTGCTCTGGCGTAGCGGGTATAAAGTTCGCGCTTCGCCTTCGCCGTATGCTGTTGATACCCGATGGTGAACAGTAAGGCGGCTGCAGTCACGGCGATCCCGACGCCATAGTGCCAGGGCTTCTCCTGGATGCTGTGCCAGAGCGATTTGATTTCGCTCTCGGCGCTCCGCGACGTGCTGAGAATTTCTTTTACCCGGCTGCCCTTTTGTTTCTTTGCCATGAATGAGGAACTTTCCGACAGGTTGTGAGTCCAGTGTTACGAACTATTGAATCGAGCCCCATTCGACGATGAACCAGTGGCCGTCCACTTTCTCCAGATAGACGCTGACCTGACCATGGAGGTCAATGGGGGGATATTCCGAACGGGGCTCCGGTTTCGCGATGGTGCCGAACGTTTCCAGCGCGCGCGCCTGATTCCCCTGCACCAGGACTCGCGGTTTTGCGCGCGCAATCTTGATGCTCCGGTATTCTTCAAAGATCGTGTTGAGGTATGCCGCGAGGGCATCGTAATCGCGTCCGTCGCGGTCCTTGTAGCTCCGGGAGACGTTGGACATGATTTGGTAAATGCGTTTTGACTGCATGCCGCGCCAGACCTCGTCCAAAACGCGCAAAACCTGATCTTCATCCGTGAGTTTCGGATTGATGAACGGGATCTCCGGCATCTCGGGCATTTGCTGGGCGCAGCCCGTGATGAGCACCGCGATGGCGAGAAGGCCTGGCGTTGCCTGCCGTAGTTTCATAGGGACGACTTTTCAGGGACGATCAACAAGACCAGTTCCCTTCCTTTGACAAAGCCCCGATCAGAAATCGTAACCCGAAGGCGCTTGTCTGGTTTCGTGAAATTGAGGGTGATCACATCCGCCTGCACGACGTTTTCGAGCTTCCAGCCGGCGGTTGGGCATTCCCGCACATAAAACTGCGCCAGTTCGGGGGGCTTGGCGCGCGAGGTGTACACCGTGCGGCCAATTTGCAGCCCCGGCCCTTCGTAGACGAACGTGCGTTCGGCGTCTTCTTTCAGTTTTTCAGGCAACGGCACATCGGAAAAACGTTGCTGTGTGGCCATCGGCAGCCCGTCCGACGGAACAGTGGGGGAGGAGGACACCCGGCCGTCCGCGGTCTCGAATTGAAGGTCTGCCGGGGGCGCCTGAGGCTTTCTCTGGAACGGGTTGGTCTGGCAGCCCGCCGAGGCCAACAAAAGACCCGTCAACACCACAATTAGCGCACGTTTCATGGTTGCTGCACCCCTCTTTTCTGAAAGTCCTGCAAAATGCGGCTGCACGCCGTTCTAACGTTCCAGGGGGAAATCTGCCGAATCCTGGAAGGATACACATCCCCCCTCGCCCATAGGATAGCCCCACCGGGCTCAAAGTTCCAGCCTGAAGCGATAAGATACCTTCCGTCCGGCGCCAAATCAAGATCGACACGAGCCGCGCGAAAATAACCCCGGGCCCGCCCGTCCGCATCATCCAGACAGGTGTCAGACGCGTGTGGCCGCGTCGATCCGGCCGATCATGTCCTCGATCTGGGCCTGTTCCGTAAAACCGACGGTGATCGCGTCGATGAGCCCGGAATTCACGATGAACTTGACGGATTCGCTGATCTTGTCCGGCTCGCCGGTAAGCTGGCCTTCCCCAACGACTTTCATGCCGAGGATGCCTTTGCCAGCCTCGCGCGCCTCTTTCAAAACCGCCGTGACGTTTTCGACAGACTCGTCCATTTTAATGCTGAAGGGATTGTAGCGGGCCAGGATCACATCCACGTGAGGGGAGGCCGCGGCCCTGCGCAGCGCGTCGAAATTGTGGCAGGAGCACCCGACGGCGCGGATCTTCCCCTTGGCTTTCGCTTCATGCATGACCTCAAGTGAGGCCTGATACTCCGGTTTCTCCGTCCAGTCCGGTTCGGTAATGCAGTGCATGAGGAGCACATCCAGGTAGTCTGTATCGATCTCGTGGCGGAAACGTTCGATGTCGGCTTTCATGAGTGCGGGCGAACGCGAGATGGCCTTGGACAGGATCATGATGTCTTCGCGTTTGATGCTGCGTTTCATGGCTTCGCGCAGGTAGGCGTGCGAGCCGTACATGTCTGCGAGGTCAAAGAAGCTGATTCCGCTCGCATGGCCGTGTTCGAGCAGCTGGACGAATTCGTTGCGGCCCAGGCGGGTCATGTCGGAATTGCCGTTCCAGCCCCGCATACCCGTGCCCTGCCCCAGCAGTGTGCAACGAATGCCCGTCGTACCCAGGGTGCGGACGGTCTGCGCCGTGAGGCGCGGAGTCGGGGCCTGAGCCAGCGCCGGTATGCCAAGCCCCGCTACCGCCGTTGTGGCCGACCATTTCAGAAAATCGCGCCGATTGAGGTGTCGCATAACGTCGATGCTCCTTGTTCCGCTGCTATTGTACACAATCAAAGCGCACAACGGGACTCCCCGGCCACGCGAGGTGCGTGTGTCTGCCCTGATCCATCAGGATTGCGGAATCTTGTAGGGGCAGGCCCCTGTGCCTGCCCTTCTTCAGACGGGTGCGCGGGGGCTATCCGGATGGGCAGCCACAGGGGGCCGTCCCTGCAATCCGGAGGATAACGGCGCCACGCCCGCCAGCGCCGTTTTTTTATGCCATGATCGTATTGTTGAGTACGACGCCGTGGCTTTCCTCGCAGATGATGGCGCCCTCGGAGCCGGCCTGAAGGAGGTTGTGCTGCACGAGATTGTTGCGGCTGTCGCCGGCGATTTGCACACCAGCCTTCATGACGTGGTCGTCACGCCGGTTGATGAACGTGTTGTCGGCGATGCGGCACAGCGTGCAGGATTCGAGATAGACACCGCGGTGAAGCGGCGACACGAACTGGCAATCGGATACCGCGACCCCGGAACAGCGTGCGAGGTGTATTGCCCCGCCGCGCGTGCCATCGCCGTAGGCCAGGCCGGTCAGGACGTTCCCGGTGATGGCGCAGTCCATACAATCCTCGAGCAACACTCCGCCGATATCGCTCATGCCCCGCGGCCACGGCGAGTGGTTAACCGTGTTGCCGGTAAAGGCCAGCTGTCCGCAATGCGTGAGCTCGACGCTGACCGTGGTGCCGCTGTAGATGGTGTTAGCCGCAATGGTGACCGCGCGATGCGCATGCTGCATCACGATGCACTTGTCTCGATCGCCGATGACGTTGCCGGTGATGCTCACAGCCCGGACCGCGGAGTCGTCGTCCAGAGGGCGGCCCGACATGATGATGTTTGCGCCAGGGGCATCGGGCGTGGCCTGAAGCGTGTTGCCCGTGATCATGTATTCGCTGATGAGGCCGTCGTCAGGCACTTCCAGGACAACCTCGCCGCTGGAACCCTCCGTGAACCCCGAGTTGTATTCGATGTCGTTGCCCGAGATTTGGACGTTGTGAACATCGCCGTTGAACTGCCGGATGCCCGCGCGGGCGCAGTAACTGATGTGGTTGCCGATGATGATCGCCTGGTGGAGGTTGACGGAATCAAAGAAGATCCCCGTATCCAGGCAGCGGTAGATGTGCGAATTGGCGATGATCGGGTTGCGGTTGCGTTCGACCAGATGGATGCCGTAGCGGCACTCGCGTATGAGCACGTTCTGAATCGTGCATTGCATGGTACGAAACAACTCGATGCCGTCGGCTTCGTCGTGACGGCCGAGAATTTCAATCCCTTCCACCACCGGGAAGCGCTCGCGCTCCCAGGTATGCTCCTGGAAGGAGATCGGGTTTGCCGTGCCCTGATGATCGCCCACGATCCGGAAGGCCGGCCCCGGCCCGGTCATCACGATTCGAGACGTCCCCTGTGCGCCTCGAACACCGGCGTAGCCGAGCTGGGTCGTGTCGAGCAGCAGGGGCGCGGAAACCCGGTACGTCCCTTTCTCCAGTACCAGCACGCCGCTCTCGTCAATCGCGCGCTGCAATGCCTGCGTATCGTCCGCGACACCGTCGCCTTTGGCCCCGAATTCCCGCGCCGTCGCCATAATTGGTCCTCCTTCTGCCGGCCCCGGGCCCATGGTAGCGACGGTACGCCCCAGGTGCAACCGCGCGCGGCCTTCTGGCCTTTTCCGCTCCAGCGGCTATTTTGTCCGGGTCAGGATGATCCGTTGGCGGGCCAGGCCGGCCCGGCGTTCCAGGCATTGCTTGTACCCGGCATAGGCCGACGCCGGTGCTTCATCGACGCTCAGCGTGTAGGCGTCCTCAAAGGCCACCGTGCCGTCGTTCGCGGTCAGCCGCGCCCGGTATGCCGCTACCCCGGAATCAATCGTGACGTTTCCGGGCAGCGAGTAGAGCGCGTACCCCTGCGGCAGGGTGATCCGGCCTTCCGTGGTCTCCCGGGTCACGTGGTCCCAGAAGAGCCCGAATTCACGCGCGGGGCGGCCCACCAGGTGGGCGCTGTACGACACCGCAGGCAAGGTAAACATCAGGAGCTCATCGCCCGCCTTGACCGCGTATTCGGGGATACGGCAGTGCAAAGTGAGCACAGGCGGGACGGAGATGTCGCTGAGCTCCGACACGTCGTAGCTTTCCAGCACCGCGCTGGGGTGGAGATAGGCCGCGAGCTGCGTCAATTGATTGCGCAACGCCTGTTCGTCGAGATCTTTGAGGCTCCGGTACATTGCCTGGCCGTTTCCATTGGCGGTATACGTCACCGTGAGCGCGAGTGTCCCGTCGCCGCTGAGTGCGGCCTCAAAGTGCGTGGCATCGGATTCGCCGTCCGGCCCGGGCTGCTGAGTCAGGCGGAGCGAGTCCGCGCCGTAGGGGAGCACGAGGGCATGGGCGCCCTGCAACGGCCCCGGCAGCACATCAAAAGGCAGTACGTCGCTTTCCACCGACGTGAATGCGTTTTGAGAGGGAATGTATACCGCTGAGCGGTTGAACAGACCCAGCGAGGGCGTGTTTGCGGGCCAGGGCCCGGCGTCGCGGCTGCGCACGAGGGCGAACTGCGCCTCGAGCCCGGCCGCCTCGAGCATCCGCCAGTACAGGGCATTCTTGTCCAGTTCATTGGCGATACCGCGCTGTGCGGTCGCGTTCGGGTCATGGGGAACGATGCGGAAATGCCACTGCGGCACGGGTACCGTTCGCACGGTACGTGCCACGAAATTATGGATGGCTTCGGCGCCGCCCGCCGCTGCCAGCTCTTTCGCGCGCACCGAGAGCGCCTCGGTCAACGGCGGCAAGTCCGCCAGCGCGCGGGCGTAGGCTTCACCGAGGTCCTCCCACGTGGCCGTTTCCGCGAGGGTCAGGGTCGGCCCGATATGCGCCAACGGAGGCATAAACGGTTCTGTCGGCAGCCCGTGCCGTGGCGCGGTGAGCCTCCACGTGCCGGCCGGCCCGTCCGGCGCCGCCACTACAGGCTCAGGTGCGTACAGATCACTCGTGAGGATTCGGGGCTTTCCCTCGGGCGTCCGGACAACAACTTCCTTGCGCTCGATGGGCTCCTCGCCATTGAAGACGGTGGTGAGAAAGACCGGTTCGAACGGGCCGCCCCGTTTACGAAGCACCGTATACTGTACGTCGATGACGCTGCCGGGCCGGGGCTCCTTGCAGGCGAAGCGCAGACGCGCGAGACGCTGGTACTCGGGCAGGCGCGAATACAGGCTCTCCGATTTGAGCGCGGCGTCGCTGAGGTGCAACACCCGGCCTTCGGGCGTCACCGTCAACGCGAAATCGACCTGCGGCTCATCGGCGTCTTCGAAATACCACACGTTGGTGGTGGCAACATCTTCCCCGCGCTGCTGCAGGATCAGCGCGATATGCCGGACCGTCTCTTTCACCACACCCTCGGTCCGCAGGTCCAGGGTCTGCCGGTGCAGCAGGGTGACATAGCCGGCGGCGGGATAGGTGTCGCG
>DAOSJS010000055.1:0-15573 GCA_035367355.1 Candidatus Hydrogenedentota bacterium
TCCCACATCGTCTGCCTCGGCGATGTCGTCGGCTATGGCGCTTCGCCGGATGAATGCGTCAACCTGATTCGTGAGCGCGGCATCCCGACCATCCTCGGAAATCACGACGCGGTCGCCTGCGGCCTGGAAGAACCGTGGGGGTTCAATCAGGTGGCGCTCTCCGCGGTCAAGTGGACGGCCGAGCAGCTCAGTCCTGAAAATATCACCTGGCTGAGGAGTCTTCCACCGCGCCTGGAGTACGAATCCTTCCTCGCCGTCCACGCCACGCCGGAAGGCATCGGCTGGGATTATATTTTCTCGTGGGAGGAGACCCTGCCCTATATCGACTGGCTCCGCGAACAGAAGCGCCGGCTGTGCTTTTTCGGGCACACTCACTGCCCCGGCGCCTTTTCCGAAGACGGCCTCTACGCGCTGGAAGAGGATTCCCGGTTCGAGCTTGATCCAGGCAAGGTCTACCTGATTAACCCCGGCTCGGTGGGACAACCCCGTGATGACGATCCCCGGGCCTCTCTTGGCATTTTCGATAGCGAAACGAATGAATTCGAGCTGGTCCGCGTGCCGTATGCGGTCGATGTGGCTGCAAAACGCATTCTGGATGCCGGTCTTCCCGGATTTCTCGCCGAACGGCTGCACCGGGGCCGTTAAGCCACAAACCGGCAGGCACACCACGTGTCTCCAGGCGCCCTGCCGGCCACAAGTGCCTCGGTGCACCAGCCCGCCCGGCCATTGGGGCAAAGGCCGGTGTGGATGATTTGTGCCCGGTTTTGAGGTATCCTTCTGGGAGAAACTTATTCACTGGACACATCGTCAGGAGGTTGGTTGTGAACACATACCGTCGCATTTCCAGAAGACACTTCATGGCATCGTCTCTTGCGGGTGCGGTCGCGCTTGGATGGGGAGCAAAGCTCCGCGCCCAGGAACCCCGCCCCGATCGATGGGTGCTGCTGGCTGATATTCATATCCCCGCGGACCGCGACCAGGCCAACGGCAAACCGCCCATTAAACCGGTCGAGAAATTCGCGGCGATGCGTTCCGAAGTCCTCGCGCTGGATTACCGGCCAGACGGTGTCATCATCGCGGGGGACTGCGTCTATCTCCACGGCCAGCACGAGGATTACGTCACACTCAAAGGCGAAGTGCAGCCGTTTGTGGACGCCGGCATCCCCCTGCACCTGTCCATGGGCAACCACGACAACCGCGAACAGTTCTGGGAGGTATTTGCGGAGCATCAGAAGTACAGCGCGAATACTGTCGAGGGGAAGCATGCCTACATCCTGGACGCGCCGCGCGCCACGTGGTTTGTGCTCGATTCCAATCGCGAAACCAATTACACGCCCGGGGAATTTGGTGAGGCCCAGCTGGAATGGCTGGCGAACGAACTCGATCAGCGCCCGGACAAGCCCGCCCTGCTGATCGCCCACCACTATCCTGAAGGCAAGAACGGCCTGCTCGATTTTGCCGCATTCTGGGACGTGATCCTGCCGCGAAAACAAGTGAAGGCCTATATCTACGGCCACAGCCACGCCTGGTCGGAACAGCAGCGCGAAGGCATCCACTTCATCAACCTTCCCGGGATGGCCTGGCTGTTCAGTACCGAAGGCGTTCCGCGGGCGTGGGTCGAAGCGGCCATCCACGACGACCGCGCAGAGTTCAACGTTCATGTCATGAACGACGTTACACTGCCCCAAGACGGGAAATACACGTTTCCCTGGCGAGTCTGACACGCTGCGCAATCAAGTCGCCGCGACGCCGCGCCGGCGGTTGTGGCATCGATTGGAGATAGGAGCATTGAGGTGAAGAAGCACTGCGGAATCCCGCGCGCCCGCTGGGCGGCGCTTGCCGTGCTGGTGACTCTTGGAGCCTTGGGCGCCTCCGTCAGCCAGGTGCGCCTGCCCCTTTTCCGGGGATACTGGTATCCCAATACGGAGGAAGCGTTACGGGCGGCATGCGAACAGTATCTCAATGAAGCCCAGCTGCCCATGCCCGTCCGGGGCCGCATCGTCGCCTGCGTGAGCCCCAATGCGGGCTACACGAATTCGGGACGGGTCATGGCGCATGCATTTAAGGCGCTGGAAGCCGGGCAGTACGATCGAGTGATTGCGTTGACGGGGGCACATAGTGCCCGGTTTCCCGGTTGTTCCATTCCTCTCGTGCAGTATTACGCCACCCCGCTCGGCCTGACCAGCCTCGATATCGCGTCCTGCAGAAGGCTTTCGATGTCCTCGCTCGTCGAATCGCGGTCGGTGCTCTACCGCCTCCCCAGCGGCGGCCACGAAAAGCGCCTGGCCATTCACGAAGCCGAACATGGCATCGAGGTGGTCCTGCCGTTCCTTCAAACCACTCTGGGCAATTTCGAGCTGATTCCCATCGTTGTAGGCGACTTGTTGGACGCCAATGGCCGCATCCGGGAGAGCGCTCTCGATTCGCTGGCCAATCTCCTGAAACGCATGGTAGACGATCGGACGCTCATCGTGGTCAGTTCGAATCTGACGTATTACGGAAAACGCTACGGATACACCCCCTTCAGCGACAACACCGCTGATGGCATCGAATGGCTGGATAAGCAGGCGCTCCATTACGTCCTGAACCGCGACCGCCGGGGATTCCTGGATTATCTCGAAAAGACGCGCAATCCGATTGACGGGGCTGCTCCATTAGCCATTCTCATCACCCTGCTGCCCGAACGCGTGGAAGGCTACCTGCTCAATTATCAGACCGGCGCGCGTGAGATGGGGGAGGAGGGTTCGTCGGTCTCATACGCCGCCCTCGTGTTCGCTGATCCGGCCGCGCCTCCCAATGAGCGCCGCGAGGTCCAGCAGGCACAACCGTGGGAGCCCGCGGATGTGTCGGATATCTCGCTCTACAGCCCCATGGCGCCCATCAGCGGGGAAGATACCGCCGGCCGTTTGTCGCAGAAAAGCGGCGCTGCGGAGGGCGAATGAGCCTGGCCAGCGGCGGCAACTTAATTGAAACCCGGCAGGGCGTGGCGCAGCAGCGCGCATAGCCGCGCAGAAGACGCGCGCGCAGCCGCCAGCACCTCTTCATGCGACAGGCGTTGGGGCCGGCAGCAGTTGTTTGTGATGCAGGATACGGCGGCCGTGCGTAAACCGAGTGCATGCGCGGCCGCCAGTTCCGGCGCGGTGCTCATGCCCACCGCCGAGGCGCCCATACCCTGCAGGGCGGCGATCTCCGCGCGCGTTTCATAACTGGGGCCGGACATCCAGGCGTAGACGCCGGTGGCGTCGCAGCCCGGTACCCGCCAGCCCGGCACGAGCGCAGCGGGCTGGCGTTCCCAGCGCCGGCAGGGCCAGGTGATGATGCGCTCCACATCCAGGAGACTGCCGGGCTTCAATTCAGCAAGCAGACCGCCTGCGGCGCTCGTGAACACCACGCATTCCACGCCCATCGCTGCGAGCGCCCTCAGCGGCGCCGTCAAAGCATCCCACCGCACGCCCTCGTACAGGTGGCGCCGTCCTTGTTGCACAATCAACAGCTCGCCAGCGCTTTCCCCGGCGATAAACGAGCCAGGGTGGCCGGCAACCTGCCCGGCACTGCAGCCGTCGAACGCGCTGAAGGGTTTTTCCCACAAGCGGCGATCGAGGAGCGCACTCAAATCAAGGCCGGACCCCGCAACAACTGCGATGCGGGGGCGTGCTGTCATACCTTCCATCCCAAAGGCAGCAGGCATCGCTCGTAGAGCTCCAGGGCATACGAGTCGGTCATTCCCGCAATAAAATCCACGAGCCGGCGCTCCAGTGATTCTTCGCTGGAATTTTGCACCAACACCGGTTCGGGAGGATGGGCGAGCAGGCAGGCGTACAATTCCCGCAAAATGTTCTTGGCCGTTTCGATTTCACGCTGAATGGCCTCGCAGGGGTACACTTCGCGATACAGAAAGTCCCGCAGCTGAATCGTGCTCTCCAGCACTGCGTCAACCAGGCCGATCTCGCCGTCTATCGATCCTTCGATGATGCCCCTGACCATGCCGTCAATGCGCTCAGACGACGTCTCTCCGAGATGTTTCAGGGCAGTCGCGGGGAGATCCGATGGCCGGAGGATGCCGCCTCGCATTGCGTCGTCAATGTCGTGGTTAATGTACGCGACCGCATCGCAGATGGCCACGATCTGGCCTTCCCGGGTCGCCGAGGTGCGCGTTGTGTCGCCCCACAGAATGCCCTTGTCTTTCGAATGGTTCGCGATGCCGTCGCGCACCTCGAATGTCAGATTCAATCCGGGCCCTCGCCGGGTGCACTCCAGCTTTTCGACGATGCGCACGCTCTGTGCCGTATGGTTGAAACCTTCCGAATACAACTCATTCAGCACATATTCGCCCGCATGCCCGAACGGTGCGTGGCCCAGGTCATGCGCCAGCGCAATGGCTTCGGCGAGGTCTTCGTTCAGAAACAAGGCACGGGCTGCCGTCCGCGCAATCTGCGCCACCTCGAGTGTGTGAGTCAGGCGCGTGCGGTAGTGATCCCGTTCCGGCGCAAGAAACACCTGTGTCTTCTGCTTGAGCCGCCGAAAAGCCTTTGAGTGGATGATCCGGTCGCGATCACGCTGGTAGGCCGTGCGAAACGGATGTTCCGGTTCGTAGACATCCCGCCCGCGCGTGTTTGCTACAAGCATGGCGTGCGGGCTCAGGGTTTGCCGTTCCCGCTGCTCAATTTGCTCACGGACAGTCACGTGCTGGCGCTCACTTCCCTTTGAAAAGACGGCGCGCCAGTTCGATGGGCAAACCCGCCTGCATGATCTTCAACGCGCAGGCGTCGATGTCATATTCAGCGCGACAGAACTCAAAGGTCCGCTTGTCCGTGTCAAACAGGCCGAAGGCAGCTCGGGGGTCGCGGTCGCGCGGCTGCCCGGTCGCACCCGGGTTGATGAAATAGCGGTTCATCGGGCTGAGTTGGCATACGCCTTCGGCGGGCGTGGTCCCTGTGTTGCCTTTCTCGCTGAAAAACGAGGCGCGATGGCTGTGACCGAAAAAGCAGATATTGATATCGCGGCCGTTCAGATACTCCAGTTGCCGAACGGCATCCAGCCAGTCAATGATGTAATCGTCGCGGTTGCTCGGGGAACCGTGCACCCCCAGACAGTCCGAGTTGAACACAATCTGTTCATGGCAACTGGCGAGCCAGCGCCGGTTATCGTCGCGAATCTGCTCATACTGCCATTCAATTGCCTTCTTGGCCGCGGCCCGGAAAAACCAAGGGTCTTCCAGTCCGCACACCGCCGCATCGTGATTCCCCATGATGGTGGGGATCTCCCGCTCCCGTATAATGTCGACCACTTCGTTGGGATTGGCGTTGTACCCCGTCAAGTCGCCAAGGCAGATGATACGGTCCGGTTTCCGCTCATCGATACGCTTGAATACCGCCAGGGTTGCCTCCAGATTGGCATGAAGATCCGATATGATCGCAATTAACATCTACTCGTCCTTGAGGGAAATCGCTCTACTTGGTTGCGGCAGTGCCTACTCCGATGATTGCCGGGATTTGTCTTTTTCAATGATCCGGCGCAACTGAGACACTTTCTTGCGGGCATGCGGATTGGACGGATCCATCTCAAGTATTTTCAGCATGCCAGCCAGCGCTGTCTCGTAATCGCGGCGTTTAATGAACTGCACCGCGATGTTGTATTCCGTTGCCAGGATTTTCTTTCGAAGGCGGGGCGAACGGGGTTGGGCTTTCACAGCGGCTTTGTATTGTTCGAGCGCCGCGGGATAGTTGCGCGTTTCGAAGTAGAAATCCCCCATGGATTCCTCATGCGTCATCCCCGCAACCGCGGCTTCCTTTCGCCGTTCTTCGGACTCCCGAGCCTGTTTTTGCTCGTAGGTCTCCGGTGTGTACACATGGACCAGCGCCGAACGCTCCACCAGAATCGAAATATTGTTGCTTGCCGGATCCACGGGGATCAGGTAAAAACGTTCCGCCTCCGGCTCGTACGGCAGGAGCGTAACGCCCCGGATCACCTCGCCGTCTTCAAATTCACAGATGTATTCGCCACCCTCCGGATGGTACTCAGGATATCGCTGCTGCGGGTCAAAATGCCCATCAAAGCTCTTGACCTGAAATACAGCCTTCAGCTGGTTAAACCGGATCTGCACCGTCTCCCCCGTGGCGGCGCCTTCGCGCGTCATCGTATCCAGATAAAACCCGGCATCCTGGATGTTCAGCGCAAAACAAACCCCGTAATTGGTCGTGCCATCTTTAAAACGCACCACAAGGCGCTGGCGCGGATGCTTGCGCCGCGCCTCAGTCCGCTTCTGCTCGATATATTTCTTGCGCAGTTCCTTCTGCTCGACCCAGCGCTGGCGCAGCATGGTGCCGATGTGCGTTTTGTGAATTGACGTCACATACAGCCCCTGGCGGCCAATCAGGCTCAAGGCGTCGTTTTCAGTCTCGGCTTCAATCACCCCGGAAGTCTCGTTGCCATCGCCGTCGATCGCTTTGTAATTGTACTTTGCCACTGCCCCGTCTCCTCAGGCGTAGCTGCGTGCACCGCCGTTGCGTTCGATTCGAATCGAAACCGCGTGGCTCAAAAGCAGACATCCACGACTCTTCAATTCGAAACCTTAACACGAAATCGCGGGCCTGTCAAAGGGTTAAAAGTATTTAACCCGTTGATAGTGCTAAGCTTCTGCCGCACTCTCACCCCAAGCGATTCTTCGGCAGACTCCTGGACCGCCCAAAGGCGCTCTCGCGAGCTTTTCGAGTTCCATTTTATGCCATCCCCGTAGCGATTACAAGCAGGCTCTGCCGGGGCATTCACACCGGGTTCCAGGCGGGAGGCGCCTCCGGGCGTGCCGGAAGGGCCGCTGTACGAATGCGCCAACGTCTGGTCCGCTCAAGCGCCGACGTTTGGTCGCGCCGCGCGGCCCTTACGCCCGTTCTCCGCGTGTTTTAAGCCGCAGCATGGAAGTGAAGTCGTTCAGTTCTTTCACCCGCAAGACGTGGCAGGCTCCCAGGTATCCCGCGGCACTGGCTGCCAGCAGCGCGCTCACTGACGCCAAACGTGCGATGCCCGAGTCCGCCGGCCACAGCGCCAGAACACGGGTATACGCGGCATATCCCGCTGCGGTCATTACGGCGCCGGCGACAGTCATGCGGAGCAGCGCCGTGAAAAACGCGCTGTTCCACAGCGGACCATGACGCATCACGAGTAAGTAGTACAGGCCGCCGAAGTTCACGGTATACGAGATCACCGTGGCCAGGGCCAGACCACGGTACCCCAAGGGCTTGACCATTGCGATATTCAGAAGGATATTCAACAGCATGCTCGCGCTGGCTGCAACCACGGGCGTTTTGGTATCGCCGACGCAAAAAAATCCCGTCACACCAATCTTGATCCACGCAAACGACAGAAGGCCGAGCGAATAAATGCTTAACGCCCCCACCGTCAAGTCCGTCTCAGCGGCGGTCCAGTCTCCTCGCTCAAAGAGCAGGCGAACTAGCGGTTTCCCGAAAAATAACAGGGCCAGCAGGGAGGGGCAGACCAGAAAATAACTCTGCCGGAACCCGGTCATCAGCGTTTCCCGGATCTCCTTCACCCGGTTCCGGGCTGCCGCTTGAGAAAGCAGCGGCAGAATCGCCACGGCTACGGCGAAACCAAACATCGAAAGAGGGAGCTGAATGAGGCGGTTTGCGTAATAGAACGCGCTTACAATGCCCTCATCCAGACTGCGGGCGAAAAGCGCATCCACCAGCTTATTGACTTCACCTGCGGCCTGTCCGATCAGTACCGGCAGCATGAGGGCATAGATCTTCCAGACCCCGGCATGACGCAGCCGGAAATCGGGAAGCCAGATGCCTGTCTTTCGGCCCAGGGACACATACAGCACCGCCAGTTGCGCCAGGCCACCCAGCCAGACGCCCAGAATCAGCGCATAGGACGGGTCTGGAAAACTATGGCGAAACAGGGCGCAACAGACAATCAACGCGATGTTCAGCAGGGCGGGCGACCAGGAGGGCGTGGCGTATTCGCGCAGCGTGTACAACGGCCCCATCGCGAATACAGCCATCCCGATGAAAAACAAGTACGGAAACGCCCACCGGGCAAGCACCGTGATCAGTCCCAGATCCTCCGGGGACAGCGTTTTCCCTCCCGTGATGGGCTTCAGCGCATTAAGTCCGCCCAGGAGCACCGGCACCAACGCCGTGCCCAACAGGGTCAGCACCAGGAGTACTACCAGCATGGACGCCATGGCTGAGGACACCAGCTTCTTGAATTCCTGGTCTCCATCCTGCTCCAGTGTTTTCGTGTACACCGGTACAAACGCCGCATTCAGAGCCCCCTCGCCGATGAGGTCCCGCAGCATATTGGGCAGTTTGAATGCGAGAATGAAGGCATCCCGCGAGCCGGCCGCCACCAGCGCCCCCACCACCATATCCCGGAGCAGGCCCAGGACGCGGCTCAGCATCGTGCCTCCAGCGAAGATAGACGCCAGGCGCGCACTCACGCGCGCCGAAGAGTGTGCTTTTTGATTCATGGTTTTCTGTCTGTGGCCCCGCATCTCTTCATGGCGCCTGGCCGGCCGAAGACGGGTGGCGGGCGGCAAGCGCCAGCACCACCAGGACGGCTGACGCCGCAACGGACGCCTGAGGAACGCGCTGGGGCGCCCACGGTACGGGGCGAGCCGCCGGTTCAGCAACGGGCAGCGCGCCCAGGCAACGGTATTGCTTCATATCCCGCGCTGACTGGTCTTCTCGAAGCCAGTGAAACGCTCCAGACGGCATCACCACCGCATTCGTGGCTGCAAAGCGGCCCCAGGGATCAAACACGCCGGATAATCCGGTGTTTGCGCAGTGAACCACCGCCAGGCGGGTCTCGATCGCGCGAAGCCGCGCCTGCTCAAGCTCTTGTTCGAGCGCATTGCTTGCCCCGAACCAGCCCAGATTCGTGATAACCACAAGGAAATCGGCGCCCTGCCGGCGCAATGCCTCGCTCATTTCTGCAAAGAGCACCTCAAAACAGATCAGCGGGCCGAATGTCCGTTCTTCGAGCGAAAAGACCCGCGTCTCCCGGCCGGGTTCCACATCGCTGATGATGGGAACGATCTTCTGGATAAAGGGGAAATAAGACCCGAACGGCACGTATTCTCCAAACGGCGCCAGATGGATCTTGTCGTAATACCCCTCGACTTCGCCGGATGGCGAAATCAGGAAGCTGGAGTTCCGGGCCCGCCCGGTTTCCGCATCCGTGCGCTGCGAGCCGGTGTAGAGTGCGGCACCGGTGCTCCGCGTCAGCTCCTCAAGCGGAGCCAGGATCCCCGGGGCGGTCAGATCATCCATCACCAGGGTCTCCGGCCAGACAAACAGGTGCACGGGCGCGTGATCGGCCAGCAGGCGCGACTTTTCCGCGGCGTTGCGGACCATCTCCAGGCTGTACTCGGGGTCCCATTTCATCTCTAACGGAAAATTAGACTGGAACACGCCCGCCTGGAATGGGGGAGAGGCATAGTCGGCCGGTTGCAGCAGGGCCATGCCCACGCCATGGCTTCCAACCAGGAGTGCCAGCGCCAGCGCTGCGCGCGCGAACCGGAGCCGCCGCGTGTGAAGCAGCTCCGAGAACAGCACGTTACACGCGACAAGCAGCCCGGCAATGAGGGGTGTCCCTCCGATAGCGGCGAGTTGCAGCAGCAGGAGATCCCTGCCCTGCGAATAGGCCAGGTTGCTCCAGCCAAAACCGCTGAGCAGATGATTCTGCGCATACTCCATGGACGCCCACAGCACGGCGAGCAGAAGGGATTGCGGCATCCAGCGGAGCTGGTTTCGCAGCCAGGCCCAGGTGGCGCCTGTGACCGCCCAGTACGCCGCCATTACAAGACAAACCGCCTGCTGGCCCCAGAACGCCCAGCCGCCTGCCCAATATATATTCGTGAGCAGCCACTGAAGCACCACGCTGTGAAACGCCCAGCCGGCCACAAAGAAGCGCAACGCGGTGTCCCTTGGAGTGGTGTTGCGGCACACGTAAAACAAAGGTGTGAGCGCGACCCACGCAAGAAAAAACAGCTGCCACGTGGGGAAACACAGCGCGAGCAGCACACCGCTCAGCACTGGGGCTCCCCCTTGTCGGAATATCGTCTTCATCGTGGCGGGATCATGCGCATGGCCGGGCGCTCAATTCAACTCCAAAATCCGACCCGCTCCGGTGCGGCTCGCATAAAAAACGGCAGGCCAGACATCTGGCCTGCCGGGAGCTTGCTGAGTTGCCTCATCCACTGAGAACAAGCTACAGCTCGTCCTCCATGATTTCAATCTCCTGCTCGATGCGGTCCAGATTCTTCCATTTCTCTTCACGCCAGAAGTTGAGAGCGCTGATGGCTTCCGGCCTCAGGTTGCGAAGATCAACAATGGTCGGGGAGAGAAAGATCAGCAAGTGCGAATTGCGCGCTTCCACCCGCCGCCCGCGGAAGGGGGCGCCAAGCACCGGCAGCTTGCCCACCAGGGGAATGCGGCGCTCGGTCTTGGTGACATTGCGCGTCGACAGGCCGCCTATCACCAGCGTCTGACCGTTGGGCACCAGCACCTGGCCCGTCTGCTCACGCGTGGAGAACACGGGAAGATCGATGCCGCGGATGGGGCTCGACGGCAGCCGGTCGACCACATTCAGTTTCGCCAGGTTGATCTCGATCATGTCGTCATCGAGGATCACCGGTTGAATGCTCAGGTTCACACCGACCTGGCGCCACGTCACCTGGAGCTGCGCGCGCCCTTTCTGATAAATCAACGACTGGTAGGGGATTTCTTCGCCCGCGTGGATCTCCGCGGTCCCGTTCTCCACCACCAGCAATTCCGGTTTCGAAATCAGGTCGGCGTCCGCTTTTTGCTCAATGCCGCGGATGATGCCGTCAATCGTTCCCGTGCCGCTGTCGATGATGCTGAACGTGATTCCCGCGCCGCTCTGTGTTGTGATGGCCTCCCCTTGCAGGACGCTGCCGTCGGCAAGCCGGGCGGGAAAATCCGGTGTCAGGCGCACGTTGTCCGGGTACGGGTTGGTGTCTGCGGCCGGCAGAGTCACTTGAAAAGAATTCGGGTCGAACACCCGCGTGGAAATCCGCTCTACGCTTCCGCTGTTCTCGTTGCCCCGGACAAACCGGGTATAGTCCAGATTGGTTCCAATATCCCGCAACCCATCTTCCGTGGTCTCGCTGATCCATACCTGGATCTGAACCTGGCGGATGGCCTCGACCAGTTGCGGGGCCGGCGGTGGTTCAATTGGCGGCGGGGGAGGGGTCTCCTCGCCGGCCAGGGCGAGGCCTGACACTATTCCGAGCAGCGCAAGCGCTGGAACAAGGCGTTGGATACCCATTACTTGTTATCCTCCATTTTCAACTCGGAATTGATCCCCGTGCTCGACGAACCGCCTGTTATCGCTTCGCTGAGGTTCTGCGGGATGGATGACACCCCTTCCAGGATGTCCGTCAGCAAACCCGTGGGTGATATCTTCGTTGCCGGGGTCTCTTCTCTCAGATCAACAAAACCATGCTCGTCGGCCACTACAAAAGGCGCCCGCCACAGTTCCGACTTGATAAAGAAAACCAGCTCGCGGCGGCCTTCGTCCGTCTCCCGGTGGCCAAACGTCGTCGACAGCGGGGCGCCGATGAAATTGCCGGGAATGAAGTTCTCGGCAACGCCGACCGCCACATCTTCTGCCTGGGTCAGCCACGGAACCGTCTCCAGACTCTTCTGTTTGGTGTTGCGGTAGAGACCGCCGAGCACCAGTACCTGGCCGTTCCGGACCCATACATCGGTGGATATGCTTCGCGTGATGAATACCGGCGCGGTGATCTGATTGCCGCCCCCGAGACTGCCGTCCAGGGCAATGACGATGCGCGTGCCCAGCTCCTTCACTTCCGCCTGAACCTGCAGATTAATATACGTATCTTCCAGGGTCGCCCAGTTCCCGTCGTCGTCGGTCACTTTCGGCACTTTCAGCGTCAGAGCGACGCCCGTGTCGCGGAATGAGGTGGCCTGCACCGTCGTGGCGCCCACCACCGTCGTGTCTTCGTACGGAATCTCGCGCACCGTCTTGATGACGGTGCCCGGCCGTTCTGCGCCAATCACGACCATGGCCTTGGGGCGCGACAGGATGTATGCGCGGTTCTCGTTCACCAGCGCCTGCAGCACCATCTCGATGTCGCCGTAACTCGTTGAGATATTGTCCAGAAAGACCGTCAGGCCTTCCATCCGGTTGCCGGTATCCGTCGGGAACGTCAAATCAGCCGTCCGGATTGCCCCGTTGCCACTCGTGACGCGGCCATAGAGGCGCTCTTTGTTCCGGCGTGAAAAGAAGGCGCTGAAGCCCGTTTCCACGTTCTTTTCCGTTTGGAATTCGACCACCTTGACAGAGACATTGACCTGCCGCGGTGCTTGCGCGTCCAGCGGCAGCGATGGCGCGGGCGGCGCTTCCGGTACGGGCGCCGCTTCCTCCGCGGGCGCCGCGGCGGCTTCCTCGCCGGCGTACCCGGCCGGTGCGATCAGCCCCACTGCCAGTACAACGAAACCTAACACATACCATTTTCGCATTGCTGACCTACCGTTGAAATGTTCCGATGGCTTCATATCGAGTCACGTTCTCGATATCGTCGAAGACACTGAAACGCACCACAAATGCGCGCGCTTCACCTGGGTTCAAACGGCCGATATTGACCGTGCTGGTGCCGTAAATCATGTTGCCGAACCCGTATATGGTCACGTTCACTTGCACGCCGTACAATACGCTGTCGCCGCGATTGTGGGCCTGGCCCGAGACGACGTAGTAGTCCTGACCCCGGTAATAGGCGCGATCGCCGGCCCCGATATCGGTACCCCCACGGAAATTGTTCAGGTTAGTAACGATAAGCGGCTCTTCCGCGATGGACCGTTTCTGGCGCTCTTCCGGCGTAAGCAGCGTGTAGCTGCCGTCAGGTTTGAACTCAATGCGCTCCTTCAAACGCACGTCCGTGGCATAGGTCGGGTACTTTTCGATGATATTGGCGTACAGCTCACCCGCCATGTCGTAATCACCGCGTTTCCACAGCAAATCTGCCAGCTCCCACTTCGCCTTGTAATTGGTGGGCTCTTCCTTGACGGTATCCCACAGGGCCGTAATGGATGCATCGAGCTGGTCGGGCGAGCCAAATTCATCGGTGTATTGTTTGCGCAGATCCGCAATACGCTGTGCGCATTCCTCCGCGTAGCGCCCATGGGGGGACTGATGGAGGTATTCCTCAAAAAGGTTGATCGCGTCGCGGTAGCTCTTGATGTTGTAATACGCGGCCGCCAGCCAGTACCGGGCGTCCATGGCCGCATCCGAATACGGGTATTTCTGGATGATCTGCAAGAGGCGCGGGATCACGATATTGTAATCCCCGGCCTCAATCATGCGGCGCGCTTCCTCGACTTGTTTGACGGCCGAACTCTCCTCCAGCACACGGTTCTTGGTCACTGGAGTCGCCGTCATGGGCACGTTACTTGAAGGCGTCGTGCACCCTGCAAGTTGCAGAACGAATCCCACCAGGCATACAATCAGCAGGGTCTTTGTGGTCATATGTGCTCGTTGCATAGTTGACTTCTCACAGAAATCACCCTCGCCCCTGAAGCAACCCATTTGCTTCGACGGAGTGTCAGGCTCTTGTTCCCAGATTTCTATCGTCCACCGGCCTTTTTCAGACTCTCGTGCATCGCTTTGATGACCAGGTCCGTCACGTCGTCCGCAGGAATGGCGGGTTCCAGCCCACCCAGAAAACCTTCCGCGGCGATGAGGTCGTATTCGGACTCCTGCCCGACCTGGGCAATGGCCCGGACGGTCCGGTCGCTCGCCTGGCTGATCAGGATCCAGTATCGCCCCGTCCCACGCTCAATTTTCTGGTTCTTGAGCTCCTTGTATTCCGGGGTTTCGACGATAATCTCCTGGTAGCGGACTTCCGCCGGCTTTTCGAACGAAGTGGTAAGCCCCCAATAAATCTTCTGGGGATCAACCTGCCTTTCCTCAATCGAGTACGCAGCAACATGCGTAGCGCACAAACTCAAGGCAAGTCCGGCGACCACAACTATCGTAAATGATTTGGCCATGGTTTTCTAATCCTCTCTGAATTCATCGTAGTGCAGGCATCCGCAGGAACCGGCCCGCACTTCCCCACCAATCCATGTTCGACAGCCGCACCCGCCAAAAAGTCATGGTACCGGCAAAGTGCGATCGCTGTCAAGTAATTACCCGGCCCCTGCCTATTCCCCATACAGGCTCCGGATGGTTCAACTGTCTTCCCTGCGCGCATCGCAGAGTGGAGTGAAGGCAAAATGGCTCCATCTCCCACTCAACATAAAAGTACAATCCCTTCGGGTTTCAAAAGGTTCCACCCAATATCGAGTCTGAAATTTTGATGCTGGGCCATAAAGACCCACGAAAAACTATACCATGGCGACCTGGAAATGGTACCAGATTGTCAGTGTTTATTGTTTTTATCTGTATTATTATTTGATGTGCAGCGTGGCGCGCCGCCCCGTTGCGCCCGCCTAACAGATTCTCTTCCAATCCCTTGCTGCGTCAACGAAAAAACCGGCTGGTTCGTTATGGACTTTGACACGTCGCCCCGTTGGCTCTAGAATGTGCGCATTCAATCAACCCGGTTCTGTGTATCGTTCCGAAGAGGATGAATCTATGCCGCGTTCCCGCCGAACGTTTTTTGTATACGCCCGGGCCTGCCTCGCACTGCTCCTCGCTGGCGCGGCCGTGACCGGGATGGCCGCTACAGAGCCGTCCACCGGCGCTGCTGATGTACGGGTCTGGGCATACCCCTCCCGGTACCAGGATGGCGCGCACGTCAAAGCGTCGTTTCAATTGGACGAGGTCACACCCGTCGAAGAGGCGTTGACGATTCCCTGCGAAATACAGATCAGCGTCGCGCTGGACCAGCCACAGGCGCGCCTGCACGTGTACGACGAGCAGGGAAACGCACTGTTCGAAGGCCGGGCAGAGCTGCACGGGGCCCGGAGCGCGTCCCAGCCGGTGTTCGCGTGGCCTCTGGAGGGCGTGGGCGACGGGGTCTATCGCGCGCGCCTCGAGGTCTTGCATGCGCTCAACCAGCCTCTGGCCTGGCGCGAAATTGAACTCGAAAAACGATCTTATGGAGCGCTTTTGCAGCGCTTCGGGCACGTACACGCGCTCCTCGGCCCCGTACAGGAGAGCCTTCGGGAAGCGCGCCCGGCGGAAGTGCCCCTTTATGCGTCTATTCGTGCGGCGATAGCCGAGGATGCCCTGGATCAGGCGGAGGTATTTCTTCAGGAAGGCGACTGGCCGCACGCCACCGCGCTGAGTGAGTTCGCAGCGATGTCGTGCGATTCTGCGCGAGCCCTGCTGACCTTCGCGCCGTTGACTCCCGAGCTGGCCAGGCCGGGGCCGGTGCCTTCCGCCACGTCCCTGAGAATCCGTGACGGGGCCTTTTACACCCCCGCATCTGACCCTGTGTTCTTGTTTGGATTTCGTGATCCCGATATCAACCCGCGGACCCTGGCCCTGCTCGACCGGTACGGGCTCAATTTTGCCGCCATCGACGTATCTCCCGCGGATCTCCTGCTCGAAGGCGGAACCAACCTG
>DAOSJS010000056.1:0-15563 GCA_035367355.1 Candidatus Hydrogenedentota bacterium
GTCATCCAGATGGTCCATATAGGCTTTCTTTTTTCGGGCGAGATGCTGGAGACTGTGAAGTGCTTTCTCGGCCCCCTCGGAAGAAGGATCGATCATGGTCGCGCGCCGCCAGCTCACTTCGGCTTCGTCGGTCTGGCCCTGCCGGTAGAGCGCATTTCCGAGGTAGGCGTAGGCCAGAGCACAGGTTTCATCCGCAGCCACGGCCTCACGAAACAGTTTTTCGGCGAGCGCATCGTTTTTGGCGTTATAGGCGGTTCGGCCCTGTTTAACGTACTTCAAGGCGACTTTGCGGCGCTCTGTGGCGTGCTGGGCGCCCACGTGCACCCGCAGCTTCTTCACATCCGACACCATCCCCGACAGAGCGCAGCGAACGGATTCGCGGCGATTGAGCACATAGCGAAGGTGTTTGAAGAGGTTCTTGGCGAGCGTCTTGAGGTCCAGCAGCAAACTGCGCGACATGATGGGCGCCTCCTTCGTCCATTCTATCATTGGCAAGAAGACTTTAGTATACCGGGCGCCTGCGGCGCCACTTGGACCCGGGCGTGAAATGAAGCGCTCTCCCTCATTCAATCGTAGGATCGCCGAGGCAGACAGCCCCGCGGCCCGCCTCGCAGGTCTTTTCCGTTGAACGTGCGGGTGCAGCCTTCTAAAATGGCGACGGCGCGGCAGAGCCGCACTGCAAACGAAGGAGAATATCCCAGTGTCCCTGGTGATCGATTGTCATGCCCATCTCCGGACGCCCGGCGGCGGCGATCCCGAGCGGCTTCTCGAGGCCGCCGACCGTGCCGGCGTCGACCGGCTCATCCTGTGTTCCCTGGGGCGCGAATGGATGGTTTTCCCGGATGCAGCGACGCTCGAGCAGGCCAATGCCGACATCGTGGAGGTGCTCGAACGTTATCCCGACCGGTTGATGGGATTGGTCTATCTGAGCGCGGATGACGTGGCCCTTGGCCTCGAACATCTGAACCGCTACATCGCCAACGGCCCGTGCGTGGGAGTAAAACTGTGGGTTTCACAGCTTGCCGACGATCCCCGCATGGATCCGCTGTTTGACCGGATCGTGGAGCTTGATGTGCCTGTCTTGCAACACACCTGGTTCAAAGCCACCGGCAACCTGGAAAAGGAGTCGACCGCGTGGCATTGTGTCAATCGTGCGGAGCTTCATCCCGGCCTGAAGATGTGGCTGGCTCATGCCGGCGGCCAATGGGAGGAAACGGCCCGCATCATTGCGCCCTACCCCAATTTGTGCGTCGACATCTCCGGCGGAGAGCCGGAGGCCGGAGTCGTGGACTGCCTGCTCCGGCACATTGGCCCTGAGCGCATCTTCTTCGGGTCCGACATACCGGGCCGCAGCCTCATTGTTCAGATGAGCAAAGTCCTCTCCGCTGAGATCCCCGATGGTTGGAAAGAGATGATTCTCGGAGAAAACATCTTGCGCTGGGTGCGGCCATGATCGATTTCAACGCAAAACTGGGGCATTTCCCGTACCGCCCGGTGGAGGGGTTGGAGGCGTTGCTGCATGCCATGGATCGCCATGGCGTCGAACAGGCGCTGATCTCGTCGCTTCATGCCGTGTTTTACCTGAACCCTCAGGACGGCAACGACGAGCTGGCCGCGGCCATTGCGCCGCACCGCGACCGTTTTTTTCTGTCCGCCGTTTTGCGGCCGAATTTCACCGGCTGGCGCGATGATCTCCGCCGCTGCGTCGACGATTACGGCGCCCGGGCGGTGCTCCTCTACCCCCAATACCACTGCTACGAACTCCTGGCGCCTGAAATGGAAGACCTGGTCGCGGGCGCGCACGACCTCGGTTTGCCGATCTGTGTGCAATGCTGGCTCGAAGACCCGCGCCGTCAGTTTCACCGTGAGATCATAGCGCCGGTGCCGCCAGAAACCCTGGCCGCCTTTATCCAGGCATGGCCTCAGGCCACAGTGGTTGCGCTGGGGCTTCGTTTCAACGAACCGGACCAGCTCGGCGAGCCCTTTCCCCGAAACGCCCATTTCGATATCTCGAATTACGAAAATATGTGCGATCTCGAACTGGCCATGGAGCGTTTCCCTGTGGACCGCCTGCTTTTCGGGAGCAATTTCCCGCTCTATAATTACGTGGCCAACGTGGACAAACTGGCGCGGGGCAACCTTACCGGAGCGCAGCGCGCGGCGATCGGCCGCGAAAACGCAAAGCGCCTCCTGGGCATTCCGTAACTGGCGGCGCCGGACAGGAGAATCGTTGTGAAGGCAATCATCATGGTCGCTGGCAAATCGACCCGGACGTATCCATTGACGCTCACGCGGCCGAAACCGTTGTTGAAGGTCGTCAATAAACCCATTCTGGCCTGGCTTCTGGACGCGCTGCGCCCGGTCATCGACGAAGCCATTCTCGTTGTCGGATACCGCGGGGACATGGTCCGCGATGCCTTTGGCGCCGCGTACAACGGGCTGCCTCTGCGCTACGTCGAACAGACTGAGCAACTTGGCACGGGCCACGCCGTTCTCCAGTGCGAAGCGTATGTCGACGGGCCGTTTATCGCCATGAACGGCGATGATCTGTACGCTCCCGAGGATCTGCAGGCACTGGCGGGCACGACAAATACTGCGCTGGCCAAACGCGTCGCCGATCCGCGGCAGTACGGCGTGCTGGAACTGGACGACCGGGGCCGCGTGGCGCGGCTCGTCGAAAAGCCGCAGGAACCGGCCTCCGACCTGGTCAGCGTGGGCGCCTACACCTTCACGCCCGAAGTGTTCGACGTGCTGCGTAAGACGAAGCCGTCCGAGAGGGGCGAGATCGAGATCACCTCGGCCATCCACGAACTGGCCTCGCGGGGAGATTTCCATGCGCTCACGATGGCGGGATATTGGCTGCCTGTCGGCTACCCCTGGGACCTGCTGGCAGCCAATGAGCAGCTCTTGAAGAAAATGACCCCGGCCATTGAAGGCAGCGTGCATCCCCGCGCAGAACTGAGCGGCCCCGTGCATGTCGGCCGTGACACGGTCATTCGCAGCGGCGTTGTGATTGACGGGCCGGTCTACATCGGCGAAGGCTGCACGGTCGGCCCCAACACCTGGCTGCGTCCCGGCGCGACCCTGTACAACGGATGCCGGGTCGGCCAGTCCTGCGAGGTCAAGAACTCGATCCTCTTCGACCGCTGCGCCATCCCCCACCTCAGCTACGTCGGCGATTCCATCATCGGCGAGCACACCAATTTCGGCGCGGGCACCATCACCGCCAATACCCGGCACGATGGGGCCACGATCAAGTCAATGGTCAAGGGTGAAATGATCGATACCGGCCGCAAAAAGCTCGGGGCCATCGTCGGCGACAATGTGCATACGGGCATCAAGACCTCGCTGTACCCCGGGCGGAAGCTGTGGCCCGGCACCTGCACCCGGCCAGGCGAGGCGGTCGCGCGCGACATCGAACTGTCGGAGTAGGGACTGCAGCGGGTCAGGAGGATTGTGCGCGCAGCGCATCCAGCGCGCTCTGGAAATCCGGAGGGGGCGGCGCCTCAAAACGCATGAATTCCCCCCCAGCCGGATGGGCAAACCCCAGCATTTCCGCGTGGAGCGCCTGGCCTCGAAGGTTTTGAAGTGCCGTCCTGGCCGCCTCCGAAAGGGCCCAGCTTTGAAAATCCACCGCGCCGTACACCGGATCGCCCAGAACCGGATGGCCTGCAAACCGCAAATGCACGCGGATCTGGTGGGTCCGTCCGGTTTCGAGCCGCAGCTTAAGCAGTGACGCCGTCCCGAACCGTTCCAGAACTTCGAAGTGGGTGATCGCCTCGCGGCCTTGCACCGGCGTAACGGACATCCGTTTGCGATCGGTCAGGCTGCGGCCGAGCGCCGCGTTGATGCGGCCCCGGCTCTCGGGGAATTCGCCCTGCGCCAGGGCCAGATACCATCGTTCGAAGGCATGTTCACGCGCCTGGCGCGACAGCGATTGAAACGCGCGCGGGCTCTTGGCCACCACCATCACGCCCGAAGTATCGCGATCAAGCCGGTGCACGATGCCGGGCCGGGTGGCTTCTTCACCGGGGCGCTGGAAATCCGGGCAATGGTACAGCACCGCGTTCACCAGCGTGCCGCCACGATGGCCGGGCGCGGGATGCACCACGAGGCCGGAGGGTTTGTTGACCACCAGCACATCCGCGTCTTCGTGCAGGATGTCCAGGGGAATGTTCTCCGGCGTCAAATCCGTGGCGGGCTGCGGCGGCACCTCGATGTGAATCTCGTCGCCCACTGCCACCAGGCGGCTTGGCCGGGTGCAGACGCGGCGGTTGACCGTCACATGGCCCGCTTTGATTGCCTTTTGAATGAACGTCCGCGAAGCGTCCTCGACACATTCCGAAAGGAACACATCGAGGCGGAGTCCCTGGGCCCCTTCCTCCACGAACTCGTTATACGAGGTCTGCGGCACGGCGAAATCCGGGGGCAAGGGCGGTATAGGCCTTCTGATATTCCGCGAACCACCCATTGTATGCTTTCACATTGTCGGGATCGGGTCCGCAGGTAGCGATTACGTGGATGATGGCGTCGCAGGCCTCTTCGACGCTTCCGTAGAGGCCCGTCGCCACGGTGGCCAGGATCGCGGCGCCGTACGCCGGGCCTTCGTCGACATTGATGGTGGCCAGGGGCGCGCCGTTGACATCGGCCTGGATCTGGCGCCAGAACGCCGATTTGGCGCCGCCGCCCGATGCCCGCACCTGCTCCACCGGCACGCCCATCCAGCGGATGATGTCGAGGCTGTCGCGCATGGCGTAGGCCACGCCTTCAAGTACCGCCCGGGCAAGATGGCGTTTCTCGTGGCGCAAAGAGAGGCCCACGAATGCCCCCCTGGCGTACGGGTCTTTGTGCGGCGTACGTTCTCCGGTCAGGTATGGGAGAAAGAGCAGGCCCTCGGCGCCCAGCGGCACTGTTGCCGCGGCCTCCGTGATGTATTCGTACGGATCCCGGCCCGTCTCCACGGCTTTTGCCTTTTCTTCGGCACACAGGGCATCGCGATACCAGCGCAGCGAGCCGCCGGCACTCAGCACCACGCCCATCATATGCCATTTTCCCGGCACGGAGTGGCAGAAGGTGTGCACCCGGCCATTGGGATCCAGGCTGACCTGGTCGGAAAAGGCGAAGACCACGCCGCTGGTGCCCACGGTCGATGAGATGACGCCCGTGCGCACGATGCCGCATCCCACACCGCCCGCAGCCTGATCGCCGCCGCCGGCCACCACGGGAATGCCTTCGGGCAGGCCGGTAATGCGCGCGGCCTCTTTCGAAAGCACGCCCGTGATCTCAGGGCCTTCATACGCACGCGGCATGAACTCCGCGGGAATATCGAGCAGCTCCATCAATCCACGATGCCACCTCCGGTTTGTCACGTCAAAAAGCAGCGTGCCCGATGCGTCGGCCACGTCGGTGGCAAATTCGCCGGTCAGCTCGTAGCGCACATAATCCTTCGGCAGGAGCACCTTGCGCACCCGGTCATAGACGTCCGGCTCGTTATCGCGCAACCACAGAATTTTCGGCGCGGTGAAACCTGTCATGGCGGGGTTGCAGACCATCTCGATCAGCTCCCGCTCGCCCACCTTTTCGGTGATATAGTCGCACTGTTTCGCGGTGCGCTGGTCACACCACAAGATGGCGTTGCGCAGCACCCGGTGGTCCTGGTCGAGAAAGACCGAGCCGTGCATCTGGCCGGTCAGGCCGATGCCCTTCACGTCGGCGGGACTCATATTAGGTGACTGAGCGAGCATGGCGAGGGCTTCGAAGGCCGCGCGTTTCCATTCGGCTGGGGACTGCTCCGCCCACCCTGGTTCTGGCGTCAGGAGCGGGTATTCGACCTGGGCTGATGCAACCAGTTCGCCCGACGCGTTGATCGCGACCGCCTTGGTGCCGCTCGTGCCGACGTCCAGCCCCAGCACAATGCTCATCGGTACATCCCCCTTTCCAGCGGCCGCGCTCCCGGCGCCGGAGTACGCTCTAAAACAACGAGGCAGGATCGATGACTCGATCCTGCCTCAAAATAACACTCATTGGCGAGGAAGCTCAATTACCCGCTTGATCCTGCCGGGCACGCGCAATAGCTTTAGCGAGCTTACGGCGGCGGCGCTCGCTGGGCTTTTCGTAATGCTTCATTTCTTTCAGCCGCTGCATCAGCCCTTCTTTATTGCATTTTTTCTTGAACCGGCGGAGTGCCTTTTCAAAGGGCTCGTCTGTTTTGACGCGCACTTTCGTCACTCGGAATCAACCTCCCCTCTGTCGCGCGCCTTTTTCATGCGCGCCTTTTTTCGTTGCCGATGATCGCTCTAACGCCTCGAAAGCCCATCTTCCAAAGGGGTTACGCAGCCTTGGCAACCGGAGGGGTATTCTATCATTCAACGCCCTTGCTGTCAAACACAACGTCGTCCGGCAGTACCCCGCGCGGCCTGCGTTGGAATAGCCACCCGCAAAAACGTGTTTTTGCAGTGAGGATCGCCTATACTTTGCATTAAAAGGCGTATCCCTGCCGTATGATTGAAAATAAAGTGGTAAAAATTCTGACGTGGTGGATGACGGGCTTGTGCGTGTGGGCGTTTGCCTCCGGCGCGCAAGAAGCGGTGCTGTGCCTGGGCGCGAATGGCCACGTGGCCATCGAAAGCGCGCACAGCGCCCCGTGCAACATCGCCTCTGAGGCACCGGATGACCAGGGCAGCCGCATCAGCGGCATCCGTGAGCATTATCACAGCAGCTGTGTGGACATCCTGTTTCCGCAGCAATCCGAATTGGCCCCGGAAGACAACCACAAGGCGGCGTCGAAGTCTCTTGAGACGCATCTGGCGGTCGCCTGCGAGAGCGTTTCTGAGGCCGAGCTGGCCGCCTCCACGGCCATACAGCCAATTCAATCCCATCCCCTGGAACTCCTTTCCGCGCGAACCCTCCGCAGCACCATTCTTTTGATCTGACCGCATACCTCCCTTTGTGCGCGGGCCCTGGCGGGCCCTTTCTCTGCGCGAAAACGCCCTGTTGTGCGCCATCCCCTTGGAAAGGAGCGGTTATGCGGTTCATGAGTGTATGTGCAGTACTTGCCATCGGATGTCTGACGGCATTGGGTGCGGAAAACGATTCGGCAGGCGCTGAAGCCTCTTCATCGCCCAACAGCGCGCGGCGTGAACGGGAAAACGGCGTCCCGCTCACGCTGCAGGAGGCCATTCATCGAGCCCTCGCTGAGAATCCTGGTCTGGCCGCCAAACGGTGGGATGTCGAGATCAGCGGGGCCGAGGTAACCCAGGCGGGTCTCCGCCCCAATCCCGAACTATCGATTGAGATGGAGGACATCCGGTGGAATCGCGGGCCGACCCAGCATACGCGCAGCCGGTCGCTTGCGGGCGGGCTCGGTTCCGGGAGCCTGCCCACCTTGGGCTGGGAATCTGAAACGGAATCAGGGTCGCATTCAGGGCTCACGGAAGCCGAGGTCACGCTGAGCATCGCTCAACTCATCGAGCTGGGCGGCAAACGGGCGAAGCGGGTCGCCGAGGCCGAAGAGGCGAAGCAACTGGCCCTGTGGGATTACGAAGCCCTGCGTGCCGACGTGATCGCGGAGACAGCGCGCGCATTTGTGGCCGTGGTGGCCGCCCAGGAGCAGCTCGCTCTCGAAACCGACCTGTTGCGGTTGGCGGAAGAAATGGTGCGGACATTCCAGCTGCGGGTTCAGGCAGGCCAGGAATCCCCCATTGAAGCGGCCAAAGCGGACGTGGCCCTCGCAAACCAGCGCATCGCGCGGGAACGTGCCGAGCGGGCGCTGGAGGTTGTTCGCACCCAGCTTGCCGCGATGTGGGGCGAGGAGACACCTCACTTTGGCCCGGTTGAGGGTGACTTGGAAGACCTGCCCGATCTGCCCGCCTTTGAAGCCCTGCGCGCGCGTGTAAGCAGCAATCCCGACATCGCCCGTTGGGCAGCAGAGCTGGCCGCACGAAAAGCCACGCTTGAACTGGCGCGAGCCAACCGGATCCCTGACGCGACGGTGGAATTGGGGCTTCGCAGCGCGGGCCTGGCGGACAGCGCCGCCTCGCACTACGGGCTCGGAACGGACGGAGGGTTCAGTGCATCACGCTCGAAGACGAGCTTCGATTCAGGGCGCGACAATGCACTCCAATTGAAGTTTTCCATCCCCCTGCCCATCTTTCACCGGAATCAGGGCGAAATCGCGGCGGCACAGTTCAGCGTCTCGCAGATCCCGGATTCAAACCGGGCGGCCGCAATGCGCGTCCATAGCGACCTGGCTGCCGCTCACGAAGAGGCGGCGTCGGCGTTTTCCGAAGTGTTGGCGCTTCGCAAAAATGTTCTGCCCCGGTCCGCCGAAATTTTCGAAAAGACCCAAACGGGGTATCGCCAGGGCAAGTTCGACTACCTGGATCTGCTCGACTCCCAGCGCACGCTGTTTGAGGTGCGGACGGCGTATCTGACCGCACTGGAACGCGGCCACCTGGCGGTAATCGCGCTGGAACGGCTCACCGGCACAGCACTCGCTCAATACAATGCGGCATCGCTTCACGACATGGAGGAAACAGAGGATGCGCACTAAAATCGGCGTTGCAGCCACGGTTCTCGGCGCACTGGCCCTGGCGGCCGCGACAGCCTACCTGGCCTACGAATTCGCGCGGCCCACTCAGCTGTCTCTTGCCGAAGCGGCCGGAGCCGGGCCCGCACTGCATGTGCATGATCACGACGAACACGGCGAAGAGGAGCACGGCGAAGAGGCCAGTCACGCGGAACATGAGCACAGTGCACCCGCAGCGCCTGGTCACGATGGCGAAACCGGGGAGCACGGCGAACATTTCCCCGAAGTCCATCTGCCGGAAACGGAGCGGCAAGCCCTTGGCCTTGTACTTCGCGAAGCGGCTCCCGGGAAGCTGACCGTGGAAGTGGAGCTACCCGCCGAAGTCCGGCTGAACGAAGACCATGTCGCGCACATCGTGCCGCGCGTTTCCGGCATCGTGCGCGAGGTGCACAAGCACATCGGAGACCGGGTACTGAAAGGCGAGCTCATGGCCGTACTGGACAGCCGCGAGCTGGCGGACAGCCAGGCGGAGTACCTGGCAGCAAATTCGCGCCTCGAGCTTGCGCGCAAAGAGTTCACTCGGGAGAAATCCCTGTGGGAGGCCCAGATCTCGGCGGAACGAGACTATCTCGCCGCTTCCCGGGAACTGCAGGAAGCGCAGATCGCCGTGCGTGCCGCGGGGCAGAAACTGCAGGCGCTGGGCTTGTCTGAAGCGCAGCTTCGCGATATGGCTTCAGGCCGGCGTGATTTTCTGACCCGGTACGAGATGACCTCTCCCTTCGACGGTGAAGTGCTCGAGAAACACATCGTGCTGGGGGAGGCGCTGGAGTCGCAGGCCAACGCCTTTATCATCGCCGACCTTGATACGGTGTGGGTGGACGTGCAGGTTTTCGAGAAGGATTTGCCGCATATCCGGCCGGGGATGACCGTGCAGATCTCAGGCCCGGAAGGCCATTCCGCGACGGAAGGCGTGATCACCTACGTAGCGCCGGTTGTTGATCGGGAAACCCGCACCACGCTGGCCCGCATCGTCCTTCCCAACACGGACCGGCGTTGGCGTCCGGGGCTGTTTCTGCGCGTACAGTTGCGCCTGGAGCAAGCAGAGGCAGCCGTTTTGATTCCAAAGACCGCGGTACAGCGTTTTGAGAGCGCCCCGGTCGTGTTCGTCGAAGATGGGGATGAATTGCGAGCGGTGGAGGTGGAACTGGGCCATGAGAACAGCGACAGCGTGGAGATCGTGTCGGGGCTTCCGGCCGGCACGCGCTACGTCGCGGAAGGTGCGTTTGAACTGAAAGCCCGCATTGTCACCAGCAACCTGGGCGCACACGCCGGACATGGCCACTGATCGCAGGACGCTCCTGCCGGAAAGGGAATTCAGCGGTGCTCGATAAGATCACAGAACTCTCGCTCAAGATGCGCGGCCTGGTCATCATCGCCCTGCTCGCGGTGGTTGCCTACGGCATCTTCGCCTACCGTAACATGCCCGTCGACGCGTTTCCCGACATTTCCCCCGTAATGGTGCCCGTATTCGTGGAAGCACACGGCATGGCGCCCGAAGAAGTGGAACGTCTCGTCACGTTTCCCATTGAATCCGCCATGAATGGGCTGCCGGGCGTCACACAGATTAAATCCACCTCCGCCTTTGGGATGGCCGTGATCTACGTCTATTTTCACGATCGCGTGGACATGTATTTCGCCCGGCAGCTGGTGGCGGAACGATTGAACAGTTCCCTGGCCGAACTTCCGGACCTGGGCGAGCCGCCCACACTCGGGCCGATCTCAACCGGCCTCGGCCAGATCTTCATGTATTACCTGACCATGGACGAAACCGTGGACACCGAAGGGAAAGACCCCGACACCTACCTGCGCGAATTGAACGACTGGCAGGTGAAGGCGCAGTTGCGGACGGTTCCCGGGGTGACCGACATCCTCTCGATTGGCGGCCATGTCCTGCAATATCAGATTCGTCTCGACCCCGCGGCAATGCTGAAATACGATCTGACACTCACGGACATCGTTGACGCGGTGGAGCGGAACAACCGCAACGTCGGCGGGCAGTTTCTCGTGCTGGATGCTGAAGAGACGCTCGTGCGCGGGCTGGGGCTGGTGCAGACCCTCGACGACATCCGCTCCATTCCGTTGAAAAGCACGGGAGGAGTCGCCGTCTACATCAGCGATGTGGCGGACGTGGTGTATGGCAACGAGATTCGGCGCGGGGTGGTCACGCGGAACGGCGAAGAGGAGGTTGTGTCCGGGATTGTCTTGAAGCTTTACGGAGAAAACACCTCGCAGGTGATCAAACACTTGTACGACAAAGTGGATGTCGTGCAGGCGTCTCTTCCCAGGGGTGTCCGTCTGGTACCGTATTACGAGCAGTCGGAACTCGTTCAACAGGCCGCATGGACGGTCACAAAGGCGCTGTTGCAAGGCGCATTCCTTGTGCTTCTCACCCTGCTTTTGTTTTTGGGAAATGTCCGCACGGCGCTCATCGTGGCGGTTTCGCTGCCGGTGTGCTCGCTTATCGCGGTCATTTTCATGGGCCTGAGCGGCATTTCGGCCAACCTGATGTCGCTGGGGGGCATTGCGATCGCGATCGGCATGCTGGGCGACGGCTCGATTGTAATGGTCGAGAATATCTACCGTCATCTGACCGGCGGAAACGAGCCGGCGGGAGATCCCCGGGCCCGGATCGCATCGGCAGCGCGCGAAGTCAGCCGGCCCATTGTATTTTCGATCTTCATCATTGTCGCGGTGTTTCTTCCTCTCTTCACACTGGAGGGCACCGAAGGGAAGATGTTCAGCCCCATGGCGTTCACGATTTCGTTTGCGCTGCTGGGCTCCGCTGTAACGGCCCTCGTGGTGACGCCCGTGCTGGCATCGCTGCTGCTTGCTCCGCGCGTAACGAAAGAGATGGCATTGCTCCGGCTGCTCAAAAAGGCCTACTCCCCTTTCTTGAATGCCTCGATTCGTCACGCCGGGGTGGTGTTGGGCGTGGCACTTGCCGTGTTCGCGGCCACACTTCTGCTCGTGCCGAAATTGGGCACGGAGTTCATCCCCACGCTCGAAGAAGGGTCGATACTCATTGGCGTGACCATGGCGCCGTCCATTTCTCTTGAACGAGCCACCGAAACTATCAAAATGCTGGAACGGCAAATCCGAAAGCACCCCGAAGTCGTCGAGACGGTGTCGCGCATCGGGCGGCCTGAGTCAGGAAGCCATCCGCACCCGGTGAATTACGCAGAAATCCACCTCGCACTGAAACCACTGGAGGAATGGCCGCCGGACCGCCGGAAAGAGATGCTCGTAGAAGAGCTGACCCACGAATTGGAGACGGTCCCGGGGATTCAGCTCAATTTCAGCCAGCCGATTCAGAATGCCTTCGACGAACTGCTGTCGGGCATCAAATCCCAATTGTCGATCGAGGTATACGGCGAAGATCTGGCGGTGCTGCGTGAGAAGGCCGGTGAAATAGAGGCCGTGCTCGAAAATGTCCCTGGCTTGGTCGATTTGGCTGTTGAACAGAATTTCGGCCAGCCCCAGGTGCAGATCATCCCGGACCGGCAGGCCTGCGCGCGGCTGGGCGTCCCGCTCGACCACCTCCTCGAAGTGGTTGAGCTGGCCATCGGAGGCGAAGTGATCGGCCAGATCTACCAGAATATGCGCCGTTTCGGCATCCATGTGCGCCTCCAGGAACCGTACCGCGCGGAGCCTGAAGCGATCCGGCGCATTTTGATCCCCACCGACACCGGGGGAAGGATCCCGCTGAGCCAGGTCGCCACCGTGGAGCACGTCGTCGGCCCCATCCAGGTCAATCGCGAAAACAACAACCGCCGCTGGGTGGTCCAGGCCAACGTGCGCGGCCGTGATTTGGGCAGTGTCGTCAGCGACATCAAGGCCATCGTGGCGTCCCGCGTCACCCTGCCGGAGGGCTATTGGGTGGAGTACGGAGGCCAGTTCGAAAATCAGCAGCGCGCGATGCGGCGGCTGGCCATTATTGTGCCGGTTGTGCTTGCGGCCGTGTTTCTGCTGCTCTGGATGGCGTTTGGCACCGCCCGGGAAGCGCTGATCATCCTTTTCAACGTGCCTCTGGCGCTGATCGGCGGCGTTCTGGGCCTGTACTTCTCCGGCGAATACCTGTCCGTCCCGGCGTCGGTAGGGTTTATTGCGCTGTTCGGGATAGCGGTCCAGAACGGGGTCGTTCTCGTCAGCTACTTCGATGAACTGCGCAAGAGCGGGCACACAAAGATCGCAGCGGTTCAGGAAGGCGCACTCCTTCGTCTGCGGCCGGTGCTCATGACCGCCAGCACCACCATGCTCGGGCTGCTCCCGCTGCTGATGGCCCGCGGCATCGGCTCCGAGGTGCAGCGCCCGCTGGCCGTCGTGGTCGTGTTCGGTCTGGGCACGTCCACGCTCTTGACTCTCTTCGTGATCCCGGCAGCCTACGCCTGGTTCGGTCCGCGACTGAAATAAGACACGCGGGCGAGCTGCGGGCACGGGCAATCTCGGAGTCAGAGGATCAGCATGGTGTCGCCATAGGAATAGAACCGAAACCGCTCCTTGACAGCGAAACGGTATGCGTCGAGGATGAAATCAACCCCTCCAAACGCGCAGACCAGGGCCAGAAGGCTTGAGCGGGGCAGGTGAAAATTGGTCTGCAGCGCATCGATCGCGCGAAAGGTATAGGGGGGGTAAATGTAGCGGTTGGTTTCGCCCGTGCCGGCCTGAAAGGAGCCGCCCTGGCATTGGGTCTCGAGCACCCGGGTCACGGTCGTGCCGACGGCAATAATGCGCCCGCCCGCGGCGCGGGTGCCATTGAGCTGTGCGGCGGTGTCTGCGCTGAGGGTAAACGGCTCGGACTCCAGGGCATGGTTCTCCAGCTGCTCGGCCTGGATGGGCCGGAACGTGCCGTACCCCACGTGCAAGGTCAGGAATGCGCGGGCCACGCCAGTTTCGTCGAGACGGCGAAACACGTCTTCGGTGAAATGCAGGCCGGCCGTGGGCGCGGCAACGGCGCCGGGCGCGCTGGCGTAGATGGTCTGGTAGCGCGTCAGATCGGATGCCTCGGGCGTATCGCGGTGGATGTATGGCGGAAGAGGGACTTCGCCGGCCCGCTCCAGCACGGCCAGGACATCCGATTGGGCGAACGAGACGCGCCGGCGCCCGCCGGGGAGCCGATCACCGACCAGGGCCTCGACGCCGGCGGCGATTTTCACAGGCGTGCCGGGCTTGACCTTGGATGACGGCCGCACGAGGGCGTCCCACTCGCCGGGAGCGGTCTCGCGCAGCAGAAACACTTCGACCTGACCCCCGGTAGGCTTTCGGCCGTGGAGGCGCGCCCGGATGACGCGGGTGTCGTTAAACACCAGGCAATCGCCACGCCGCAGGTATTGAGGCAGGTTGCGGAAGACGTCGACGGTCATGGAGCGATCCGCGCGGTTGAGCACAAGCAGGCGGGATTCATCGCGCCGTTCGCTGGGCTGTTGCGCGATGAGTTCTTCCGGAAGCGCATAATCGAGTTCTGAGGTGTTCATGGCAGCTGTCCGGATTTATCCGTGCCCGCCGGCCTTTCGGGCGGCATCCTGGGCCAGGGCAATGGCGCCGAGCACGCCCGCTTTGCTGCCCAGCCCCGGGGGAACGATGTATTTGTCGATGTGATCGAGGATTACAGGAGATTGCACGTATCCATTGAGCACCGCGAGGACATTTTCACGGATTTTCGGGAAGAGGGTGCGGCGCTCCATCACGCCACCGCCCAGGATGATGCGTTGCGGTGACAAAGTGCAGATGAATCCTGCCAGCGCGACGGCCAGATAGTGTGCTTCGAGATCCCAGGCGGGGTGCGAGTCCGGCAGAGCCTCCGCGCGGGTTCCCCAGCGCTTCTCCATAGCCGGTCCCGAGGCCAGCCCTTCGAGACAGTCGCCGTGATACGGGCACACGCCCTCGAAGGAGTCGCGGTCTTTATCGCGAGGCAGGCGGACGTGGCCCATCTCGGGGTGAATCAGCCCGTGCATGAGCCTCCCACCGAGCAGGCCGCCGCCGCCGATGCCCGTGCCGACGGTGAGGTAAATGAAGGAATCGAGCCCCTGGGCAGCGCCCCAGCGGTTTTCGCCAAGCGCGGCGCCGTTGACGTCCGTATCGAATCCCACGGGCACGCCGAGGGCTTCGGCGATGCGCCCCGCAAAAGGAGTCTGGCCCCAGCCGGGTTTCGGCGTGCTGGTGATGTAGCCCCAGGTGGCGGATTCCGGGTTCGGGTCCACAGGACCGAAGGAACTGATGCCGATGGCGGTGATGGGTTCCCGCCGGGCGTGTTTCTCGAAGCAGGCGATGCACCGGCCGATGGTTTCCTCCGGCGTCGTGGTGGGAAACCGCTCCTCCTCGCGCAGGTCGTCTGGTCTCGAGCCCAGGGCGCAGACAAACTTCGTGCCGCCCGCCTCGATGCCTCCGAATACCGCCATCGCTGCTTCTCCGTTCGAGGTGTTCAGGGAAAGTGTTCAGGTCCACTGGGACTATATGGGGACGTCGGAGGTGCTGTCAATGTCTCGGCGGCTCGGAGGGCCGGCGGAACGTCCGCAGCTCCCGTTTGGAATGCAGGACGGGCGGCGTAGATAATAGCGTGCCATGCGGAAGTCTAACCGGTTAATTGCGAGTGTATGGGAAGGCCTGTTGCTGGCCTGGGGTTCGCGCGCCTGCTGGGGCTACCGAATCCTGGTGCATGCCCCTGTGTTTCTGGCGGGAGTGGCGGCAATTGCCGGGGCCGGATTTATTGCCCACCTGACGGGGTTTATCGCCGCATTGCTGGTGGCCGCACTCTGCGCGGGGACGCTGGCTGTGCTGGTCTATAACGGCGTGGTTACGGTGTCGCTGCTCGCCAGTGCCGACGTGGAACACGGGCTGGTGCTGGCGGAACTGGCGCAAAAGCACGAAGTGCCGGATGGGCCCGGCCAGCTGGCGTGGGCGCGGCAACGCGCCGCCGTGGCCGATGCGCCGCCCGTGTGGGTGCTTTTGCGCATTCGCCGGGCAATGCAGGCCATTCACG
>DAOSJS010000057.1:0-15208 GCA_035367355.1 Candidatus Hydrogenedentota bacterium
CGGGCCGCATCGCGCACGGCATCGCTGACCGACGGGATCGAGGCCACGCGCAGCACGGCCGAGGAATACCGGCGCAACCTGGCGCTTCCTGAAGATGCTGCCGGCGTCGCCATCGCCACCGATTCGCGTGTGGTGCTCTTCGAACTCTTCGATACCCCCCGCACCATGCGGCGTCTGTGGCCCCGGCTCAGTGAGGCCTGTTTCTTCACCTTTGCCCACGACGAAAGCACCCGCAAGCCGGCCCCCGAGCGTGTGATCCGCGATTTTGCCGACGGGGTGCGGGGCAACCTCCAGGTTCTCTCCGAAACCCGCGGACTGGGCGTAGGCCTCGGATTCAGCGGCCGGAAAATGTCCGGCACCGGCCTCTGTTACGAAGACCGTCTGCTGCATCTCGCGGCTTTTCCGCTCGATTAACGGGTTTCATGCCCCGGCCCAACGTTCTTCCGGCCCGTCAGCGTAACTGCGCTGGCGGGCCGCTTTCTGAGCAGGACACGCGAGCACACGGCACGGGAACTCTTAAACGGGTAAGCAACAAGAGCGCCACCGGCGGATCGCGGGTGATGCCGCGCCTTATCCCGCCGCAAGAAGGCGATCCACGAGTATCAGGGCGTCGACAGGCCAGAAACAGCGTGGGCGGGGGCGGTGCACATCCGGCAGGCTGCCAATGGGCCGGCAGGTGAGAACGCGGTCGCGCCATTGCGCGGGAATGGCGTCGAATCCGTGCATCGCGCCCATCAGCGCCCCGCAGATGGCTGCATTGGTATCCGTATCGCCACCGCGCATAACGGTATCGACGACCGCCTCCGTAAACCCGGACGCGTGCTGGAGCTGCCAGAGGGCGTTCTGGAATGCGATGAGGACCCATCCCTGCAGGGTGATATAGTCGTCCGGAGGGGCGGTCCGGGCGGCCTCGATGGTCTCTACGACCGGAGGCAGGCAATCCATCTCCCGTGCCCACTCGGCGATCTGGTCGCAGAGGCTGCCGGGCCCGCATCCGGTCCGGATGGCATGCGCAATCGCCATGGCAAACAGCGCATTCACCTCCTGGCACACGGGATGCGGATGCGTCAGGACCGCGTCCTGGCGTGCCCAGTCGGCGAGTTCATGCGGCGCATGGTGTACGCCGAAAATGCCCAGGGGCGAAATACGCATCAGCGCGCCATTGGCTTGGCTCTCGTAGTTGTAACCGCCTCTGAGGGCATTTCCGATGGTGATACCGCAATCGAACGGACCGGATTCAAGCCAGTAGACGTAGGCGTGGCGCACGGGATCGGGCTCATACGCCCCATGTTCAATGAGCGAGCGCGCGAGCAGCAGCGCCATCTCCGAATCGTCCGTGGGCTGACCCGCAATGGTGTGGTGGGTGCCGCCGTCGGCGAGTTCGCGCACACCGCCGGGATAACGCGCGGCGATGGCATCGGGTCCCTGAAATTCCACGAGACTGCCAAGCGCGTCGCCCGCCAGCTGGCCGAGCAGGCATCCCTGGGCGCGGGCGTGCATGGCGGGATCGAGGGGGCCGCCACCTGAGCGCGGGAAGCAAAGCCCGTACGGCCCATCCGCGGGGACTTCATCCAGCACGGCGGACCAATCGCTCCCCCGGATGTGGTCGACATGGGGCGGTGAGCCGCCGAACACCCAGGCCGATGACCGGCAGGAACCGTCAGGGTCATAGCGAACGGGAGTGCCATCCCGGCTGAACAGGTCGCCGCCTGCGCCAAGCAACAGGGCATGTCCTCCAGCGAAATCCCAGGTGCCCGGGCCGTAGAGGGATGCGCCCGCGACACCGTCGCCCGCGGCGGCCAGTGCAAGCCGGTACGCGATGCTGGGCATGGCGCGGTAGCGCATGGGGGCGATGCACGCTGCGTTGGCGCCGGGGCTTTTGTCTGCGCTTTGCGAGAGCAGAACGACACAATCGCTGTCGAGGGATGCAGGCCAGGCCGGTGCGGTGGGGACGCCATTGCGCAGCAGCGGGCCGCCCTCGGCCCAGGCAAGCAGATCGCCCCGGTCGTCGGGATAATTGTATGCGTAAACGACGCCCAGGACCGGTTGTCCTTTTACGAGAAGCGCGATGGACGTGGCCGCTCCACGAAATCCCTTCATGTAAGCGCTCGTTCCATCATTGGGGTCGACGACCCAGAGACGGCCTTCGCGGCCGGGGGCCCGGCGCGCGTCATACAGCTCCTCACCGAGATAACCGTCTTCTGGAAAGGCGCCGGCGAGTGCATCCCGGATGGCTACCTCGGCGTCGCGGTCCGCGTCGGCGTGGCCCGGGCTGCCTTTGGGACCGCCCGGCTGATTAAACGCCTCACGAAGGATGCCTCCGGCAACCTGCGCCGCGGCAACTGCGACTTCAAGCTCACGTGCGAACGTACTCTGCGGGTTCATGATATAGAGTATACCCCCGGTTTTTACGCGGCATGACATACTGACTGCAGGCGCGCCTATCTTAGCATGCGGGACGCGCGAAGCAAGAGCGATCGGCTGATTCGAGATAGGCCTCTCTTCTTGACTTAAGGGCGGGATCGTGGTACAAGTTCAACTTCGTACTTGAACTAAGCGATTGATAAGATGCAGGCTGACTTGGTGCGAATCCGTAAAGATGGCGAAGAGACGCGTAAGCGCATTTTGAGCGCGGCGTTCCAGGTATTCGGGGAAAAAGGGTACCGGGACGCCACGCACGCGGCGATCTGCCAGCGCGCGGGCGTCAATACGGCGGCGATCAATTACCATTTCGGCTCCAAGCGCGGATTATACGAAGCGACGTGGGCCTACGCGACCGCGCGCGCCGATGCGTTGTATCCGCTGGACGGGGGTGTGTCTCCGGATGCCTCAGGGGAGGAGCGGCTGGCGGGGCTGGTGCGCGCGATGCTGCAGCGCCGGGCAGACGAGGAACAGCTGGGCCATCTGCAGAGCATCCGCATGATGGAGTTGGTGAACCCGACGGGCCTGTTGGACGATGCGATCGCGGACTGGCATGAGACGTCGCGCCGGCATTTTCTTGCAGCCATACGCGACCTGCTGGGGCCGGGAGCAACTGAAACCGACCTGGATTTGTGTGAAATGAGCGTAATGAGCCAATGCATTATGGCGTTTAAGCGAAAACGGGCCTGGACTTCAGGGAGTGACAAGGTCGACGTGCTGGCATCACACATCGTGGGATTTTGTCTGGCGGGCATGGCCGCGGTGCGCACGGAGATCCGGCAGCGAAACGGCGGGGCCACCCCAAAACAGGCCGGAGCATAATTCATGTCCGAACCCGACGCCTGCCACACTCCCCCCGCCTGCGCGAAACGTCCCGGGCTTGCACCGATCACGGCCATCGGGCTCGTGATCGCCCTTTGCGGCATCTCCTGCGCGCGCTTTACCCCGCCGGAGCGAAGCCCGGATGAGCTGGTGGTCCCTGACGAATTTGCCCTCTACGACACGTCCGGCGCAGTTCCGGAGCGCTGGTGGAAGGTCTTTGAGTCGGATGAATTGAACCACCTGATCGAGCGGGCGCTGTCGGACAATCTGTCGCTGCGTCAGATGTATTCCCGCCTGATCCAGGCCGAAATGGTGGCGATCCAGGCGGGTGCGGCGCGGGTGCCCTCGCTGGATTATTCAGGCGACATCTCGACGGGACGGCGCCGGGTCGATACGGGAAAGCATGCGGATCAGCTGACCACTCTGAATCCGAAGATCTCGGCCTGGAACCGGCTCAATGCGGCGGGCAGCATCCCACCGGCGGATGTCCTGGATGCGCTGGACCAGGCCGGCGCCGCGTTGAAGGCAATCGACACGCTGACAGCGGGCCAGCCGTCGTCTCACAGCACGTTCACCACGCGCTCGTACCGGTTTGGCCTGGGCAGCAGTTTTGAAGTGGATTTGTGGGGCCGGGTACGGTCGCAGCACGAGGCCGCCCTGAGCGATGTCGAAGCGACGCGCGAAGACCTCTACGGTGCGATGCTCAGTCTATCGGCCCTGGTGGCGAGAGAATGGCTGTTTGCCGTGACTCAACGCCAGACGATCGCGCTGGTCGAAAGACAGTTGGAGCTGAATAAGACCACGCTCGGCCTGATCGAGCTGCGGCACCGAAAAGGCATGGCGACCGCGCTCGACGTTTATCAGCAACGGCAGATCGTCGCGGGAACGGAATCGTTGCTGCCGCCGCTGGAGTCGGCGCTGCAGACCACCCTGCACGAGCTGGCAGTGCTTTTGGGCCAGGAGCCGCGCGCCGAGTTGGGCGTGACGCAGGACGGCCTTCCCAAGGCGGGTCCCTTGCCCGCGCCGGGCCTTCCAGCCGACCTCCTGGCGCGCCGGCCGGATATCCGCGCGGCAGGGCTTCGCCTGCGCTCGGCGGACTGGCGGGTGAGCGTGGCCCGGGCGGACCGCCTGCCTGCGCTGCGCCTGACGGGCGCGGCCAGCTACGGCGCAGACGACTGGGACCTCGTGTTCAACAATTGGGCTGCGACATTGGCCGCAGGCGTAACCGGGCCGATCTTCGACGCGGGCCGGCGAAAAGCTGAAATCGAACGCACGCGCGCCGTGGTGGACGAGCGGCTGGCCGCCTACCAGGAACGTGTGCTGGTCGCGGCGAGAGAAGTCGAAACCGCGTTATATGAAGAGGTGAAGCAGGGCGAATACATCGCCGCGCTGGAACGGGAGCTGGATGCAGCGCGCGATGCGCACAACCAGGCGCTGCTGCGTTACCGCAAGGGCTCGAACGATTATTTGCCCGTTGTATCGGCGCTGTCGCAGCTACAGGTAGTCGAGCGGCGGCTGGTACAGGCTGAACTGGCCCGGCTCGACCTGCGGGTCCAGCTGTGCGTCGCCCTGGGCGGTTCGTGGATGGCCCCGGAGCACGAAGCGATTCGCGCCAGGGAGCAGGCGGCGGCTCCGGAGACAGCCGCGCCTCTCCCACGAAACGGATAAAACGACGCCGGAGGTGGTATCCGGTGGAGGATTGGAGCAGACCAGCACATGGCAACACTTCCTGAAACAAGCACCGAAGAGGTTGCCGCCGAAGTACCGGCGCCGGCGGCCTCGCGGATACGGCGCGCTTTGAGCGTGCTTGTGCGCATGCTTCTGGTGATCGCAATTCTGGGGGTCAGCGGATACATTTCGTACCATTGGCTGCTGAACCCTCCCGTGGCCCAGCGGCGCCCGCCACAACGGGAGGCGGCCCTCGTGGAGGTGATGCCTGCGGAGATGCAGACGGTTCGCGCAACCGTACGCAACATGGGCACGGTGGTGCCTGCGCGTACGGTCGACTTGGCGGCACGGATTCGCGGCCAGATCTCAAAGGTGGCCCCGGCATTTCTACCGGGCGGGCATTTCGCGCAGGGCGAAGTCCTGGCTGAGATCGAGCCCAACGACTACGAACTGGCGGTAGAGCAGCAGCGGGCCAACCTGGTCAAGGCGCAATCGGAACTCAAACTCGAAATGGGCCAGCAGTCGATAGCCCAGCTCGAATACGAACTGCTGGGTGAGAGCGCTCCCGAGGAAGACGAGGCGCTGATGCTGCGGCAGCCGCAGCTCGAATCGAAAAAGGCCGCAGTGGCTATTGCGCAGGCAGGCTTGAATCAGGCGCGGCTCGACCTGGAACGCACCGTGCTCGTGGCGCCATTCAACGCGGTGATTCAGGAACGGAGAGTCGATCTGGGGGCCTATGTGAATCCCGGCACAGCGCTCGCGACGCTGGTGGATTCGGATGAGTTCTGGGTGGAAGTGACGGTGCCGGTAGCTGAGCTGCGCTGGCTGCAGATCCCGGGTTTCAACAGCACATCGGGCTCGCAGGTGCGTATTTTCCATGAAGACGCCTGGGGCGCGGGCGTCTATCGCGAAGGCGAGGTGCAACGCATCCTTTCGGACATCGAATCGGGCAGCACGCTGCCCCGCATCCTGGTTGCAGTCAAGGACCCCCTTCAACTGAACAACGGCGGCGAAGCCCCGTCGCATCCGCTCCTGCTGGGAGCGAAGGTGCGGGTGGAGATCATCGGACAGGAGATCCCGGACGTGTGCCCGGTGCCGGCATCGGCGGTGCGCGAAGGCAGCTACGTGTGGGTCATGACGCCGGACAAAGCCCTTGCGATTCGTCCAATTGAAACGGCCTGGCGGGGTGCGGAATCCGCGTATGTCTCGCAAGGCGTGGAGCACGGTGAATTAATTGTGATGAGCGATCTGTCGACACCCGTCAACGGCATGCCGCTGCGGCTTAAGGAAGAGGGCGGGGAACAGGGCCTCGCAGCCGCCGCCAACACGCTGGCCAGCGAGGCGAAAGGCGTGCGGCCGTGAGTTCTGGGATTACACAGCTTGGCTACCGGGGGGCCATCGCATGGATGGCCAACCATACCGTGGCGGCCAGCCTCATTCTGTGGATCTGCCTGGCCGGCGGTTTCATTGCGCTGCTGCATACCAAGCAGGAAGTCTTTCCCGACATCGCGCCCGACACGGTGTCAATTACGGTGGTGTACCCCGGCGCAAGCCCGGAGGAAGTGGAGCACGGCATCATCCTCGCCATCGAGGAAGGAGTCCGCTCGCTGGAAGGCGTCAAAGAAGTGACCTCCACCGCGCGTGAAGGCAGCGCCAGCGTGATGGTGGAACTGCTTCTGGGTGAAGACGTAAACCGGCTGGGCCAGGAAATCAAGAGCGAAGTAGATCGGATTGTCACCTTTCCAGAAGAGGCCGAAGAACCGGAGGTGCGGATTGACGCGCGCCGCCGCGACGTGATTGAGGTGGTCGTGTATGGCGATGCGCCCGATACGTCGCTGCATCAGGTAGCCGAACAGCTGCGGGACTGGCTGCTTCATTCGCCGGACATTACGCAGGTGGACCTGCAGGGCCTGCCGCCATTGGAAATTGGTATTGAGATCTCCCAGGAGAACCTCCGCCGGTACCGGACGACTCCGGAGGAAATTGCCCGAACCCTGCGAAATGCCGCGATCGACCTGCCCGGGGGCGGTTTAAAAACGCCGGCAGGCGAGATCCTGCTCCGTCTGAAGGAACGGCGGGATTACGGGCGCCAGTTCGCTGAGATCCCCGTGGTCACCACAGCGCTGGGCAGTCAGGTGCTTTTGAAAGACATTGCGTACATTGACGACAGCTTCGCAGACACGGACCGGTACTCGAAGTTCAACGGCAAGCGCTCGGTGCATCTCGAAGTGTACCGTGTTGGAAGTGAAACGCCGATCCGGGTAGCAAAAGCCGTGCGCCAGCTGCTGGAAGAATACCAGCCCTATCTTCCCCCGGGAATCAAGACGGCAACCAACCGCGACCGTTCGGAGACCTACCGGCAACGAGTGGAGCTGCTGGTCAAGAATGGGCTGATGGGACTTGTGCTGGTGCTGGTGCTGCTGGGGGTCTTTCTGGAAGCGCGGCTCGCCTTCTGGGTCATGATGGGGGTGCCGGTTTCGTTCATGGGCTCATTCCTGTTTCTTCCGGCAGGCGATGTCACGATCAACATGATGTCTCTGTTCGGGTTCATTATCGCGCTGGGAATGGTAGTCGACACCAACATCGTGGTCGGGGAGAACGTGTATTACTACCACCAGCAGGGTTTGCCGTTCATTGAGGCGGCGATCCGCGGAACACGGGAAGTGGCGTCGCCGGTAGTTTTCAGTGTACTGACGAATATTGTGGGGTTCGTGCCCATTTATTTCATCCCGGGCTACGTCGGCAAGACATTTCAGATGATTCCCGTGGTGGTCTGCGTGGTTTTTGTGCTGTCGCTGATCGAAAGTCTGTACGTCCTGCCCTCACAGCTGGGCCACCAGCGAGACCGGGTGCGCAGAGGGATCAGTCATTGGCTCCATGAAAGGCAGCAGGGGTTCAGCCGCCGCTTTTTGCACTGGGTGCACGATTATTACGGTCCAGCGCTGGAATATGTGCTGCAGCACCGGTACATTGCGATCGCCTTTGCCCTCGGCGCGCTTGCTCTGAGCCTCTCCTACGCGTTGAGCGGGCGGATGGGTTTTCAACAGTTTCCCATCATCGAGTCCGATTTCGCCGATGCGCAAGTGGTGTTGCCGTACGGCGCGCCGGTCGCAAAAACCGAAGCCATCATGAACCGGATCCAGGCGTGTGCGGAGCAGATTGTTGAGGAGTCGGGCCACCCGGAACTGGTCGTTTCGTATACGACCGACATTGGCCAGATGGGCAGCCACACCGGCCGGATGCGCGTCGAACTGGCCGAACCTGCCATCCGCGACTCCATCATGAGCACGACAGAGTTCACCCGGCGCTGGCGCGAAGCAGTGGGCGAAGTCCCTGGCGTAGAGTATCTGCGTTTCACGTCAGACTCCGGCGGACCGGGAAGCTGGGGCCGCCCCCTGGCAGTGGAACTGAGCCACCGCCATATGGACCTCCTGGAACAGACGAGCGGCGAATTGGCGGACATCCTCGCAACCTATCCCGGGGTGACTGATGTGGATGACGGATTCCAGCCGGGCAAAGAGCAGCTCGATTTTGCGCTGAAACCGGAAGGCAAGAGCCTCGGATTAACGCCGCGCGATGTTGCCCGGCAGGTGCGTTACGCCTTTTATGGGGCGGAAGTACTGCGCCAGCAACGGGGCCGCAACGAGATCAAGGTCATGGTACGGCTGCCCGAAGAAGAGCGCTCGTCGGAGCATACGGTGCAATCGCTCATGATCCAGACCCCCTCGGGCGCGTATGTGCCGTTTCGCGAGATCGCGGAGATCAGCCGGGGCCGCGCCTATACCACCATCGGCCGCCGCAACGGGCGGCGGGTGGTTGAAGTCTCTGCCGACATCACGCCGCGCAGCCGTGCCGGAGAAGTACTCAAAGACCTTCAGGAGAACGTGCTGCCCGAATTTCTGCGCGAGCATCCGGGCCTCTCGTATTCGTTTGAAGGCCACCAGGCCGAGATCCGCGAGAGCATGGGAAGCCTGAGAGTCACGTTCCTTCTGGCGCTGATGGCGATCTACGCGCTGCTGGCCATTCCCTTCCGAAGCTACACGCAGCCGCTGGTGGTCATGCTGAGCATCCCCTTCGGTATCGTGGGCGCGTTTCTGGGCCATCTTTTCATGGGATACGACCTGTCCATCCCGAGCATGTTCGGCATCGTGGCCCTGGCGGGGGTGGTTGTGAACGACGCGCTGGTGATGATCGACTTCGCGAACTTCCGCGAGCGGGAGGAAGGCCTGTCGCCGCACGACGCGATTCACTCCGCAGCCGTGCAGCGTTTTCGCCCCATCATGCTGACCACGCTGACGACCTTCGGCGGCCTGGCGCCGATGATTTTTGAGACATCACGGCAGGCGAAATTCCTGATCCCGATGGCTTTGTCTTTGGGATATGGCATCTTGTTCGGCACGGCAGTGACCCTGGTGATCGTGCCGTCGATGTATCTGGCCATTGATGATGTGCGGCATTATCTGACGCGCGCCGGCCGTGCAATTGTGCCGACCGCCAAAACGGCGGACACGCAGGAGCTGTCGTCCGCGAAATGAGCTGAGCGGCGCTCCAGCTTTGAAATATCCAGGGCGGGGAGTCTGTTTCCGGTCCTGAACCGTGCCGCTGAAAAGATACATGAGATTTAACGCATTTCGGGAGCATTCATGAACACGATTGGCACCAGCACCTGCCCGCTGCGCGTGGCGATTATCGGCAGCGGACCGAGCGGCTTTTATGCGGCGGAGGCGCTGTATAAAGCCGGTATTCCCGTGGAGATCGACCTTTTTGACCGCTTACCGGTCCCCTATGGGCTGGTTCGGGGCGGGGTAGCGCCCGATCACGCCAAAATCAAGACCGTGACGCGGATCTTCGACCGAATTGCCGGACACGAGGGGTTTCAGTTTTTCGGTAACGTGCAGGTCGGCCGCGATATCCCGGTGGACGAACTGCGGCAGTTTTACGACGCCGTGCTCTTTGCGTGCGGCGCCGAGACCGACCGGAAACTGGGAATTCCCGGCGAATCGCTGCCGGGCAGCCACACGGCAACCGAGTTCGTGGGCTGGTATAACGGCCACCCGGACTACCGGGACCGCGTGTTTGACCTCTCGTCCGAGGTGGCCGTAATCGTGGGCCAGGGTAACGTCTCAATCGATGTCGGCCGCATTCTGTCGAAAACGGTGGACGAGTTGAAACACACCGACATCGCACAGCACGCCCTGGACGCGTTGGCCGAAAGCCGTATTCGCCGCATCTATCTGGTTGGCCGCCGGGGCCCGGTGCAGGCCCGGTTCACCGCGCCGGAATTGCGCGAACTGGGCGTTCTGGCAGCCTGCGCGCCGGTGGTCGATCCGGCCGATCTGGAGCTGGACGACGCAAGCCAGGCCGAACTCGAGCACCCGGACAACAAAAACAGCCAGAAGAACCTCTCCATTTTTCGGGAGTTTGCCCAGCGGCCCCCCTCCGATGCGCCGCGACAGTGCCATATCCGGTTTCGGCTCAGCCCCGTGGAGCTGCGCGGCACGACGCGGGTGGAATCGGTGGTGTTTGAACGAAACACGCTCGAAGGTGAACCGTTTCATCTTCGGGCGCGGGGCAATGGCGAAACGGAAACGCTGGATTGCGGCCTGGTGTTCCGCAGTGTGGGATATCGCGGCATCCCGGTTCCCGGCGTGCCCTTTGACGAGGCGCACGGCGTGTTTCCGAACAGCCAGGGCCGCATCATGGAGGGCAGCACCCCAATCCCCGGCCTGTATGCGGCGGGCTGGATCAAACGCGGTCCGAGCGGGATCATCGGAACGAACAAACCCGACAGCGCGGAGACCGTCCAGTCACTGCTGGACGATCTGCCAGCGCTTCCTCCATGCCCGCGGCGGGACAGCCGCGAACTGGCCCGGTTGCTCAATGAACGCGGCATCCGCGTCGTGACCTACGCCGACTGGCAAGCCATTGACGCGAAAGAAGTCGCGCGGGGGCAACACGTGGGCAAACCCCGGGAGAAATTCACACGGCTCGACGAACTCCTGGGGGCCTGCGGCCGGTAGACAGCGCGGACTGCCAACCGGATCAGGCTCTCTGCGGGGTGTGAAACCCAAACCCGAGCACGCGCAGAAAAGCGATGTTGGCCACCCATCCCAGGAGATAAAGCGGCGAGAACGTCCAGAGCAGCATCAGGAGCAGGATGGGCGTGACGTAGGAATGCACCGCATTGTAGATCAGAGTTGCCCACCGCGACGACTCCCTGCGGTACAGGTAGGCCAGCCAGGCGGTTTCGGGAAGGATGGCGAACAGCACAAACAGCCCCCACTGGGGCGGCGGCGCTGCCAGTTTCCAGAACATGGCCAGCGCGGCAAGAAACAGCACGGCGGATTCGATGCGCAGGAACACCCGCCACGCCCTTTGGCTTTCGGGGGACGGCACAAACAGGCCTTTGAACTTCGTCCACATGAAGCGCTTCCTCCCGCGCAGCCGGATTGTGTCAATCCGGGAGAATCAGCCGGCGGAAAAGCTTGACCGCGATTCCAATGATGAATGCGACCGCGCCGTACTTGATACCGGCCGCGCCTGCGTTCGTGAAGCCCAGCACAAGGGCCGCGCCACCGCAGACCATGGCCATTACGCCGCCTCCGCCACCAATCAGTTCAATCGCCTTCAACACCTCGCGCATGACCTGTTCCTCGGCTTCTGCATACGCATTGCGGCATCCACTATAACAGAACCAGTCCTCACAGCGCAGAGATCTCAAAGCCTCGAAAGAATGCCGGGCTGGCGCCGGTTGAAGCCGCCAGTCCGGCCTTTTGGGCGCATCTCCATGCGTTACACCTTCTGTCGTTGATTTGCCCCGAAACCGTTGTTACCATGCCGCTGTGCTGGCGAAAACAGACTGTAGAGGAGGCGCGCACCATGGCCAGAAAGCTCCGTATTGGATTCATCGCCGCCGGGGGAATCGCGCCCGGACATTGGGACCGCATCCACGAGACCAAGAAGGCCACGGTCGTCGCCCTGACGGATCCGTCGAAGAAATCGCTTGCCGCCTTCTATCAGCGCTGTCCGGGGTCGGAAAAGCTGCCCGCCTACTGCGATTACCGGGATATGCTGGCTCATGAAGAACTCGACGGCGTGGTGGTCCAGAGCCCGCACACGGTGCATTACGAACAGACCGTGGCATCGCTCAAAAAAGGCCTGCACGTGCTTTCCGAAAAACCGCTGACCTGCACGGTAGAGCATGCCAAACGCCTTATCGCTCTCGCTCAACAGGTGAACCGGGTGCTGATGATCTCCTATCAGCGCCATTATTTTCCTGAATTCCGCTACATCCGGGCGCAGATCGCCAAGGGCGCCATCGGCGAGGTCCAGTTCGTGCAGGCCGTACAGGCGCAGGAATGGCTCCGGGCGGTCAAGGGCACGTGGCGGCAGAAACTGGCCGAATCGGGCGGCGGCCAGATCAACGATTCCGGCAGCCATCTGATCGACATCATCATGTGGCTGACTGGCCTCAAAATCGATGAAGTCTACGCGGAAATGGAAAATTTCACGACCGAGGTCGACATCAATTCGACCCTCACCCTGAAGTTCGGCAACGGCGCCCTGGGCAGCGTGGCCATCATTGGCAACGCGCCCGCATTTCACGAGGATATCACTGTGGTGGGCTCCAAAGGCGCGTTCTACCTTCGTCACGGGCAGCCTCTCGTCCACCAGGACGCGATGGGCAAAGCGATCAAGGTGGTGCTGCCACGGTATACGAAAAATCCCGACGCCAACTTCATCGACGCCATTCTCGGCAAAGACGAGCCGCAAACGCCGCCGATCTGCGGTTTGCGTGTCATTGAAGTCACCGAAGCCGCGTGGAAATCCGCCCGGAGCGGCCGGGTCGTCAAGGTGAAGACGAGCGACTGAAGGCGGAAGCTACCCCGGCCTCAGTCGCTGGGACCGATCATTTTCGCGGGGTCGACGGCCTCGTCGAATTCCTCCGCCGTGAGCAGGCCGAGCTGGACCGCTTCCTCTTTGAGGGTCGTGCCGTTGGCGTAGGCGGCCTTGGCGATCCGGGCGGCGTTGTCGTAACCCAGCGTGCGGTTGAGCGCCGTGACCAGCATCAGCGATTCATGAAGCAGCGCATCGATCCGTTTCTCGTCGGCTTCGATGCCCACCGCGCAGTGATCGTTGAACGAGCGCGCGGCGTCGCCCAGAAGCCGGATCGACTGCAGCAGATTGTAGATCAGCACGGGTTTATACACGTTCAGTTCAAAATTGCCCGATGCGCCCGCCACGTTGATCGTCGTATCGTTGCCGAGCACCTGCGCGGCCACCATGGTCACCGCTTCGCACTGGGTCGGGTTCACCTTTCCGGGCATGATCGACGAGCCCGGCTCGTTGGCGGGAATCCGCAGCTCGCCCAGGCCGCACCGCGGCCCGCTGGCCAGCCAGCGAATGTCGTTGGCGATCTTCATCAAGCTGCACGCGACGGTCTTCAGTGCGCCGGACATCATCACCACGGCGTCATGGGCCGCCAGCGCCTCGAACTTGTTGGGCGCAGTAACGAACGGCAGCCCCGTCAGCTCGGCTATTTTCGCGGCCACTTTCTCGTCGTAGCCTTTCTTCGTGTTCAGACCCGTGCCGACCGCCGTTCCGCCCAGCGCCAATTCAAACAACCCCGGCAAAGCGGCCGTGATCCGCTCGATGCCGTTGGTGAGCTGCTGGGCGTACCCCGAGAATTCCTGGCCCAGGGTAAGCGGCGTGGCGTCCATCAGATGCGTCCGCCCGATCTTGATGATCTCTCCGAAAGCCTCGGATTTCGCCTGAAGCGTGTCGCGCAGCGTCTCCAGCGCGGGCAGGAGGTGATGCGACACCTGCTCCGCGGCCGCGATGTTCATGGCGGTCGGGAACGTGTCGTTTGACGATTGCGACATGTTCACGTGGTCATTGGGATGCACGGGGTTCTTGCTGCCCAGCTCTCCCCCGAGGATTTCGATCGCCCGGTTGGAGATGACCTCGTTCACATTCATGTTGCTCTGGGTCCCGCTGCCCGTTTGCCACACCACAAGGGGGAAATGTTCGTCCAGATGGCCGTCCATGACCTCGCCGGCCGCCTGGCAGATGGCGCTGCGCAGATCGGGTCCGAGCAGGCCCAGTTCGTAGTTGGTCAGCGCCGCGGCCTTCTTGAGGATCCCGAAGGCGCGAATGACCTCGCGCGGCATGGTCTCGATGCCGATCTTGAAGTTTTCAATCGAACGCGCGGTCTGGCAACCGTAATACATGCCGGCCGGCACGCGCATTTCACCCATCGAGTCCGTTTCGATCCGGAAATCCACCGTTGTCTCCTTCGGAAAGGTTCAGGCTCTCCCTCTGCCACCCGTATGCCGCCGGGAAGCGCAGGCAGCCGGGCGCCTGCCGCACACGCGCCGGCGCCCGTGCCACACTGCGAACAAATTCATGCGAGCCTATCCGGCCACCGCCTTCATGGCCGCGGTCAGGGCTGTGATGCCCTTCAAAATGTCGCCTACACGGTCGTCGCCGGCCTCTCGTTCGAAAATGTAGCCGCCGTCAAAGCCCGCATTGGCGAGAATGCGCACAAAGGCCACCCAGTCCACTTCACCGGTGCCGACCACGACTTCCTCGCCCCATTCGCCTTTGACCTTCGTGCGTTTTGCGTCTTTCACATGCACCTGCCGCACATGCGGGGCCAGTTTGGTCAGCGCTTCAATGGGCTCGTCCATGTCGTAGAGGATCATATTGGCCGGATCAAAGTTCACGGCGACATTGTCCGCGCCGCGCCGCTTCATTTCATCCAAAAATTCGAGCAGGGTGTCCGCGCTCTCCTGGCCGGTTTCCATGAGCAGGCCCGCCCCGGCGTCTGCGAAGAGCCTGGCAAGCGTGGCGACCCGGCCGGCCAGCTTGTCGAAGTTCGGATCGCTGGGGTCGTGCGGCAAAAACCCGGCGTGGGCCATGATGTAGGGCAGCCCCAGCTCCGCCGCCTTCGCCGCCGTGACTTTGGCCAGGCTCAGGTTCTCTTCCCAGTGCTGATCCGGCACGATGCCGCCCGTCAGCCGGATCGTCTCCGGCGTGGTGTAGTCCTCGCCAATGGTGGAGTACATCCCCGTCACAATGCGGATACCCGAGGCGCCCAGGACCTCCTCCACGCCATCCCAGGCGCCGGGGTCGTCGCGGTGCGGCGTCAGTCCCAGCTGCACCCGCTTGACGCCAAGGGCGTTCACCTTCTGCGCCAGATCCTCCGGACCCGTCGCCTGAAGCGACCAGCTGCACACCCCAATCTGATCTGTTGTCTGAGCTTTCACTGAATCGTGCCTCCTTCCATCGTACTTCC
>DAOSJS010000058.1:0-15126 GCA_035367355.1 Candidatus Hydrogenedentota bacterium
ATTCAGCCCCGGCTCGAATGACCGGTAGCAGAGGCGGCCATACACCTCGCACAGCGCCTCGGCATCGCTGGGTGCATCGGTAGTCCATGCCGGTGCGCCCGCGTGCTGCAAATAGGTCTGCAGGCCCTCCTCAACAAGCCGCGTTTCTCCAATGAGAAAGACTCTGGGTTCCACCGTCTCCATAGATTAGCGCCTCTTTCCGGACTTCAATGACAACCACAATCTGTTGACAACAAATAACTTAAAGAAGACTTCCCATGCGACGGGATCCGCTGTTGCGGCACCCATACTTCCTTCCCCGTGATGCTGCATTATAGGAATGGGCGCGGCCATTGTCCATTGCATTTCTGAGCCTGCCTCCCGCCTTCCCCGCTCCGGCGAATTCGCCACAGGCACGTATCTCCTCACGGCAGGATGCGGATCCAGCAGCAGACGTGGCTGTCTTCCAGCGCCTCCAGGGAACTCCCGCCTGAACTGTTCCTCAAATGCCCCCTGGGTACGTCCGCACAGCGCCTGGCGGGATCTTGGTTTGATCGGCGCCAGGAGGTCCCCAAATCGCTATATGTAGTACAGTTTTGATAACAACCACCCCATATAAAGTATTTCTCTGGTGGGTGAAGTGTCCCAAGGATTTGCCGGTTTGTCAAGGTGTTTTAGCGGGGACTGGGATAGATACAGGCTTGACAATGGCTTACATAGAAACGATGATTAACGTGAAATGGAAAATGAAGAGCACTTGGAAGCCATGACTGAACGAAGACCCACGGCGGCCCTGGAAGACACCCCGGTTTTCCACCCGCTGCTGCTGGCTGTCTGCCCCATTCTGGGCTTGTACGCTTACAACGTGGGCAACGTGCCATGGACGGCCCTGCTCCGTCCCTTGATAGTCGCCCTGGTATGCGCCCAATTATTGCAATGGATTCTCTGGGCAATCCTGAGAGACAAGCACAAGGCCGGGGTTGTGGCCTCGGCGCTTTTGCTCGCCCTGATGTGGGGCTGGAGCCTCCTGGAGACCGGCATTGCCATGGCCTCCCGCAACCTGCAAACGGTGGAGCCGCCGGTGGCCTATGGCGTGCTTGGGATCCTGGTGTTTTTGAGCGCACTGGTGGTTTATGCCTGGAACCGCGCAGACAAGCGCCGCGCCCTGCTTCGGGCCGGCCTGTTCCTGGTGATCGTACTCCTCGGCGCGCTGACAATCGCCGTTCTGCTCGATCGGATTTACGGGACGGTTGCGTCGACCTTCATCCTCGCGTTCGTGGGTCTCGTCACCGGCTGCATCGTCTATCTGGTGGCGTGGCGGCGTGATTTTCGCCCGTGGACCCGCACGGCGAACTGGTTCGGTCTCATCCTGGTCACCCTGTACGTTGCCCTGATCGTGTTTAATGTCCCGCGCACCGACAAGCTGCCTGCGGCTGCGCCGGAGATGCCCGGCTTGACTGCTCAGGCCTCCGCGGATTCCCCAGACATCTATTTCATACTGCTGGAGGGCTATGCGCGCTGCGATGTCCTCCTTCGGCTCTACGGCCACAACGATCTCCCGGCACTTGAAGCGCTCCAGGATCTCAAGATGACGGTTGAGAGCACGGCGTTCGCCAATTATCCCTGGGAACTTCAGTCTGCGATCTCCGTGCTTAACATGGACTACCTGGATCACCTGGTGCCGCCGGATTCTCCCGAGGATCTCGACATCGCACAGTTTCATGAGTTCTACCACCGGAACCGTTTTTTCCGGACGCTGCATGATGCCGGTTATGAAATTCTGGCCTATTCGCCGGGGGTTCAGGCCATCGAGCCCGGGCCGCTGGTTGACCGCTGCCTGGCACCGCCGCGCACCCCCTCCGAATTTGAAGTGGTGCTGCTCCAGAACACGGCGTGCAAACGTCTGTTGGAAGTGGGCTGTTACGCTCGCGGCCGGGATACCCGTTCCTGGCAATTGGGATTTCGCCGGGCGCGGGTCAATTATGTCTTCGACACGATGGGCACTCTTGCGGGAGAGCCCCATGAGCGGCCGCGTCTCGTGTTTGCGCATGTCACGGTTCCCGATCCCCCGTTTATCTTTGAACGCAAGGGCGAGCCCGCGGACCCGCGCCGCCGCCGATCGCTTGAGGAGCGGTATCTGGGCCAGTTGCACTATGTCAGCACGCGGGTGACCGACACAGTTCAACAGATCACCGAACGCGCCACGCGGCCCTCGGTCATTCTGCTCATCTCCGCGCAGGGCCCCCGCATTCGCATCACCGAGGACTCCATCGAGCCGGAGGCGCTGGCCGAGCATTTCGGGGTGTTTGCCAGCACACGCTACCCCGACAAGGCGCCGGATGCCGGAGGCCCGCCACCGAAAGGGGGCAGCCTGGTTAACGTGCTGCGGCATACCCTGAACCGGGTTCTGGACGCCGATCTGCCTCTGCTGGAAGACCGGGCCCTGCTGACGCCGATGCAGACCCCGCTCCAGTCTCGCCCGGTCACCGTGCCGACGCTTGAGCATGTCGTTGTGCCCGCGCTTGAACCCCGATGATGCCGATGGTACTCTGCGGCGTCCGGGCAGGCGCCGGTAATACCCTGCCGCCGCCGACTGGCTGCGTACGCAAATCAGGCATATCGCGCCGGCCCGTGCACGTGTTACTATGTTCGCACCTCATCCATAAACGAGAGATCGCCGGAGTTGCCGGCTGCCAGCGTTGCCGGGAAGAAGGACTTTGCGGGAACGGAGGCAATGCAGCAGGAGTACGGTGGGTAAGGCAGCGAGAACGGACAAATCGGTGTTGGAGCGCGTGGCCCAGGAAGAGCGTCTGCTGCTGTTGGACGTAGCCGCCGCCCGCACCGAAGCCCAAAACATACTCGAGGCGGCCCAGGCAGAGGCCCAAAGAATCCTGGATGCCAGCGAGGCGGCGCTGACGCGCGAGCTTGCGGACATGCGCCGGGCTGCTGAACAGGACGCGGCGCGGGATCGTGCGGCGATCCGGGGAGCCGCCGCCGCGAAACTGGCCGAGGCTCAGTTGCGGGCGCAGGCCCACGCGCGCGCGGTCGTTGACGACGTGCTGCAGCAGATCCTTCCTGAAGGCCGAGCGGAGGCTCCATGATAGCCCGAATGGCGCGCCTCGAAATTGTGTTCATGCGGCAGCAGCTGGCCGGGATGGTGGCCTTTCTGCAGGAACAAGGCCTGATGCATCTCGAAGAAGTGCCGCTGGCCGTCGAACAGGCCCCGGGCTTCCTGCACCGCGTGCACCTGGACGAGCAGCAGAAGGCCGAACTCCAGGGCCTCGAAGAAATTGACAGAATCCTCAGGGAACTCTCCCCTCTTCTTGGCCGGCGCATCCAGACGGCCGGCGTGGAAAAAGCCGCGCGTGATTTAAGCGCCGCCGATCTGCCCGCGTGGACCCGCCTGGCACGCGGGTGGAGCCGGGAACTCCGCTCGCTCACCCGGCGCCGTGTGAATCTCGAAGACAACATGGCCGTCTTCAAGCTCTACCGCGAGACACTCCGCCTGATTGAGACCATGCTCGGCGGAAACCAGGCGACCCTCGGCAAAAACGGCCGCGCCTTCATTCTCCGGGGCGATGCCCGCCTCCTGCGCCGCCGCCTGCTGCGGCGTTTCCAGCGTGAGCTCGGACTGCAGAGCCAGTTCATGGATGCGGCCCTCGACCGGAACGCGGTGCTGGGCCTCGTGCTCTATCCGGAGGAGCGCAATGAGGCGGTGAGCCGCATTCTGCGCGACGAAGGCATTGAAATCATCGAGGCGCCCGACAAACGTCTGCACGGGCACTCCGTTCAGGAGATCACCCGCAAGACCGGAGAGGCGATGGCGGAGCAGGCGATTCAATTGAAGGAAATTCAGAAAAGACTGGATGAATACAGCGCTGAAATCGGCATGGAACTGGCCGCGCTCCGGCTGCTGGTAGCCAACAAGATGGAGCAGTTGCGCGTGATCGGCAATTTTGCCCAGAGCGAATTTGTGGCCGTCATCCAGGGCTGGGTGCCCGAGCGTGAAGCGGGCGCCCTCGAACAGGCGCTCCACGAGCGTTTCCCCGGCGAGGTTTGCGTGGGGAGGCTGCCAGTCGAGCGCGTTGAGCGCAAACGGATTCCGGTCCTTCTGCGGAACCATCCCCTGCTTCAGCCGTTCGAGGTGCTCATGGGCCTGATGAAGCCGCCGTCCTACGGCACCCTGGATCCCAGCGCGCTGGTGGGCATCTTTTTCGTGCTTTTCTATGGATACATTGTTGGCGACGTGGTGTACGGCGTGTTGATCCTGGCGCTCGCGCTGGGGATTCGCCGGTGGTTCGGCCACTATCCGGCCCTGCGCAGCGTCAGCATGGTGTACATCTATGCGGCTATCGCGACGATATTTTTCGGAGTGCTTTTCGGTGAGTACTGCGGCGATCTCGGCATGCGCCTGGAACCGCGCCTGAAACCTCTGTGGTTCCCGCGCCACCATGATACCGTGCGCCTGCTGCTGATCGCGGTGGCGTTTGGCGTGGCGCACGTTGTGTTGAGCCTCACCCTGGCCATTTACAGTCACTGGTACGTGGGCGACCACACGCACGCCCTCGAAAAGCTTGGCATGTTGCTGGGACTGTTCGCGGTGGGCGTGGCTGTTGCCGGCCTGTCCGGAAAGCTGCCTGTGAACCTGGGCGTCAGCCTGGGCGTGACGGGACTGCTTCTCGGCGTAGCGTTGTTTCTGTTTATCAAAACCGCGGGCGCTCTGGCGCCGGTCCATGTCCTGGAGGTCATCTCGCTTACGAGCAACGTGATGTCATACAGCCGGCTCATGGCGCTCGGCATCGCATCGGTGGCGATTGCCGGTGTCGCCAACAGCCTGTCGCGGGGCGCTGAAGCCCTCTGGGTGGCCATTCCGCTGTTTATTCTCATTCATCTGTTCAACATCGCACTCAGCCTCTTCAGCCCGACGCTGCACTCGCTGCGTCTGAATTATGTGGAATTCCTGCCCAAGTTCTATTCGCCCGGAGGCAGAAGTTATAAACCGTTCAGGAAGGAGACACTATGGTAACCGGACGCAGTTGGGGCACGTTCGCGCTCGCGGGAGTCCTTGCGGTTCTAGCGGCCGTGGCAGCGCCGGCGGCCTTTGCCGCGGAAGCGGACGGCGCCGTTGCCAAAAAGGAAATCACCATGCCGGAGGCCGTGCGCACGGTCGGGCTGGCGCTGGGCGCCGCCATAGCGGTTGCCGGGGCGGCGCTCGCCACGGCGCGCGTGCAGGCGGCGGTCGGCGCCGGAGGCACCGGGGCCCTTGTCGAAAAACCTGACCTTTTTGTGACCATCCTGGTGCTGATCGCCATCCCGGAGACGCTCATGGTCTTCGGCTTCGTGATCGCCATCCTTTTGTGGCAGCTGATTGGAACGTGAGCGCTGTAGAACAACATAGCAGTCCTGCCGCGGCGTTTTTCGAGACCATGAAGCGCGAAGCCCGCGAACGCTGCGAGTCTATCCGCGACAAGGCCCGGGATGAGGCGCAGCGCATTGTCGATGCGGCCCGGCGGGCCGCCAGCGAGAGCCGGGAGAAAACGCTCGAGGAAGGGCGCCACAACGCGGACGCCCATCGCGTCGACATCCGCCGGCGCGCGCAGTCTGAAGCCGAACGCGCGTCCATGACCATGCGCGAGCAGGTCGTAGACCGCATTCTGGATGAGGTGCACGAGGCATTGTCCGCCATCGTAGAGCGGGCCGATTTTCCGGCGCTCGTATGCCGCCTTCTGGCGGAAGTGATGGAGGAAACGCCCGGGGAACCCGTCGTGCTCGCGCCTCCGGCCCATACCGCCGCGTGCCGCCAGTGGCTGGATGCGCACGGGCGGGCGGCCGTGCCCGTCGAAGCTGACGAGCGCCTCTGGGACGGCGTGGCCGTCACGGATTCGGCCCGCTCGTTCCGCCTGACCAACACGCTCACCGGCCGGTTCGAAAAAAGCCGCGCCACGGCCCGAAAAGCTGCGCTCCACCGGCTCTTTGGAGGGCAGCCGTGAACTATCGCGGTGAAAACGTGCGCGAGCACATCGTCTACATCGCCACCCGCATGCGCGGCATGAAAAGCCGTCTGCTGTCTCGCGACGCCCTTGAAGATCTGCTCGATCACAAAGAACTCGACGCATTGATCGAGGTCTTGCTGGCTACCGATTACAGAGACGAGATGGCACGGGCGCTCGCCGTGCGCGAAGGCGCGGACGCCATTGAAGAGGCCGTCTCCCGGCATCTCATGCTGACCTTTGCGCAGCTTCTGACCATTTCGGGCAACTGGTACCGGCCGTACACCGCCCTGTTTCTGACCCGGTGGGATATCCAGACCGCCAAGCAGCTCCTCCGCCAGCGCCTGGCCCGGGACCGCGGCATTACCGCGACCGGGTTTCCGGCCCCGGGCCCTTCCCTGGGCGTCGCGCTTGTCAGGCATCTGGCGGAACTGGATTCCCTGGAGGCGCTGCTGCAGGGCCTGATGTCGTGGAACCGCCCGCTTTGCGCGTGTCTCTGGAAGGTATACCTTGACGGAGGAGCCGAGCCGCTGCTGCGCGCGATGGAAGACGCCCTGGATCGGGCGTATTTCGTGGAGGGTGCCCGGCGTCTCGCGCAGGATCCCGATGAAAACGCCCAAATCTTGTGCCAGTATCTCCGCATGAGCATCGATGGCATCAACCTGCGTGTTCTGCTCCACGGCAAGGCCCACCAGGACGCCCATGCAGATTGGTTGCTGCCCGAGGGCACGATACCGAAACGCCTCGCCGCCGCCATGATGGCCGCAGAGAACGTTGAAGAAGCCGTGGCGCTCCTGGAATCGACCATCTACCGAGGCCTGGCTGAAGGCTTGTATGTCTTCCTTCAGACGGGCCGCTATTCTCCGATGCAGCGCATGTTCGAGCAGCTCCTGGTGAGGGAGCTGCGTAAACTGGCGCGCACGCGCGCCATGACGCTCGCACCGCTCATGCACTACGCCTGGCTGAAATACAACGAAGTCATTAATCTCCGCCTGATCGCGCGCGGTGAGCTCCGCCAATTGCCCCGCGGGCGGATTCGCGAGGAGATGATCCATGCCTGAGGCCGTGGGGATCGCCGATGAACATCTCGCGGGCCTGCTGGCCCTCACGGGGATGTCTGTTGAAGAAGTGCGCGATGCCGCCGAGGCGCAGGAGGCCCTCGATCGGCTGCTCGACAGCGGCGCTCAGTGCATCATCGTGCAGGAGAGTTTTCGGGAGGCGTTTTCGCCCTGGTTTCAGGATCGGCTGCGGGCGCACCGCGGCCTGCCGCTTGTGATGTACTGCCCCGCGTTCGACCAGGAGGACGCGGAAATCGATGCGTATCTCACGTCGGTGATCCGGCCGGCGGTCGGGTACGAGATCCGTCTGGAGTAGAGGCATATGGCCCTGTCGGAACATCCCATTGTTGGAAACCTCACGCAGATATCCGGGCCGATGGTGGCCGCGGACGGCATGCTGGGCGTGGCCATGGGCGAGATCGTCCGCGTCGGCAAGGCTCAACTCCTGGGCGAGGTGATCCGGATCGACGGCGCCACGGTCTATGCTCAGGTTTTTGAAGACACCGGCGGCCTCTACGTTGGCGAACCTGCTGAAGCGATGGGGGTTGCCCTGTCGGTCGAACTGGGCCCGGGACTCCTCGGCGGCACCTTCGACGGCATTCAGCGGCCTCTCGAATCGTTGCGCCAGGTATCGGGCGATTTCATCGCGCGCGGACTGGCCTCGCATGCCCTGGACCGCGATGCGAAATGGCATTTTGTGCCGCGTGTGACGCCTGGCACCGAGATCACGGGCGGCATGGTCCTCGGAACCGTTCAGGAAACGGCCAGCATCGAACACCGCATCCTGGTTCCGCCGGAGACTTCCGGGCGCGTGGCCCGGGTTGCACCCGAGGGCGAGTATACGATTGTTGAGCCCGTTGTTGAACTGGACGATGGCGCCACGCTGACCCTGATGCACCGGTGGCCCGTGAAACAGCCCCGCCCCGTGGAGCGCAAGCTTCCTCCCGACCGGCCTTTCCTGACCGGGCAACGGGTGCTCGACTGCCTCTTTCCAATCGCCCTGGGCGGCGCTGCAATTGTCCCGGGCGGCTTCGGCACCGGGAAAACCGTGGTCGAACAGACCCTCGCCAAATTCTGCAATGCCGAGGTCATCGTCTATGTCGGGTGCGGCGAGCGGGGGAATGAGATGGCCGGCGTGCTGTCGGAATTTCCTGGATTGAAGGACCCGCGCACCGGCGAGTCGCTCATGAACCGTACCGTGCTTGTGGTGAACACGTCGAACATGCCCGTGGCCGCGCGCGACGCCTCCGTCTATACCGGCATCACGATCGCCGAGTATTACCGCGACCAGGGCTATGATGTGGCGGTGATGGCGGACAGCACCTCACGCTGGGCGGAGGCCCTGCGCGAGATCTCTTCGCGCCTCGAAGAGATGCCCGGTGAAGAAGGCTATCCCACCTACCTCTCAGCCCGGATCGCCGAATTCTACGAACGCAGCGGACGTGTCGTCTGCAGCGGCAGCGCGGATGACGAGCGCGTGGGCTCTCTGACCCTGGTCGGCGCGGTCTCGCCGCCGGGCGGCGACTTCTCCGAGCCGGTCACGCAGACCTCCCTGCGGGTGACGGGCGGCCTCTGGGCGCTCGACCCAACGCTGGCCTACCGCCGCCATTACCCCGCCATCAACTGGAGCCGCAGCTATTCGCTCTATTTCAACGAGCTTAACGCCTGGTTCGAGGAACATGCGCCGGCCGGTTGGAACCGCCAGCGGCAGGCCGCCATGCACCTGCTGCAACGCGACGCCGAGCTGCAGGAGGTCGTCCAGCTCGTCGGACCCGATGCGCTGCAGGACAGCGAACGCCTGGTGCTCGAGATCTCGAAAATGATCCGCGAGATCTTTCTGCAGCAAAACGCCTTTTCCGACAGCGACGCCTTCTCCTCACTCGAAAAAACCGCCGGACTCCTCGATGCGCTGCTCGCGTTTCACGACGCATGCCGCAAAAAGCTTGAGAACGGGGTCACCCTGGTCCGCATCCTCGATCTGCCTGTCCGCGAAGACCTCGCCCGCCTGCGTGACGTGCCGGGCGAGGCCTTTATGGAGCGCCAGCACGAGGTGGTCGAGGCCATGAAAACCGCCCTCGCGGAATTGACTCCGAAAGGATAAGCGCCATGCAGACACACGATGAGCAGCGCCACGGGACCACGCGCCCCGACCTTGTCCACCGCGAATACTGGAACATCACGCAGGTCACCGGCCCGCTCGTGTTTCTCGGCAACGGGGACCGCTTTCCCACCGGCGCCATTCTCGACCTCGTGCTCGAATCGGGCGAACGCCGCCAGGGCCAGGTCCTCGAGGCCAGTTCCGAGCGCGCCGTCGTCCAGGTACTTCAGGGAACGCAGGGCGTTGATGTCAAACGCACCGCCGTCTCCCTGCGCCAGGAGGCCGCCCGCATTGTGGCGTCGAAAGATGTCATCGGCCGCCGGTTTAACGGGGTGGGCGCTCCGATCGACGGGCTCCCGCCTCTGGCGGACGGGGTCGAACTCGACATTGCCGGCGCGGCCATCAACCCCGTTTCCCGCGATAATCCCAGCGATTTCATCGAAACCGGCATCTCCACGATCGATGGTTTCAACACGTTGGTCCGGGGACAGAAACTCCCCATCTTTTTCGGGGCCGGTCTGCCGGCCAACGAACTGGCCAGCCTGATCGTGCGCCAGGCCGCAACCCGGAACGATGCCGGGGAATTTGTGGTGGTATTCGGGTCCATGGGCATCACCGAGCGCGAAGCGGCGTTTTTCCTCCGTTCGTTCGAAGAGGGCGGGCGCGGCTCGCGCGTGGTCGCGTTCATCAACAAGGCCAGCGACCCCGCCATCGAGCGCCTGTTTACGCCGCGGTGCGCGCTCACCCTGGCGGAATACCTGGCGTTCGAGCACGACTTCCATGTCCTGGTGGTCCTCTCCGACATGACGAATTACTGCGAAGCATTGCGCCAGATCGCCAGCGCCCGTGAAGAGATCCCCGGCCGGCGGGGTTATCCCGGCTACATGTACACCGACCTGTCCTCGATTTACGAACGGGCCGGGCGCATCCGCGGCAAAAAAGGTTCGGTCACCCAGATCCCCATGCTCTCCATGCCCGACGACGACATCACCCATCCCATTCCCGATCTGACCGGTTACATCACCGAGGGCCAGATCGTTCTGAGCCGCGCACTGCACCGCCGCGGCGTGTTTCCACCCGTCGACGTCCTGCCCAGCCTGTCCCGGCTGATGAACAACGGGATCGGCGACGGGCTGACCCGGGCCGACCACCGCGAACTGGCTAACCAGTTGTACGCGTGCTACGCCCACGGACGCGACATCCGCAAACTCATGTCGATCGTCGGCGAGGACGCCCTGACCGAGCTCGACCAGAAATACCTCCGTTTCGCGGAAGGATTCGAGGCCCAGATGGTGGGCCAGGGCCATTCCCGCAGGGCCATCGACGAGACGCTCGGCCTGGGCTGGCAACTCCTGAACATCCTCCCGAAAGAGGAGTTGACGCGCATCAACAAAGATCTGCTCGACCGGTACTATTCACAGACCATGGAGGACGGCGTGCCGTCGCCGTACATCTAGCCCATGAGCGCCGAACATACAGCACCAACCCGGATGAACGTACTGGCGAGACGCGCCCAGATCCGGCTCGCGTCCGACGGGGTTGTGCTGCTCAAAGGAAAGCGCGAGGCCCTGCTCAAAGAGCTGCTGGTGCGCGCCCGGAAGCTCCGGAAGCTGCGTCATGAGCTGCACCGCCGCGGCCGCGCCGCCGTCGCGGCACTCGCCGTCGCGCGCGCGACCAGCGGCGCCCCCGAAGTCCGCTCCGCCGCCATCGCCGGGCAGCGCCGGGTCCCGCTGACTGTCAAATCGGAGAAAGTCTGGGGCCTCGAACTGTACGACATCGAGCACGAGCCCATCGTGCGGAGCCCCGGCGAACGCGGTACCGGCGTGCTGACCACATCGTCGCAGATCCTCGACGCCGCCGAGACCGCCGAGGCCCTCCTCGAACGCCTCGTGGAATGTGCGCCCATCGAATCCAACATCCAGGTGCTGGGCGACGAAGTGCGCAAAGTCAGCCGCCGCATCAGCGCCCTTGACGACCACCTCCTGCCCCGATTGCGCGACGATCTGCGTCGAATCAGCCGCGCACTCGAGGAGCGCGAACGCGAAGACGTGTTTCGTCTAAAGCGAATCAAACAAAAAAAAGCCGCGGCACGACGCAACGCCGCCGGAGATCCGTAAGCCATGCTGTTAGGCGAAATCCTCTACCCCGACGTCGTGAAAACCACGCTCGAAGCCGAGAACAAATACGAAGCCATCGACGAGCTGGTCGATCTGCTCGTCGAAAACCATGAAATCCCCCTCGCCTTGCGCGAGCACATCGTCGAGGTGATCGTCGAACGGGAAAAATCCCTCAGCACCGGCATGGAATACGGCATCGCGCTCCCGCACGGCTCCACCGACGCCGTCGATGACATCATCGGCGCCCTGGGCATCTCGCGCCGCGGACTCCCCTTCGAAAGCCTCGACGGCAAACCCGCCCACATCGTCATCCTGCTTGTCCTGCCCAAAAGCAAATTTCAGGCGCACGTGCGCACCCTCGGCGGCATTGCCCACCTCATGAGCAACGCCAGCCTCCGCCAGGCCCTCCAAAACGCACCCGACAGCCAGACCGTCATCGAACTCATCGAAAGAGAAGAAGAACGCCTCCCCCTGCACTAAACCACCCGGAACACCCATCCCCACCCGCGCGAAACTGCCTTGGCCTATCCCGGTTTTCGCAGCGCGTAGGGGCAGACCCCTGTGTCTGCCCTTCTTCAGGCTGCCGCGTGAGCTATCCGGATGGGCGGCTGCGCAGGGTCCACGCAGTCCACCCCCGGCCGCTTCGCGGCCACCCCCGCCAGCGGGGGACACAAGACGCGGAACCCTGCGCGCCCGCCTAAGGCTTCCCTGGCCAAGCCAGGTTTTCGCAGCGCGTAGGGGCAGACCCCTGTGTCTGCCCTTCTTCAGGCCTGCTGCGCAGGGGCTATGCAGTCCACCCCTGGCCACGCTGCCCGCGTGGCCACCCCCGCCAGCGGGGGACACAAGACGCGGAACCCGAGACCTTTGTGTACGGTGCGGCTGCCACCCGCCAGCGAGAGACACAAGAATCCGAGCATGGAGAAATTGAGATACCGCGTCTGCCCCCTGCTGGCGGAGATGAGCCTGCAGGCTCGAGCGCTCTAATGAAATACGGCGCCCTTGTCCCCCGCTGGCGGGGGTGAATCGGCGATAGCCGATTCGGGGGTGGAGTTTTGGGCCGGGATGGGCGGCCACAGGGGGCCCCCCTACAACCGGACAACGGACGCTTGGAGCTGTCGTGGGCAATCTTGGTTCTCGCTGCGCGTAGCGCAGGCATCTTGCCTGCGTTCTTTTCTTACGCAGCGCAGGCCCCTGTACCGGCCCTTCTTCAGGACCGTCGGGCGGAGAACTCACGCGCATACAAACCGGGTTCGACGATCTGCACGGTCCATCCCCACGTGCGTGGGGAACACTTGCCTTGCGGCTTCCGACTTCCGGCTTCCGTCGGCCCTTCCCCACGTGCGTGGGAACACGCCGCTATGGCGACGGGCGAGCCATCGCCAGTCGGCCCACCCCCTATGTGCCGTCGCGCGCTTAAAGAAAAAAGGACCCACACGTGGAACCGTGTAAGTCCTTTGTTTTCATGGTACCGGGGGACGGGTTCGAACCGTCGACCTCTGGATCCACAATCCAGCGCTCTAACCAGCTGAGCTACCCCGGCAAGGTCGTTGTTGCCGGCCCGGGCCTGATGCGTCTGCACTGCACCGCACCGGCCAGTGCGGAAGCGGAGTATAGTCAACGCCGCCGGTGAGAGTCAAGATTTTGACCTGTTTTCGCGCCGGATCTCTGTGATAACGCCGTACCTGGGCGCGGACGGTGCCGTGTGTTTCCCACGTGTGCACTGCCGCGCCGGGTGTTCTGCGCGACGAGGTAAGGATCGCAAATGATGGCCTGACTTGCTGCTTCAGATGAAAAACGCCGCGAGGACTTTGTTCGTTTACACAAAGAGATGTGTCCGCAGCGCTGTCTGTTCGGTGGGTGCCGGCGTGCATGCCCGGGGCCACATCTTCGACCAGGTTTGTACCAGGACGCATCGAACGGCTATCCTCGCGATAATTTCGAGGCACAGAGGGCTTGCTCATGAAATACAGACTTATCGCCGTTGGTTTCGTGGCGCTGGCGTTTGCGGCGTCTGTTGCGTCTGCCCAGCAGGATGTGAGGCTTATGCTGCCGAAAACGGTTTATGCCGTGCCGGGTATCGAATGCAACCTCTATTTTGACAACGCGGTTCTGGTGCTCAATCCGGCAAATTTTGCTTTTGATGCCGAATGTGCCCGGGGCAGGCAGCTTGCGGAATGCTGGCGCTTTGTTCCCAAGGCGGAGGAGGTAGGCGATTACGGCCTGACGCTGACCGTGCGCAACGCCGACAACGCCGTGGTGGCCGAGGGGGCGACGGTGGTCCGGGTGGCGCCGGCCGACGCGGGCGCGGGCCGAAAGGTCTCGCTGCTGCTCATTGGAGACAGCCTGACCAACGCCTCGGTGTATTCGCAGCACCTGCTGGATTTGTGCGCGAGCGAGGGCAACCCCGCGTTGACCCTCGTCGGGTCGCACGGGCGAGACGACCCGCCTGGCCCCAACCGCCATGAAGGATACGGCGGATGGACCGCGAAACGCTTCGCGACGCTCTGGACAGGGATCGCGCGCACGGGCGAAGCGGCGAAACGCGGCAGCCCGTTCCTCTACGAGACGGAAGACGGCCGGCACGTGCTGGATTTCCAGCGCTACTGCAACGACGTCAATGGCGGGCAGCTTCCCGACGCCGTCACCATTTTTCTGGGGTGTAACGACACCTTCGGCGCCGTCGACGGCAACATCGATGGCGTGATCGATGACATGTTCGCCCACATGGACGCGCTGATTGCCATGATTCGTGCAGTTTCACCCGGATTGCCCATCGGGTTGATCCAGCCGGTGCCGCCGACGGTTTCGCAGGACGCGTTTGGCGCCAACTATGCCTCCGGGCAGACACGCTGGCAGTATCACCGAAACCAACACCGGGTTGTCGAACGCATGGAAGCGCATTACGCCGGCCAGCCCCGGATCTGGCTCGTACCCGCGTACGTCAACCTTGATTGCGTCCACAATTTCCCCATGGCATCGCAGCCGGTCAATGCGCGGAACGAGGCCGCCATTGTGCGCCAATATGACAGTGTGCATCCCGCCGAGAGCGGATACCGCCAGATCGGCGACAGCGTTTACTGCTGGCTGAAAACCCTGCTCGCGCAAGACGCGCAACCTGTGGAGACTGCCCCATGAATCGTGTTGCTATCCGAATTGTAGTGATTGCCGTTTTTGCCGCCTTGTGCGTTGAGGCGCATGCGGCGGATGCCCCGTCTGAAGACGTGCCCCGCGTGTCCTATGAGCTGCAACTCGACACGATCCGGTCCGGGTACGACGGCGAAACCTGCTGGGTTCATGCGCGCGCGGGCGCCATTCCCGCGGAACCGCCGATCGTCGTGCTCACCATGCAGAAGCTGCTCCTGAGCGGTTCCGACGTCTTTTTCGCCCTGAATGAGATGCGTTCCGATGATTTCGGCGTCACGTGGACTGATCCTGTCGAGCACGATACTCTGGGCCGCCGCGCTATTGAGGACGGTGCCGTAGAGGTCGTGTGCGATTTCGCGCCGAAATGGCACGCCGCAACGGGGAAAATTCTGGGCACGGGCCATTCCGCGCAATACCGCGACAACAAGCTCGTGAGCGTGCGGACACGGTGCACGGCCTATTCGGTCTATGACCCCGAGAACCGCACCTGGACCCCCTGGAAAGGCATGGAGATGCCCGATGACGAGCGCTTTTATAATGCGGGCGCCGGCTGCACCCAGCGCATCGATCTGCCCAATGGCGACATCCTTCTGCCGGTCTATTTCAAAGCGATGGGGGAGAAACAATATGCCGTGACGGTGCTCCGGTGCCGGTTTGACGGCCAGACCCTGAGCTACATCGAACACGGGAATGAACTCACTGTTGCGGTGCAGCGAGGTTTCGCGGAGCCCTCCCTGGCC
>DAOSJS010000059.1:0-15085 GCA_035367355.1 Candidatus Hydrogenedentota bacterium
CACAAGTTTCCAGTCGCCTTCCCGCACGGCCCGATTCCCCATATGCTCCCAAAACAGGCGGTCGTGCGGCTCCCGCTGCTCCCCGCGGAATACGGGCGCCAGCGAGCGGCCCTCGCACGGCGTGATCTCGCGTCCATTGAACGTGGCCGGATACGATGCGCCCGCCAGGTCCACGCAGGTCGCCATGATGTCGTTGATATGACCCACCTGATGTTCCAGTTCGCCTCTTCGCGATATACCGCCGGGCCACCGCGCGATGAGCGGCGTCGCGATGCCTCCTTCATGCACCCAGTGTTTAAATAACCGGAACGGCGTATTGCTCGCATTGGCCCAGGGCCGGCGGTACGCCACGAATGAACCCGGCTCGCCCGGTTCCGTGCCCGGTGTATTCAGATTTCGTCCCTCGACGCTTTCGTGGCATCCTCCATTATCTGAGAGGAACATCACCAGCGTGTCCTTTTCCAGGCCCAGGCGGTGCAACGCGGCCAGCACGCGCCCCACACCCTGGTCCATGCGGTCCACCATGGCCGCATAGACGGCCATGCGCAGGGCCCAGTCCGTCTGATTCTCGGCCTCTTCCCACGGCGGCACATCAGGATCGCGCGGAGACAGCTTCCATTTCGGGTCGATAATGCCCTGGCTCACGAGGCGTGCATAACGCTCTTCGCGAAGCGCGTCCCAGCCCCGCACGTATGTGCCCCGGTACTTCGCGATATCCTCGGGCCAGGCGTGCAGAGGCCAGTGCGGCGCCGTATAGGCCAGATACAGCAGAAACGGTTCTTCCCGCCCTGCCTGTTCCTCAAGCCACGTGACCGCATAGTCGGTGAACGCGTCGGTCATGTAAAACGATTCACCACCGGGCACAATGCGCTCGTCGTCCAGTGCAAACGCCCGCTGGCCGCGCTCTTGTTCCAGGATGCCCCAATAACTGCTCGCGCCGCTGATCAGCCCGTAGTACCGGTCAAATCCGCGCTGCCGGGGCCAGTGTTCCGGCCGCTCGCCGACATGCCACTTGCCGGACATGTACGTCCGGTACCCCGCGCTCTTCAACACCTCCGCAAACGTCACGCACGAGCGGTTCAGATACCCCTGGTACGGACCTTCTTCCGCCGGGGCCTCCCCCTGCGTCACCATCCCGCCCATGCCCGCCTGGTGCGGGTAAAGACCGGTCAACAACGACGCCCGCGACGGACAGCACCGGGCCGCCGAATAGAAATGCGTGAACCGGACGCCCTCCCGGGCCAGACCGTCCAGATTGGGCGTTGCAATCTCGGAACCGTAGCAGCCCAGGTCGCTGAACCCCATGTCGTCCGCCAGAATGATCACGAAATTGGGGCGTTTGGAACGGTTCGGCGCCTGCGCCCCGGCGCTCCCGCCTATCGCGGCGGTTGCCAGACCGGTCCCTACCGCCTGCATGAATTCCCGTCGGCGCATCATCGTCCTCCACTCGCGGACTCCGGGTTTAGTGAATCATCGCCCCGCCAGGCTCATGGTACCACAGGGGCCGCTGCCTCTCACATCGTGCGGGATTAGGGTATACTGCGGAGCACCAACTTGTTTGCAGCAACGCAGGGGAAAGCGCCATGCAGAGACACACCCGCCTGAATCCTTTTTTCCCGGCCATCCTCCTGTTCGCCATACTGAGCGTCAGCATCGCCCGGGCCGGCGAGGAAGCGGCGCCCGTGGAGCTTGTTTCGGCCACGAAGATCTGGGATCAGGGAAATCACAACGCATTCACGGACCTGATCCGCTTTCAGGATCGCTGGTTCTGCTCATTTCGCGAAGGTGAGGCCCACGTCTTCGGTAAGGACGGCACGATCCGTCTCATCACGTCCCCGGACGGCGAGACCTGGGAATCCGCCGCGCTCCTGAGCGAGGAAGGCGTCGACTTGCGCGACCCCAAACTCTCGATCACCCCCGACGGACGCCTCATGCTGCTCGCCGGCGGCTCCGTTTATCGCGGAAAAGAGTTTATCACCCGCAGACCCCGCGTCGCCTTCAGCAGTGACGGCCGTACCTGGGGCCCCTTGACCCCGGTCTGCGAGCAAGGTGACTGGCTCTGGCGCGTCACCTGGCATAACGGAACGGCCTACGGATTCTCCCGCGCTCCCATACCCCAGGATGGCATCGAAGCCACCAGCGAGGAGTGGCAACTCACCCTCTACTCCGGCACGGACGGCATCCATTACACACCTGTGTGCAAACCCACCGTGCCCGGCAAGCCCAACGAGACCACCGTGCGATTCATGGACGACGACACCATGCTGGCCCTGGTACGCCGGGAAGGCGGTAACACCCACTGCTGGATCGGCGTTGCCAAACCGCCCTACACCGACTGGTCGTGGCATGAGACCGGCTACCGCATCGGCGGGCCCAATTTCATCATCCTGCCCGACGGGTCCATGTGGGCCGGCGGGCGCTTCCATCCCGATGGTCCCAAAACCATCCTGGCCCGTTTCGGCGCCCAGACTTACGAGCCCGTGCTCACTCTGCCCAGCGGCGGCGACACCTCCTACCCCGGTTTCGTCTGGCTCGAAGGCCTGCTGTGGATGAGCTACTACTCCTCCCACGAAGGGAAAACGAGCATCTATCTCGCAAAAATACGGATCAAATAGCCACAATAGCCGCCCCCGGCAAAACAGTGCTTCCAGCAGACTCTGAATGCTTCCGTTTGGCCTTCAGGATCAATGGCCTGACTGATTTCACTGAGCCCAGTGGTTATCCGGCCTCATGATTTCGTGCCTGCCCGCCCTGCGGACATTTTCGGCAGACTTGATCCTCCCGCACATCTTGGGGATTATGCGACATGCTGGTGAAACCTGGAGTAACCACTATCGAGGTGCGGCTATGAAATCACTTGTTGTCTCCCTGGCCTTTCTGTTCACCCTTCCCTGTCTCGCAACCGCCGTCGAATTGCCCGGCCCGACCAGCGAAGGCTATCTCCTGCCGAACCGCTGGCGCATCACTCCCGTAGGCACGGCCATCGACACCAATGACCTGCTCCTGAACATCGAAATAGCGCCGGACGGCAAAGCGGCCATCGCGGTGCATGGCGGATACAACGCCCACGGCCTCGTGGTGATCGATACGGCCAGCGGCACAACCGCCCAGACCATCCCGTTGCCCACCGCCTGGGTGGGCCTGGTCTGGAGTCCGGACGGCGCCAGACTCTACGTCGCCGGCGGCAATAACAAGTCGTCTAAAGGCATCCGCGCGCCCATCTACATCTTTGGCTATCAGGACGGACGCCTCACCGATGAATCCATCGGCACTTTTACCGAGGAAATTGCGCCCGGCCGCATCTTCTGGTCGGGCCTGGCCCACCATCCGTCCAAAAATATCCTGTATGCCGCGAACCGCACCAACAGTTACGTCGTGGTGTTTGATACCGCCACCGGCGAGATCCTCCATCGCATTCCGACGGAGCTGAACCCTTACGAACTGGCCATCACGCCCGACGGCGCCACGCTTTACGCCTCCAACTGGGGCAGCGACAGCGTCTCCATCATCGATACCGAGGCCGGCGCCGTGCGTCGAACCCTCGCCGTGGGCGACAACCCCAACGACCTCGCGATCGCCCGGGATGGCCGTCTCTTCGTCTGCTGTTCCAACGACAACACGGTGACGGTGATAGACCCCAGGAAAGAGCGCCCCACGGAGAGCATTGTCACCTCACTGTATCCCCAGGCGCCGGAGGGCTCGACGCCCAATGCGCTCGCCATCGACCACACGCAGCATATCCTGTATATCGCCAATGCCGACAACAACAACGTCTGCGTCGTCAGTGTTGAGAAGCCCGGCGAATCCGCGGTGCTCGGATTCATCCCCGTTGGCTGGTACCCGTCGTCCGTGGCCGTCAGCGCCGATGGTGAGACCCTCTACGTCGGCAACAGTAAAGGAATCGGGCATTCTTCGGCCAATCCTCGCGGTCCGCACAGCCCCCTTCCGCCGGGCGAGGGCGCCCAGGGTACCACCAAGACACTGATGCGCGGCGCCATCAGCATCATTGACGTGCCCCGGCACCGCCGCGATCTGCGCAAACTCACCAAGCAGGCCTACGCCAACTGCCCCTACAACGACGAACTCCTCGCCACAGCCCGGCCCGAAACGGAGCAGACCGTCATCCCGCGCGAGGTCGGAAAGGGCTCGAAACAGATCAAACACGTGATCTACATCCTCAAAGAAAACCGCACGTACGACCAGGTGCTCGGCGACCTCCCGCAGGGGAATGGCGACCCCCGCATCACCATTTTCGGCCAGGAAGTCACACCGAACCAGCACGCCATCGTGGAGACCTTTGTCCTGCTTGACAACCTGTACTGCGACGCCGAAGTCAGCTCCGATGGCCACCAGTGGTCTAATGCCGCGTACGCCACCGACTTCAACGAAAAATCCTGGCCCGCAAGTTACGCCGGGAAAAGTGATTCGCCGCGGTCGCCTGCCATCATCCCTAACGCGGGCTACCTCTGGGACCAGTGCGCGCGCAAAGGCCTCACCTACCGCAGCTACGGTGAATTCGCGCGGCGCGTCAGCGACGACGGCGTGATGGAACCATCCGATGCCCGCTTCACCGCACTCCATGGCCACGTTGCGCCCAATTACCTCAACTGGGGGGCGCGCGATTACGAAAACGCCGCCGAATTCATTCGGGAATTTGACGAGTACGAGAAAAATTACGACGATCCCAACCCTGAAAAGCGCCTGCCCAACTTCATCGTCATGGGCCTTCCCGAGGACCACACCAAAGGCACCCGGCCCGGCGTGCCCACGCCACGCGCTGCGGTGGCCAGCAACGATTACGCCCTCGGCCTGATCGTCGAACGCGTGAGTCACAGCAGATACTGGCCGGAAATCGCCTTCTTCGTGATTGAAGACGACGCCCAGGACGGGGCGGATCACGTCGACGCGCGCCGTACCACGGGCTACGTCATCAGCCCCTACATCAAACGCGGCATCGTGGACAGCACGTTCTACACCACCTGCTCCATGCTCCGCACCATGGAGCTTATCCTCGGCCTGCAGCCGATGAGCCAGTACGACGCCGCGGCCAATGCCATGTTCGCCTGCTTCACCGACACCCCCGACTTGACTCCGTTTAAACACATCGAACCCAACATCGATTTGCAGGAACTCAACATCAAGACCGCCTGGGGCGCGGAGGAATCCATGAAAATGGACTTCTCCGACTACGACCGCGCCCCGATGTTTGAGCTCAATGAGATCATCTGGAAGAGTGTGAAAGGCCCGGACTCTGAAATGCCCGTTCCCGTGCACCGGTTCAATACCGCCAGCATTCAGGAATGATGCGCGGTGGCCGCGATGCCGCCGCGTTTGCGCAGTGAGATGACGACTGCGGCCAATGGCGGCCGATGAATGCCGCCAGGGGCTGATGCAATGAAATCTGCTCGAAACCTGTTGGAAGAGGAGACCGTCATGCGCTTTCTCATCATCCTTGCACTTGCCACGACCATTGCGGCGTTTTGCGCGCCCGCAGAACCTGTCCAGCTCGCCACGGACGGAAAACCCGCCGTAAGCGTCGTTGTTGAGCCCAATGCCGGCAGCCTGGTCTCAGGCGCGGCGGACGATCTCCAGTCCTACGTGAAGGCTCTGTGCGGCGTGGAGTTGCCACGGCACGACGACGGAGCGGCCGTCGACGGAAAGGCGATCTACATCGGCCGGTGCGCCCCTGCGCCATCCAGCGCATTTCCGCCGGCGGAGTCCAATCCGGAAACCTATGCCATCACCGCGCAGGACGGCAATCTCTTCCTGACCGGCAACCATCCCCCTGCGACCAGCTTCGCGGTCTATTCTTTTCTGCAGGACTATCTGGGCATCCGCTGGTTTGCTCCCGGGCCGCTCTGGGAGTACGTTCCGGAAGGGCAGCCCGGAGAGCTGACGCTCGACGTCGCGAACGGCGTCGTTACCCCCGACTGGTCCTGCCGGGTATGGTCCGGGCACGACTATGCTCCATCCTGGAATTTGTGGAACCGCCGCAGCAAAACCATCTGTGATTCTCCGGTTCCATTCCGCAACATGCAGAATTTTCTGCACGTTATCTTCGCTCCGGAGAAATACGCGGAAACCCACCCCGAATACTACCCCCTCATCGACGGAAAACGCTGGATCCCGCCCGCCGATTACCAGAACTGGCGGCCCTGTGAAAGCAATCCCGACGTGCTGCGCATCACCGTCGAGGCCGCTCGCGAATTTCTCGACGCGCACCCCGAGCACAACGCGTTCTCGCTCGCCATGGACGACATCTACCGCCTCTGCAGCTGCGACAACTGCCGAGCCCGGGACGCCCGCCCGGATGACTATGAAAACAAGCGGTTCTCCGACCGGCACTACAAATTTGTGAACGCCGTCGCGCGCGAACTCGCCAAAACCCATCCCGACAAATTCGTTGGAACCCTCTGCTACCACATCGCCCGTGAACTTCCCGAAACCGTGGAGCAGCTCGAGCCCAACGTATTCATCAGCATGACCCAGCGGGTCGGCGAATGGTGGCGTCCTCAGCGGCACGCCGACGACATCGCCCTGACGCATGCCTGGCGCAAACGCTGCTCTCACATGAGCCGTTACGGCTATATCGGGCTCGGTTTCCTGACCCCGCGCGTCTTCCCTCACGCCATGGCGGAGGGTATGAAACTCGACAAGAGCCTCGGGTTTGAGGCCGTCTACAACGAGTGTTACACGATCCTCCCCAATGTCGCCCCCATGATGTACATGATGGCCCGTATGCAGTGGGATACGGGGCTGGATCCTGATGTCCTCCTCGACGAATTCTACGACCGCATGTTCGGGAAGGCCGCAGGCGCCATGAAAGCGTGCTACACCACGCTCGAACAGTCGTACATGGAAGAACGCCCGGAACGTGTCGAGCTCGCCCGGTGGGGGCACCGCCACCTCCTCACCCATTCGCTGGCGCTCTCCGAAGAAGCCCTCGACCAGGCGGAAGCCTTCATCCGCCAGGCCCTTGCTGAGGCCGATACTCCTGAGGTCCGGGCGCGCATCGAAATCATGGAAGCATCGCTGCGGTACGCCGGCTACATTATCCGCGCCGGTTCCTGGGCCCGCGCGATGGCCGGCGAAGAAATCGAGACCGCCGAGCAGGCCCAGGCGGCGCTCGACCAGCTCGAACGGCTCATCGCGCTCGGCAGAGAGCGTGAACAATTCTGGGCCGAGGCGCTGGAGCGCGACGATCTGCTCGGTGAGAGCCTGCGCGGCCTCCAGCGGCGCAATTATTTCGTCGTCAACCAGATCAGCGAGGTCGAGGCCCCGGCCAGCTCCTGCATCGGCAACGCGCTTGCTGTGCTCCACGAGCAGTCGCCTGAGGCCGCCGCGGCTACCGTCGCGCGCATCGCCGCCAGCGGGTCCAATCCCTTCGCCGAGCAGGCCGCCGGGTGGCTCGTGGAACTCCGTGGCGAGATTCCAAACCGCCTCGAAAACCCGGGATTTGAGGAATGGACCGAAACTCCTCCCCTGCCCGCACATTGGTCGACCTGGAGCCGCTCGGGCGCCGCGAAATTCATTCGCAACGCTGACAAAGGCCGCGAAGGTTCCGCCGCTGCAATCACCAACGCCGATGGCGCGTGCTACATGCAGCACCTGCCGGTTATGCCGGGGCAGAAATATTTCTGCTCCGTGTGGGCGTCCTGCGACACTCCCGGCGCCACCAGCGCCGCGGAGCTGAGCATCCGCTGGCAGACGGCCGACGGCGCCTGGCTCCCCGACCGCGATTACGAGCCGCACACCGCCGCAACCGTCGGTGAAGGGCGCTGGGAACGCTTGAGCATGGCGGCAACCGTGCCGGAAGGCGCCGGCCGCCTGCTCATGATGCTCTTCGTTGAAAGCCAAAGCGGCGAACAGGCGGTGTTGTTTGATGACGCCGCCGTGTACCTCATGCCCGGGGAGGCCGGCGCCGCGCCCTGATAGGCACCAGCTGGCCCTGCACCTCACGCAAAAACCCCCGCCCGGCGGAAGCCGGAGCGGGGGTTTTGATGCAGTAACAGGCAGGGACGGCTTAATACATGTCGCCGCCGCCGGGACCGCCGGCCGGAGCCTTTTCAGGCTCAGGAATCTCGGCAATCAGCACTTCGGTGGTCAACAGCAGGCTGGCCACACTCGAGGCATTCTGCAGGGCCGCGCGCTGAACCTTGGTCGGATCAATCACGCCCGCCTTCAGCAGGTCTTCAAATTCGCCGGTCTCTGCGTTGTAACCGACGGCGCCCTTCTTCGATTTCACTTCCTGCACCACGGTGGCGCCTTCGTCACCCGCATTGATCGCCAGCTGGCGAAGGGGCTCTTCGAGCGCGCGGGCGATGATCTTTGCACCGGTCGCTTCGTCGTCGGCATCAAGCTTCAGTTTCTCCACGGCTTCAATGCAGCGCAACAGGGCCACACCGCCGCCCGGCACGATGCCTTCTTCCACCGCCGCACGCGTGGCGTGCAGAGCGTCTTCGACGCGCGCCTTCTTTTCCTTCATTTCGATCTCGGTCGCAGCGCCCACGCTGATGACCGCTACACCGCCCGCCAGCTTGGCCAGGCGCTCCTGGAGCTTCTCGCGGTCATAATCGGACGTGGTCTCTTCGATCTGACGGCGGATCAGGTTGATCCGGCCCATGATCTCCGAACTGGAGCCCGCGCCTTCGACGATGGTCGTGTTGTCCTTGTCGACCACAACGCGCTTCGCGCGGCCCAGGTCGGCCAGCGTGATGCTCTCGAGATTGCGGCCCAGGTCTTCCGTGATGGCCAGGCCGCCCGTCAGCACCGCGATGTCCTGAAGCATGGCCTTGCGCCGGTCGCCAAAACCGGGGGCCTTCACCGCGCAGGCCTGGAAGGTGCCGCGAATCTTGTTCACCACCAGCGTCGCCAGCGCTTCGCCTTCAACATCTTCCGCAATGATCAGGAGCGGCTTGCCGCTCTTCGCGATCTGTTCCAGCAACGGAAGCAGGTCTTTCAGCGACGACACCTTCTTCTCGTGAATGAGGATGTAGGCATCTTCCAGCATCGCTTCCATTTCTTCGGCATCGGTCACAAAGTAGGGCGACAGATAGCCCTTATCAAACTGCATGCCTTCCACGATGTCGAGGGTGGTGTCGATGCCTTTGGCCTCTTCCACCGTGATCGTGCCGTCGTTGCCGACCTTTTCCATCGCCTCGGCGATGATATTGCCGATCTCGAAGTCGCTGTTCGCAGAAATCGCCGCCACGTTCTTGATGACGTCGGTCTCGCCGCGCACTTTCTTGCTCTGCTTCGCGAGCTGCTCGACTACCACCGCCACCGCTTTCTCGATGCCGCGTTTCAGCGCCATCGGGTTTGCGCCCGCCGTCACGTTGCGCAACCCTTCGCGGTAAATCGCCTCTGCAAGCACCGTCGCCGTCGTCGTGCCATCGCCCGCGACATCCGACGTCTTCGAGGCCACTTCCTTCACCATCTGCGCGCCCATGTTCTCGTATTTGTCTTCCAGCTCGATCTCTTTGGCGACCGTCACGCCGTCTTTCGTCACGGTCGGGGCGCCCCATTTCTTGTCCAACACCACATTGCGGCCCTTCGGACCCAATGTAGACTTCACGGCTTTGCTCAGTTTGGTCACACCGGCGAGCACGCCGCGCCGTGCCTCTTCGCCGAACTGAAGTTGCTTAGCAGCCATCGTTGTCAAACCTCCTTAATATCGCATCATGCCTGGTTATCGGCCGCAGGCGGCATGCCCACACTATTCAATGACCGCGAGCACGTCTTCCTCACGCATGATGATGTGCTCTTCGCCGTCGATCTTGACTTCGGTTCCCGCGTATTTGCCCATGAGGATCCGATCACCTTTCTTCACCTCCATGGGAACCCGCTTCCCGTCTTCATCCAGGCGGCCCGGTCCCACAGCCACAACCTTGCCCTCCTGGGGCTTTTCCTTGGCCGTGTCGGGAATGATGATCCCGCCACGGACGGTCTCGCTGGGTTCCTCCCGCTTGACAAGCAGCCGGTCTGCTAACGGACGAACTTTCATTGCGTGTACTCCCTTGGTTCTCGCCGGCGTCAGAAGACTCGTCTCGCCGGCATAATGGGTTCACTCAACCTGACAATGTCTGAGTTTTTGCTCAGATTGGGGGCTTTCCCCGAGGGCTTTACAGTTCTGGCCAATTTGGCAACGCGTATTAGGCCTTTTCGGCCAGAGGATGCAGCCACGTAAACTAGTGTAGCAAACGGTATGCCATCAAGTCAATACTTTTTTAATCTCTTATGAATGAATATGTTATAAATTAAGCTCCAAATAGCGTCCAACTCCATTTTCCCAGCGTCTTGCCCAAACGGCATTCGGGCGGGCATTTTTGAGGGCTATCGAATGCCAAAATGGCAAATTATTAGCAGGCGCTACCGATGAGTGCCAAATCGGCAGCGGAAGGTGAAGAGAGGACCCGGCGGGGGACATCTGAGGCGCGGAGCACAGGCGTGGCTCGAAAGGGAGCAGGAATGCCGGGTTCTGGGGATGGCGCCGGGGATTACTACCTGCCCCGCGCAATCTGCAGGAACGCCGTGACGGGAGACGAGGCCACCGATGACGGGTGGCTGCCTTCACGGGCCTGCGTGGCCGCGGCAATGGCCATGCAACATCCGAGAAACATGCCAACAATGAACCAGCTCAGGCGAAACACGTCAACTCCCTCCCCGAAGATTGGGCTGCCGCCGTATTCTGCGAAGCGCTGAATTCATAGCGTTCCGCGGCGCAATCGCGCTGGAACGTCTTCAATTCTCGAAAATCACTGTAACATTGGTTACTATAAATGTCAAGCAACGTACTTTTTGTAAACAAATTACTCAAAACGGATAGACGAGGCAGCTTGTGATTTGGTTTCCCTTTAGACCGATGTTCGTGTACACTGGAGCCTGTCGGAAGTGCAATCATACTGGGGAGATAGTGGCCTTATTGCCGGGACGGTAAATCATGAAACGAATCGCAGCTCTACAAGACAAGCTGGTGCGGTACGCGATTGGTTTGACGGCAGACAGCGCGTGCCTCGGAGTAGATGCGGCCCTGGTGCGGCTCAAGGGTTCGGGCCCGCAAATGCTGATCAAGGTCGTGAAAGACAGCCATTTCCGGCACCCGCCCGGTTTGCAGAACCGTTTGCTGGCGGCCCGGCGCTCCGCGCGCGACCTGGCAGTCCTTAGTTTCGAGCTGGGCAGGGAGATGGCCGACGTGGCGCTGGGCCTTCAAGAGTGGGCGCTGTCGGAAAACCTCGAGGTAGATTTTATCGCCACGCCGGGCTACACGGTGGCCCATATCCCGACGCGAGGCGCCGAAAGTGCCAGTGGGCACTTGTCGATCGGGGATCCAAACGCGATCGCCGCCCAGACGGGCCTGCCGGTGGTGTCTGACTTCGCTAGCGCCGATATGGCTGTGGGCGGCCAGGGCAATGTCCTGCACCCCTACACGGACTGGGTTTTGTTCAACCGCCCGGATCGAGTGACGGCCTGCCTGCATCTCGGCGGGTACGCGAGCCTTACGATCGTCACGCCGGAGATGGGCGATGTGGTGGCGTTTGATGTGGGGCCATGCCTGGCGAGCATCGACAGCTCGGTGCGCCTGCTCACGCATGCGACGCAGACGCGCGACCGCGACGGCGCCATTGCGAGCAAAGGCCTGGTGATCGACGAGTTCCTGGAGTACCTCCTGAGCCATCCGTATTTTTCACGGGTGCCGCCCAAGAGCACCAGCCAGGACGAATTCGGGCCGGAAGAGTACCTCCGGGATGCATTGAACGGCCGGCGCGACCACTCGCTCGAAGACATGATTGCCACAGTAACCATGGCGGTGGGCTACAGCATCACCCGGGCATTTTCACGGTTTGTGTACCCCAACCACTCGATCTCGCGCCTGATTCTGAGCGGCGAAGGCCTCCACAACCGCACGCTGATGCGCAACGTGAAGACGGGCATCAAAGAAGTGGCGCTGCGCAAGACCGACCGCTATGGCATTCCGTGCAATGCCATGGATCCGCTCAGCGCCTCCATCCTGGGCAGCGAGGCCATCTTCGGGAATCCGGCCAACATCCCCTCTGCGACCGGGGCGAAGCGGCGGGTCCTGTCGGGGCGCATCACCCTGCCCTGAGCCGGCCAATCGTGCCGGGCTCATTTGCCGAGCGCGCGCTGCATCTCCACAATGGCGCGGGCCAGGGCGTCGCGTTTGTCCATCATGACCGCCGGATCCCGCGTGAAGGAGACCAGATCCGGCACCACCGCGCCCAGGCTGGCCGCCGCCTGCACCCGGCTGAGCAGTGCCTTGTCCCGCGACTTCTCGGTGGCCTTCTGCAACTCCCGGAACAGCACGAGGTAATCGTAATCGTCGATGCCGTCACGCACGGTTTCCCAGCGAATGGACGGTGTCGGGCCCGAGGCTGAAGGGTACACGAGAAACCCGTCTCCGTTGACGGGCGTGATGTCGGGCAGGCCCTGGCGCGGGTCGCGTCCGTCGGGCAGGTAGTTGATATTCCAGTAATGCAGCCCGCGAACGCCCAGCGCCCACAGCTGCCAGAACAGGGCCCGGTGCTCGATGGCCGCGAAGTCCACGAACAAGTTGGCGTACGGGCGCGACGGGCTGTGGTTGAGATATACCCACACCTCACCGCCTCCCGCGGCCCGTTTGAGGATGTCTTTCCCGTTGAGCGTGTCGAAGACAGGCAGATGAACACACCAGATCGGCGCGGCGTCGGACAGGAACGGCTGCAGACCGTAGGTGGACACCATCATGGGGATGTCCGGGGCGGCATCGAGCCAGCGCTGCATTCGTTCAAACAAGCGGGGCCACGCGGGCTGAGGCGGTTCGTCGCCGATATGCGAGAAGACCTTTCCCGCCAGATCATGCTTCGCAACGAACGCGTTAGCCAGGGCGAGCTGCGCGGGCACGCCCAGCAACGACGCCGGCACTTCGCAGGTGCTTGCACCCCCCTGGCGCAGAATGGGGAGCCGTTTTTCGTAGGCCGCCAGACTGGCCTCATAGTCAGCGCTTTCGGACGGGAGGCCGGCCAGTTCGCGGAGGGTGACCCGGTGCTCGAATGCATCACGCAGGTATGCGCTCTCGAGGGCGGCGGCCTCGCCAGTAAAGCCCGCGCGCCGGCACAGATCGAGCGCACCCTCCCGCCAGAATCCGAAATCGGTCTTGAGGGCAGGGATCACGGGCAGTTCAAAATCGTAGACGGTCGCTTCGAGCCAGAACTCCACCGGCCCGGCATTGGACGATACAAGCTGCACCAGCCCTCGGTAGGTCCCCGGCGGAGTGCCGGGAGGCGCATAGATCGTCAGCCAGAGCGGCGAGCAGACGCCTCCCTCTGCCACGAACGGCGTGAGCGGGTCGAGCGGATCGGGCCAGCTCCCCGTAGGACCTTCGAAATGGCTGGGCACCGTGACGGGGCAATACCCAACCCGGTAGGCCCGGACATGCTCGGCAGCGATCCGGGCATTTGCATCCGTATTCACCAGATCAGGGACATCCAGCGTGACATCCAGCCAGTTTTTGCCTTCGGGCGGGCGCAGCACCACCTGCACGGATTCCCGCTCGTTGCGGGCGAGGCTCACGCGGGCCACCGCGTCAAGCGCCCCCGTGGGAACGGGCTGATCATCGCGGAAGATCTTGTTCAGCGCGGGTTCGATCCATACGGCCGTATCCCCTGCCGCGGCCATGGCGCGTTTCAGGGTGCGCGGCTGGCGATCCAGGGCGTGAGGGGCCCGGGTCCAGGCTTCCATATGCCACGCCGAGGCCTTCCCGACGCAGAACTGGGTGTCGAGGGCCCCGTGCGGGGCCTTCAGGCCTTCGCCGACGTCCAGCACCGCGCCGCCGGTCTCGAACAGCGCAAACAAATCGTAGGGGCCATCCGCGGGAGCGGTCCAGTCGTACGAGCACCGCACCACGGTGTTTGTGTCTAGTTCGAACTGTTTCGGCTCGAGTTTCCAGACGCGGCCGTTTGGAGCCAGGACGGACGTTTTGATCACCAGCGGCGGCAGTTTCTGGGCCCCGGCGAGATGAATAATGAGGCGTCCGGGCTCGTAATCCACCTGGGCGGCGAATTCGGTGGTCGCAAAATCGACATGGGTAAGCCCCCGGACCAGGTTGATGCGGTAGGTCGTCTCCCAGGCGCTTTTCGCCTTGAACAGGCGCGGCACGTAGCTGGCCTGGATCGCGCAGTGGTCGTCGCTGACCACGGGCTCGACCAGGAAGGAATGGAGGTTTTCGGCGTCAAATACCGCATACACGGTCTCGCGCGCCTGTGTGTCGGTGACGGCGATCCAATTCCGTGATGCGGGGTAGTAGCCCGCGGCCTTGATGGCCTGGACGCCCTGCAGGGTGGGCACATCAATGCGATCCGCGGCGTCCAGGGCTCCGCCGGGGGCAAGTCCTGCGCGTACCCACGGCGCGACCCACTGATCCTGGTCGCCCGTGTTCTCGACCGTCCACCGCACGCGCAGGGAAGCTTCGTTCGGGATGGGCTCGATCAGGCGGGTGCTCTTCAGGCCGGTGATATTCGGGCCATCGCCATCGTAGGCATACCGGAGGACCGGCCGGCCCGGGATATCGTCCAAAACCTCGAATTTTACGTTCAGCCGCCGGTTCGGAACATAAAAACTGCCAATCCCGAACCCTTCCTGGAGGAGCCCCCCGCCCCCCGCGTGGTTGCGCGAACTGTTGAGCAGTCCAAACCAGGACACAGTGCCGTCGCCATCCGCCGGCAACACCACCTTAAGATGAGAGGTCTCGATCTCGACGTCGTCGCCGCCAACAGGCGCGGCCGCCGCTGCGAAACTACAGAGTCCGGCGATAAAAGCACATAAAACCAGGGATGGAATACGACGCATCGTACAGGGCCTCCTGCCGCACCAAGTTGTGAATACGTGGATTTTACTAAACACGGCGAGAGGAACCAACGTTGTGGCTTGTGTCCTGCCGCCGCCAGCAGCCCATGACAGTCCACCCTCGGCCACGCACGCCGCGTGGCCAAAAAGCCAGACACACGCTCCGGTAAAGGCTTAGGTATTACGAGTCGGGCCCCCTGTCAAGCCATTTGCTAATCTTACCGGGGCGTATATCGTCGCGCCATTT
>DAOSJS010000060.1:0-15048 GCA_035367355.1 Candidatus Hydrogenedentota bacterium
TGCTTCATATCGTTTGATGCACCGTCAAATTTTGTATTCACATAGCAGAGCCGGAGGCGGTTATCAACAGATTTTGATGCACAAGATGCGACTCGGGGCAGGTAAAGCCTTTCCGCAGGTTCGCTCTTGAACTGTTCAATCCGTTCCATATGCCGCCCGGATGGGCAGAGCCGCTATTTGAAAAGACTCCACGCCTTCCAGCCGTTGCAATAGTCGTGGCCCTCCTTCGTCATGTGTTTCCATTGGCCCATGCACTTGCCTTCCGCGTTGCCGTCATACTCGGCGTTCAGCTGGTAATGGTCGATGTCTCTTGGTCCGGTCCAGAATTCGCATGTGCCGCACAATTTATGATTCTTGGTTCGCTTGGTCATGGCATCCCCCTGTCGTTATTGATTCCTGCCGGACAACTTAGCAACATATATGCCATTCTTTCCTCCAGGCGTACCCGGCCAGGCAGGCGCCGTTCAGGCAAAGACGTTGCGACTGCACCCGGTTGTGGCCTGAGCGGGCCTTTCCGTTGAAGTATTTGAATATATTTAAACATTCCCGGGTTATCCCGTTGCGCTTAAAGCGGTCGGGGGCCCCGTCCGATCCTATTGTATGGAGCATCCGGCTTGACTGCCATGGGATGGTTCGCGTGTTTCCCGTGCGGCCCGTCTGTCGGATGACATCGCCATGCGGCCGGCTTCAACGAGGCGTGGATCGCAAGGCGGGCAACGCACAGGCTCCCGCGCGGCGCCCGGGCCGGCAGGGTCCGGCGGATCCCTTTTCGAGGGGCGCGGCGCCCGGGTCCGACAGAGGATTTAAGGGGGCATGATCATGGCAAAAGAAAAGGAAGGCGGCAGCGGGCCGTATTTCATCCTAGCAATCATCATCGCCATCGTCATGTTCTTCTATATCGCGGTCAGCAATCTCCTCAATCTTGGCGTGATCTTCAAATTCGGCCCCATGCAGTATGGATGCAACCTCGTTCACCTGCACCAGGACTACCCGTGCACGGCCGAGCGGAAAATCAGGGTGTACCAGGACATCATCCCTATCGACGAGATGGGCAAGACCGGGGCTTACACGCTCAAACCCGGGGATCGCTTCGTGTTGAAGGGGTATCGCTCCACCGGGTTCGTGACCTGGCTCGCCGTCGAGTTTTACATCAAGAACTCCCAGGTCAACGCCTACGCATACATCCCCGATGAAATTCCGATCCCGACCTTCGCGTCAGCCATGCCGTTCTCGGACGAGACGATCAAGAATGCCTATTTCCGGGCGTTGAGCGCGACCGAACTGACCGCCATCACGGATACCTACCGGACCCTGTTCGCGGACACCGTTCAGCGAAGGTTCGAGTTACAGGTGGCCCGCGGGCCGGAGGAAATGCAGCGCATCAAGGAATCCAGGACCCACAGGCTCCTTCCCGAAGGCTACATGAATACCGGCAAGAGCATGGCGTACTATTGCGCAAAGGATCAGTTCAGCACCGTGGACAGGCTCTACGAGATGTATGTCGGCAACAACCTCAATGCCAACCTCTACCAGAACAGCGCCTACAATCCCGAGGTCGACGGCGTATTCCAGGAAGGCATCTTCTACCGGGTGATCGACAGCATCTACTTCAAGATTTTCGTTCTCGTCGCCTTCATTCTGTTTGCACTCGGCTCCGGCCGCCCCTCGCCGCGGGAGTCGGAGGCTTGAAGCCGCATGCCATCGTTCCCCGCCCGGCGACGGTGCGAAACGGATTCATGAGGCCAGGAAGGCCGCCCTTTCAGCGGGGCGGCCTTGATGGTCCGGCCGGTCAGCACGGCCTGCCCGGCCGCGATCAGTCTTCCTCGTACAGCAGGCCCGGCTGCTCGGAATGCGCGACAATGCCGTCTTACCGGTTGTAGGTCTTGCCGTTCCGACAATAGCCCCGCGTTTTGCCCACCTTGTTCTTGACGATCGTTTCATTTCCGATTTTCTGCGCCCTGTAAAGGATGTGGCCGACCTTGTCTTTGACGATCTCCTCTTTTATGAACCCCTCCCGAACTGCCATGAAATAGCAACGCCTGCTTGGTGATGCCGATTTGTAACCCGCCCGAACCAACCGATGCCGGCAAGCCCACTCAAAAAATGAGCCAACAGGCCGGACCGCTTCACCAAATATAACGTTGCGTAATGAAAAGGCTTTCCGTGGCTTGCAATTTGCATGTTTCGCACCCGGAGGCCGTTATGAGATCCGACTATCTCAGCAAATCCCTCTATCTGCGCGGGCTGCAGTGCCCCAAGGCCCTCTTCCTCTGCAAATCGGGCGTCGAGAGAAAACTCTCAGAGGCTGCAAAAGCCAGGCTTGCCGCAGGCACGGATGTCGGCCTGCTTGCCCGAGATCTCTTTCCGGGGGGGACGGAGATTCCATACCAGGGTGTCCCGATCCGCGAGCAGCTCGCCCGGACAAAGGCCCTGATCGACGGGGGCGCCACGGTTCTCTACGAGCCTGCATTTTCCCATGCGGGCGTATTCGTCAAGGTGGATATCCTCCGCAAGGTCAAGAGCCAGTGGAACATCTACGAGGTGAAAAGCACCACCGAAGTGAAGGACGTCCATATCCAGGACGGCGCCATCCAGGCCCACGTGGTGAGAGGCGCCGGTCTTCCCGTTTCGAAGACCCACATCATCCACATCGACAACTCCTACGTGAGAAAGGGCGAGATCGAGCCCGGGAGACTTTTCTCGGTGGCGGACATCACCGAGGACATTTCCGGGACGGACGGCCAGATTCGTGACAACATAGAATCCATGAAGGAGGTCCTGCAAAGCAGGCAAACGCCCGACGTGCTGATCGGGAAGCAGTGCTCCAATCCCTACGAATGTGACTTCGAGCATGTCTGCTGGCCCGACAGGCCGGTCGACTCCGTCCTGCATCTCAGGGGCCGGCGCGCCGATCGCTTCGCGCTCTATCACGCGGGCATCCGCTTCATGAAGGATATCCCCGTCGACTGCCTGGACGACAAGCAGCGATTCCAGGTGGAGGCAACGGTCGGACGGAAGACCATTGTCGACAGGAACGGGGTCCGGGTGTTTTTGAGCAAGATCCGGTACCCCCTTTGTTATCTTGATTTCGAAACCTGCATGAGCGCCGTCCCCCTTTTCGACGGCACGCGGCCCTACCAGCAGATTCCCTTCCAGTTCTCCCTGCACATCCGGCAGCGGGCGGGCGCGCCGTTGAGACACGAACAATTCCTTGCCCGCCCGAACGGAGACCCCCGCGAGGAATTCCTCCAGCAGCTCCTGCGGCTGATCCCGCCCGGGTCCTGCATCCTGACATACAATCAGGCCTTCGAGGGCACCCGGCTGCGCGAGCTCAAAGAGAGTTTTCCGAAGCACGCGGACGCCATCGACGGGCTCCTGAACAACATGGTCGATCTCATGATCCCGTTCAAACAGAGGACGGTCTACCACTGGCGGATGAAGGGCTCCTATTCCATCAAGGAGGTGCTGCCCGCCCTTGTGCCCGACCTGTCGTATGATGACCTGGAAATATCCGATGGCGGGATGGCCATGGATGCCTACCTGGCCATGCGCCGTGCCGCCGATCCTGCACAGGTCGAGCGAACCAGAACAGCCCTTCTCAAGTATTGCAAGCGTGATACGGAAGCGATGGTGAAAATCCTCGAGAAGCTCGAAGAAATGGGTTGAGGGCACTCCTGTGATCAACGCCTCTGCGGACCGAAAAGGGGCAAACGGTTTCACCAGGGATTCCCGTTATGCAGAATGACGTATTCATAAGCTACTCCAGAAAAGACAAGAAATACGCTGACGAGCTGCGCCGGCATCTGGCGGATCAGGGGGTTTCATGCTGGATTGACAGGGAGGGGATTCATCCCGGTGAAGACTGGACGGAAATGATCGGCAAGGCGCTCCGTTCCGTCACCGTCATGGTGCTCCTGTATTCCTCGAGCGCCCGGGATTCAGAGAATGTGAAAGACGAAGTGGCCATCGCGGCAAAACGAAAACTTGCCTTTGTCCCGATTCTTCTCGAGGACGTGGAGCCGGACGAGTTCTTCGAGGTCCGCATGGCACGGTACAGTTGGGAAGAAATATTCCATCATCACCAGGAGCGCTTCGCCGAAGTCGCGGCAGGCATCAAAAGGCGGATCGAGAAGCTGCAACAGCAGCAGGACGTGGCGCAGGAGGCAGGGAGCAGTCCTGAGGCGCCTGATTGGCCGCGCACGGGTCAAGCGTATCTCCGCGCAATCGCTTCGGTGCTCCACTCCTCCAGGCTGCCCATCAAGCCGCTTTCAGTCACGTGGGACAACGCCCTGAAAAACGGTCTTTTCGCCTCCTGGCAACTCACCGGGCAGCACTTCCTCGGCATCATGCTCCGCATCGCTCGCTCGAGCAGGCCGACCGTGCAGTGGGGCATCTATAACGGCAAGAACAAGGCGAAAGACCCGTTCCTCCGGTGTGCATACCGCCAGGTGATGCAGACCAAGGCGTTGACCAATCAGGGCGGCGACGTGTCCATCAACGGGATCCGATACTGCCTGTCGTCGACCGCTGATTATCTCGGCTTTCAGACCGCGCGGGCTCTTGCCGCAGACCTGTCCAGGCCCGAGGTTGCGAAGCTGCACGCAGAACAGATGCTCGCCTTCGTCGAGAAAATATGGCCGGCGTTTCAAACCTATGTCATCGGCGGCGCATTTCTCAGTGCGGTGCTTTCCGCGACAGGCAAATCCACGCTGCCCTTTGAGGCCCAGGAGAAAGCGACGGACCGGGACATTGCCGAGAAACTCGACGTGAAATGGCGTGCGGCAAAAAGACATTATTATTCCGTGCGACTCCCGGACGCCCTGAGGGTTCAATGGGGCCTTTACAGCGACAATACGATTCGCGACCGATCCTTCAGCGCGGCCTGCCAGGAACTGCAGCAACACCCCGAGCTGGCTGACGGCAAGGGAAATCTGGTCATCGGCGGCTGCCGGTACCGATACAGGAAAACAGCCAGATACCATGGCCTCATTTCAAGTGAATCCAGGACCGCCGCGGAATTGCGAGACACCGAATTTGCAGAAGCGTTTGCGGGGCAGTTGCTGGGTTTCATGAACGCTACATGGCCCGTCGTCCAGAAACACCTGGTCAACCCGAAACCACAGCCGTGAACCGATCCATGCCGACATCCGAACGCAACGGGGGACAATTGATCCCCCTCTATATCGGCGTGACGGGGCACCGGGACATCCCGGAGGAGGATGTGCCCGGTCTCGAGAAAAAAGTGGCGTCGATCCTGGCGGCCCTCAGGGAGAAATACCCCGACACCCCCCTGACCGTTCTCTCCCCGCTCGCAGAGGGGGCCGACCGGCTCGTGGCGAAAACCGGTTTGCGGAACGGATGCCGTCTCATCGCCGTATTGCCGCTGCCCGCCGAGGAATACGCGATGGATTTTTCCACCGAGACCTCGAAGGGCGAATTCTCGTCTTTCCTCGACACGTCGGAAGCGATTCTCGAGATGCCGCTGATCGCCGACAGCACACCGGTCACCGTCAAGACGAATGGGGAACACCGCAGCAGGCAGTATGCCGTAGCCGGCAACTACGTGGCGGCGCACAGCCAGATCCTCATCGCCCTATGGAACGGCAAAGACCTGCATGAAGCCGCGGGGACGTCGGGTATTGTCAGGAGCCGGCTGTCCGGAAATTACGATCAGTCCATTGTGAAGCACGACCTGTTCGACGTCCCCAACAGCGGCCCGGTGCATTACATCTTCACGCGAAGGAAGCTCAAGGATGCCCGGATAACGTCACCGGCGGCAAAGCCCGAGGCCGGCGACTGCCTGATGGACGAAAAAAATGGCATCCTGTACCCTGCCCTGTGGAAAAAGGACGAGACGAACAGCGCGGACCCGGCATCGAGGATACAGGATGCTGAACTTCACTACGCCGGGACTCTGCGGAAAATCAACGCCTTCAATAGGGACGCAAGACTCCGGTGCGGCCCGGGTGCCGTGGATCGAAGCAGCCAGGCGCTCATTTCCCCGAAAGATCAGGCCGGCCTGCCCGTCGCGTTGACGAAGCTCCTGCATCTCTATGCATGCGCCGATAGCCTCGCCCCGCAGTTCGAGATCACGACCGAGCGCGCCCTCAAGGTGCTGTTGGCGGGCGCTGTCGTCAGTTTCTCATTCCTGGGAATATTCAGCGAGCTCCTGCCGGCGACCTACGTGCTGGCCCTTTTCCCCGTGATCCTGGGCCTCGTCTATCTCTACTACCGGTCCGTCGAACGGCAGGAGATCAAGGACAAGTACAATGATTACAGGGCCCTGGCCGAAGCGCTGCGCGTGCAGCTGTTCTGGAAACTGATCGGTTCGAGAGAAGACGTACAGGATCATTATCTCCGAAAATACAGGGGTGAGATGAACTGGATCCTCCACTCCGTCCGCAACATCAGCCTTTTTTCGGACGGCGCCTGCGCCCCCGTGCCGGAACCTGCCAGGAGAAAGGCCCTGGAACTGGCCATGAACAACTGGGTCCGCGAGCAGGGAAAATTCTTCGGACGGAGGGTGAACGAAAAAAAGAGAAACGTGAACGCGCAGGAAAAATTCACGATGCGCCTCTTCACTGCCGCCATGCTGCTCGTCCTGGGAATATTTTTGCTGAAGGGGATTTCCATCTTCTACTTCGGGAACGTCGAAAACATCCTGGGCATGGAGGATGTCAAGGACTGGACGATCTCCTCGGTCATGCTGGTGGCGGTCGACATCTTGATCGCGATAGGCGCCGCCCGGGCCGCCTACGTCGAAAAGCGCGGCCTGTCGGACGAGATGAAGCAATATCAGCGGATGGACTCCCTGTACCGGAGAGCGGTCGGCGTCATCGGCCAGTACATCGAGAAGAATGACCTGGAGACGGCGGAAAAACTGATGATTGATCTCGGACGAGAAGCGCTCACGGAAAACGGCGACTGGCTTTTGCTTCAGCGCTCGAGGCCGCTGGAGATGCCGCTGGAAGGATAAACACGTTTCAACCCGTTCGTTTGGCTGGGTGAACTGAACGATGGCCGTCACGTTCCCATTCCTGACAAGCTATGATCCCCCGGGAATCGGTGAGGGATCGCTCGATCCGTTGGGGTTGTACCAGATTGCCGACAAGCTTGCGGTGGAGCTGGTGCCCGGGGTCAGGGAGAGGATGCACCGCATCCGGTTTCTCACGGCGATGGCCTTGGGCACGATGGTGACCGAGGGGCTCGAGGGCGATCCGATGCAGCGCGACGCCTCCCCTTTCCTCGTCTGGGAGTGGCTCGTCGTGGAAGCCCTGATCCGGCAGATGGGCGACGATGCCGACATATCGGCTGTACCGGGAACGCTCGTGACAAAGCGGGCGATTGTCCAGCCGGGCTACCTCGACGCGCGCGGCTATCTAAAGACCCCGAGGGTCTTCGGGTTCCACGGGGTTTACAAACGGCTGGCCGTGCACCTGGGAATCGCGGACGTTCATCTCGGCCCCGGTCCCCATACGGAGGGACTGGCGGACGCATGGGCGCGCGACATGGGCTTCGACGGGGTCGACGGTGCCCGCTCCCTGCTTGCGGCCTGGAAAGAGGCCGTGCGCCGCAGCCTGGGCGAGAAACCGCCGCGGACAAAACCGGGGTGGAGCGGTCAGGAGTGGGCCAGGCTGGCTGCGGCATTTGCCCCCGGGGCCTGCCGGGAAAGGGAAAAACGGTATCTTCGGGATCTCCTTCATGCGACGGGCGAACGCCGGCTGGGCGCCTTGCCGGCCATCTGGCGGCTCCAGGATGAATTCGCGGTGGCCGACGAGTCGGATTATCCGGAGGAACGCCTGCACGACAGGCTGGAGGCAGCGGCCCCCGAGTATGCGCGCCTGCTCGCGGCCATAAGAGCCTATGAAACCTTTGCCCGAAGCCTCCAGGACGGATTCGACGTGCTGAAGGCCCAGGCCTCCACCCCTGATGCACAGGGGTATGACATCCCCCTGATCGCACAAAACATCAAATTCAGGGCCAGTACCGACGGGCTGGATGGTCGATTCGAGGCGGCCCATCGCGCCCTCGGGGAGGTACCCCTCGCCCGTCTCTCGCTCCAGGGTCTTTTCGTCTGCCGTTTCGACCGTTTCGCGCAGCGACTGGACGCGGTCGCCTGCGCGCGGGCCCTCTGCGACCATCACAGGGAAGTCCAGAGAGAAAAATCGGCAGAGGGAAAGCGGCCCTGGTTCAACGATCTGGGGGAAGGCCGCATCTACATCCGGCAACAGTACCGCGAACCCGAGCGGGAGCTCCTGCCCGGGCGATACGTGCATGACTACAGAGGCCGGCCCATCCGCCGCTTCTACATGGACCTGAAATGAGCAAACGCAGGAAAACTACCGGCAGCGGCGCCATGCTCGAGCTGTGGCGGCCGCCGCAGGGCGCGGGCGAACCCGTCGGCTGCCTTGCGACGACGTTCACCTTTTCCCCGGCCCTGTTCGAGGAGCAGTGCCTGGCGCGCTTTCTGGAGATAGAGTCCGAGCCGAATCGCGAGGATCTGGCGTTCCTCCTGGAGCGTGAGAAGCGTCTCGGAAGCGCTTATGCCGCCGTGCTCGCCGACTACACGCAGGCCGGGAAGGAGCATTCGCTTCGCTGGGACGTGCTCCCCGTCCGGATTCGCGGGGCCAGGCAGCATGCGAAGATCAGCCTGCTGGCCTGGGCCCGGCACATCCGGATCATCGTGGCCTCGGCCAACCTAACCGAGCAGGGGTATCGCACCAACCAGGAGGTTGCCGCCGCGGTCGACCTGACGCCGAGCGACGGCCGGATCGAGCTGTTCTTGGAGACGGTTTCGTTCCTGCGCAGCCTTCTGGCCTTCGTCCCGGGGGCAGCGGAAAGCCCGCCGGAGATACGTCGCGCAGAGGATTTCCTGGGGCAGGTGGGACGGCATGCGGGGAAATGGGGCGCATCGCGCCGAAGGGACCCGATCCGGCAGCACCTCGTGTTCACCCTGCCTGCGGCCGGCGGCGGCGGGCGGAGCAGCCTCGGGGAGGCCGTCCAGGCATGCCGGGCACGCGGCGCATCTCCCCGGGAGGCCTGGGTGGCATCGCCATTCTTCGACACGGACGCCACGATCAGCAAGGCGGCGGCAGAGCTGTGCAAGCTGATGGCGCGGGGGGGACAGCGCAGACTCAGGGTCTGTGTACCGTCCGTCCATTCCGGCGATTCGTCTGCCGTGCCCCGGCTGGCCGCGCCGAAATCCCTGATGCTGACCCCGCCGAACTACAGCTGCAAAGTCACCGTCGAGAAATTGCCGGGGACGGACCCGGACAGGAACCAGCGCCCCTGGCATGCCAAGATGATCGCATTTCTTGCAGAGCCATACACCGCCCTGATGATCGGCTCGTCCAACTTCACCTGCGCGGGTCTGGGTCTCGTAAAGAACAGAAACGCCGAAGCCAACCTTCTTACCATTGTCGATCGCGCTGCCTATGCGAGAGAAAGCGGGCAGCTGGAAGCGGTCTGGCCGGACGTGTCGACGGTTGCCGAGCCGGACAAGGCGGAGTGGCTGGGCTCACCGCCCGAGGAAAACGAGGGAGGGCAGGACGCGGCGCCCGCCCTGCCCCCCGGTTTTCTCTCCGCCCTGTATCGCGGCGGAACCCGACGCACAGTGGTGCTGAGGCTGGATGCGGGCGGACTTCCCGAAGAGTGGTGCACACACGCGTGCGGCCAGGACGCACGGGAACTGCTTACGTCGACCGGATGGGCGGCGCAGGGCCGCCCATCCGCGGTCGGAATCCCCTGGGAACCCCCGCATCCGCCTGAAAAAGTCCTTGTCCGATGGGCGGGCCACGAGGCGTTCCTGCCGCTCAATGTGGAAGACAGCCGCCACCTTCCGCCGCCACCCCGCCTGGAGCACATGTCCGCCGAAGACATGCTGTTGATCGTCGCGGCCGCCGATCCAGGCACCGCCTTTCGCGCCTGGGCGAAGCAGCAGCAGCCCCCGGATGCCTATGACGAGGATCTCGACTCGGCAACCCCGAGCGACCTGGACCCCCTCAGGCGCTATGATCTGCAGGCGACCTTTCTCCATCGCGTCCGGCGGCGCGCACGCATTTTGGGGCAATTGCGAGCCCATCTCCAGCGTCCGGTCTGGAGCCTGGCGGCCCTGGATTGGCGGCTGCGGGGCCTGCTGGGCGTTTCCGCGCTGGCGGAGCGCCTCGTGCGGGATTTCGAAAATGCCGACGGCAAGGCCGACGAGGTCCTGCTGACACTTGCCGATTTTCTCCTTGTTCTCCGGGAGGTCGATTACCGGACCGAAGACGGGTCTCTGCCAAAAGCCGTCGTTGATGACGCCTTCAGGGCGTTCCTCAGCGAGCTGGCGGAAAAGCTCCGAGGGCACGTCGAAGCACGGCGCAGCCGGCTGTCGGAAGAACTGCTTTCTTTCTGGGAACGGGTGCTGGATACATGCAGACGGTAAGCGACATTTACAGCCCGCCGCAGGAGCTCGTGCTCGGCACGCGGCTGAAGGCCCGGGTGCCGGAAGCCGACCAGAAGAGGCAGCGCGCCGAGGTGGAGGAGATCCTCAGGCGGCTGCAGCGGCAGCCCGGCGTGGTCCTGGCCGACGACGTCGGCATGGGCAAGACGTTTGTCGCACTGGCCGTCGCGTACAGCGTGGCCGTTCGCAATCCGCTCGGGCCCGTCATCGTGATGGTCCCGGCAAACCTCGTGGACAAATGGGTGCAGGATCTCGGCGCGTTCTGCGAACTGTATCTCGATGATCGTTGGCCGGTGAAGTGCGGCGGCGATTCCCGGGCGTCGGCGCCGGAGGAAAGTGCCGTCCGCTACAACGTGGCCCGGCACAGCATCGACCTGATGCGGCTGATGGACGATCCGCGGGAGACACGCTGCCACATGATCTTCCTCGCCCAGGGTGCGATGAGCCGCCGGCAGTCGGACAAGTGGATCAAATTGCACCTCATTGCGGAGGCCCTGCGCCGCCACGGCCAGGACCAGGACGGCCGCCTGGCGCAGGTGAAGAGGCAGATACACAGGTTTCTTGCCGAGCTGATCCGGGCGATCGGAGAAGAGCGCGCCCACGACTGGAAAGAGGAATTATGGCAGCGGCTGCTGCAGGAGCCGCCGAACGCGTGGATGGCCATCTACAACAGTGCGGTTCCCGATGAAAAAAAGCGGCTGCCGGATGATCCCGTTCCCGGAGCCGTCATAGAGGCACTGCCCCGGCTCGACCTCGCCCCGCTGGCCGAGGCGCTGAGAACGATGCCGATCGTGGCACGCGGCGGTGATGAGCGGGTCTCGGAGCGGCTCAAGGAGGCGCGCGACGCCATGCGCCATGTCGAGCAGAAGTTGTGGAATCGCATCCTGGTGCGGGCCGCCTGGCGCTCCCCCCTGCTTGTCATGGACGAGGCACACCATCTGAAAAACCCGAAGACATCTCTCGCGAGACAGCTGCAGACCACGAACGTCGTGCAGGATTTGCGCACGGGGGACGGGGCCATGGCCAGAGCATTCGACCGAATGCTGTTTCTCACGGCCACGCCGTTCCAACTCGGGCATCGTGAACTGGTGCGGGTGCTCGAACGATTCGGCGACGTGCGGTGGGACGAGAACGCTCTGGGCGCCGTGGACGCATTCAGCGGCCTGATGCAGGAGTTGAGTAAAAAGCTCGATGACAGCCAGCGCGCGGCGATTCGACTTCAGCAGACCTGGAGCCGGCTCAGCCCCGGGGACTGCGAAGGCTCAGTTGAAGACTGGTGGAAAAAAACGCTTGAGGCCCCCCATGAAGCCCTGAACGCCCGCCTGCGTGCCGTCGTTGACGCCTACGCCGCCGCAAAGAGCGGCCGCGATGCGGCACAGCAGGCCCTGCAGACCTGGATTGTCCGCCACAACAAGGGAACGCTCTGGGCGGGCACGGACATCAGACGCCGCTGCCGCATGGCCGGCGCATCCATCGCCGGGCAGGATGCCTCGAACGGCCTGCCGATACCGCCCGGACAAATGCTCCCGTTCTTCCTGGCCGCCCGCAGCGCCGCGAGACCGGAAGACGATTTGCTGGGAGAAGCGCTTTCCTCCTCCTACGAGGCCTTCCGCTCGACGCGGCAGAGCCGCAAAGAGGCAAAGGATGGGCTCGACGACGGCCTGCAGAAGGCGGTCGATTTGTCCCATGCCGGCTGGTACCTGGAAGAGTTCGATCGCGCGCTGAAGAGCTGCAGCAGCGCGGCGCACCCGAAGGTCGATGCGACGGTCAGGAAAGTCGTCGATCTGTGGGAAGCCGGGGAGAAGGTTCTCGTATTCGCCTTCTATCGCTACACGGTGCGTTCACTGCGCATCCACATAAGCCGTGAAATCGACCGGCGGATCATGACGGCAGGGAGGCAGAGGCTGCAGTCAGCCGGGCGGGCGGCGACGGATGGCGAACTCGAGGAACTCCTGGACCGGATCCAGAGGCGTTTCTTCGACGATGTCGATTCCCCGGGGCGGCGGGCGGTGGATGCAGCTCTCGGTGAAATCATGCAGGCGCATCAGAAGATCATCGAGAAAACGAGGATGACCCCTGCACAACGCGAAGATTTGACACACATCATGCGCCGGTTCCTGCGCGTCCCGACAACCCTCGTCCGCTACTTCCCGCTTGCCGAGCTGGATGCGATCACCCCGGATCACGCGGTGCAAAGAACCCTGGAATGCGCCGACGGATCAGGCCTTTCCTGGCTCCAGAAATTGGGAGGCTTCATAGAGTTTCTGACGGAACGGTGCTCCCCCGAGGAACGGGAACTCTACCTGGAAGCGGCAGGACGAACCCAGACAGGAGGAATCCGCGTGGAAGGCGATGCGGAGGACGACCCCGAATTGCCCGCGGGCACCGTGACGCTGGCAAATGTCCAGGTGGCCATGGGTGCAACCAGGCGAGAAGCCCGCGCGCGCCTCATGCGCGCCTTCAATACGCCCTTTTTCCCCGACATCCTCGTGTGCAGCCAGGTCATGGGAGAGGGCGTGGACCTTCAGCGTTTTTGCCGGCACGTGATCCACCACGACCTTGCGTGGAATCCCAGCACCATCGAGCAGCGTACCGGCCGCGTCGACAGGCTTGGGTGCAAGGCCGAGGGGCGCCAGCCCATCGTCGTGTATCTCCCGTACCTGGCCGGCACCGCCGACGAAAGACAGTATCGCGTCATGAGCGATCGCGAGCAATGGTTCCGCGTGGTCATGGGCCAGGACGAAGTTGCCAAGCTGATCACGTCCGACTCAATCCGCCCGGTACCATTACCCGATGCGATATCGGATGCGCTTTGCTTCAAACTAAGCTGTGATGCGTCACTGTGACAGGCTCATTCCGTCGCGCCAGGAAACAAAGCGTCTCCGTGCCACCCCGATCCAATTTGCCCGCCCTCTGTTTCTCCTGCAGATGTTGCGCATGAATCAATCGTCTCAACCCGACCTGTGCTCTTGCTCGCTGCCTGCGATCTTTTTGCCGCAGTGCGGACAGATGACATCCCGGCATCGCATCTCTTCCGTAAAGCCCGCCGCGACAATCCCGGAAGAAGGCACAAGCAGGCCGCGGCTGACCAGCACCACGATTGCTTCGAGCAGTTTCCCCGACGGGGTCATGGGGCACATGGTCCCGTATCCGACGGTTGTCAGGGTCATCACTCCCTACCAACGCGCTTTGGGAATGGAGTCGAACCCCGATGCCTCTTGATCGTGCCCGGGATGATAGACGACCACTGCGGACACGATTGGAATCATGACTATCGCCGGCATGGAGACCACCCGTGCCCCCTGGCTTCCTCTCATGACCCTGCCGAATCATTGAAGCGATTCAGAATATCGGGCAATCTTGAGCACCACGAAGAATCGAAACAGGCTTGTAATTCTAATGCGGCTCAATTGCGTCCAAGCACTGTGCATACTTATCATGGACCGTCGTTGCCGTTTCTATGGAGATGGCCTACACATTGAGCATGACAAAAGCAATTCCGGAATGACTGAGCATCTCGTTGTGCTCCACGAACCCGTGGATTTTCTGCCCGCAAGTCATCTATTGGTTCGGTTAGTGCTGCTGGTTCGAATAAGAAGGGGCAGGATTGGGGGAGAGAAGCGCAAGTGCTTCCTTTCAGTCCAACTGTGCGATGATTTTCTCTAAATTGGCTTTCACTTAGGGCAGGCGTTCTTTGACAACCTTCCAGACAATCTCGTGGTCAACACCGAAATAACTATGGATGAGTTTATCCCTCATCCTTGCCATTTCGGTCCATGGCAATTCCGGATGCGTCTGTCTTGTTCTGGTCGGGACTTGCTTGGCGGCCTCACCGATGATTTCCAGCTTTCGGATGACCGCTCTGGCTGTCTTGTCATCTTTTCGAAACTCTTCGTATCGGAGGCCTTCTACAAATGATTCTATCTGGTGGATGCTCTGCAGAATATCTTTGATGTATAAGTGTACTCCCTCTTCATACGTAGACCACTTCACGGAGTATGCGTTCCCTGAGTTCCGGCCTGAGTGCCTGCTTCGTGACGAGGTCTACTTTCTTCTTCAGCAATTTCTCGAGTCTTCCCTCAAACTCGAGGAATAGGAACAAATCGGGCGCTTCGTCGAATTCCACGAGAATATCCACGTCGCTGTCCGCTTTCTGACGGCGTCGCGCATAGGACCCGAACACACCGATCTCTCGGACCTTGTACGTCTCATGGAATCCGGATTTGTTCTTTTTCAGAATCGTGCTGATCGACTCAAGCGTCCGCATGTGCTTCCACCAGCCTTCCGTCCTGCACTCGCCTACTCATATAGCGCGAAAGTCCCTGTAATGTCAATGCATTCTTTCCATTCCGTGCAGTTGCAGGGATTGCAATGGAGGGCGCTGCAGGGACAGGCTGCTTCGCTGTCAATGCAGGTGCAGGGGTTCAGGAAAATACGTCTATTTCGTTCATTTCGTTTGTTTCGTTGGAGGAAAGAACCTCAAGACAAGAAATCCCCCTCTTCCCCCTTTGCTAAGAGAGACTGTGTCGCAATGTCATTGCGAAGGAGCGAGGCGACTGAAGCAATCTCGGATATCCTCGGAAAGATTGAGATTGCCGCGCTCCCTG
>DAOSJS010000061.1:0-15034 GCA_035367355.1 Candidatus Hydrogenedentota bacterium
GGCAACTCCGCTTTCAGGTGTTTCTCAATGACTTTTGGATAGACCGCCGGGTTTTCCATAATGCTCAAGTACAGATTCAGGATGCCGTCGCAAGCCAGAAACGCTTCAGGCAGGCTCAAGCGCCGGATCGCCGAATCGTCCAGGGTCCGCTCGAACCACTGGACCGCGGTCGTAAAGGACCCGTGCAGCGGGGACACCATGAGAAAACGCGCCAGCGCGCACGCCCGTTCACAGCGCATCGGATTGCGCTTGTACGCCATCGCCGAACTGCCCACCTGTTTTTCGCCGAAGGGTTCCTCGACTTCCTTGAGGTTTTGCAGTAGCCGCATGTCGGTGGCGAATTTGTGCACGCTCTCTCCGATGCCCGCAAGCACGGCGAGCACCTGTGTGTCCACTTTGCGCGGATAGGTCTGCCCGGTGACGGGATACGACTGCTCGAATCCCAGCTTTTCGGCCACCCGGCGATCCAGCTCCCGTACTTTCTCAGAATCGCCATCGAATAACGCGAGGAACGAGGCCTGGGTGCCGGTGGTTCCTTTCACGCCCCGGCAGCGGAGATTGCCAAGGAGGTGTTCCAGCGCGTGAACATCCATGAGGATATCCTGCGCCCACAGGCAGGCCCGTTTGCCCAGCGTCACCACCTGTGCGGGTTGGTAATGGGTGTAGCCGAGGGTCGGAAGCTCCCGCCATGCCGCCGCGAAGTCCGCAAGACGCGACAGCACATTGACGGCCTTGTCCAGAATGAGCTGCAGGCCTTCCCGGATCAGGATCAGGTCCGTGTTGTCGGCCACATAACAACTCGTCGCGCCAAGGTGAATGATGGGTTTGGCCTTGGGTGCCACCGCGCCGTAGGCATGGATGTGGGCCATCACGTCGTGGCGCAGCTCTTCCTCAAACTTGCGGGCGGCTTCAAAGTCGATATCGTCAAGGTGGGCCCGCATTTCATCGAGCTGTTCGTGCGTGATGGGGAGGCCCAGCTCCTGTTCCGCCTCCGCCAGCGCCACCCAGCAGCGGCGCCACGTCGAGAATTTCTTTTTCGGACTCCACAGGGCGATCATGGCTGCTGTGGCCACCCGTTCGGCCAGGGGCGACGCATACGTGTCGGTCATGGCTCCTCCCACTCCTTTTCGCGCGTGTGATCTTCCAGGGCAGTCTTCCAACGTGCCCGCAACTTGTTTCTGCTGAACAGCCGCATCAACCCGAACGTGAGCTTGCCGCAGTCTTTCTGACGCGCGATCGACAATTCACTGTCCGGTTCAAGTTCCTGCGCGCACTGATAATAGAACTGGGCCTGGTCATACAGCCGCAGTGCGCGAAAACTGTCTCCCAGATACAACCAGCATAACGCCGCACGAGGGCGGAAATGCGCCGCCTCTGCCAGGTGGCCAGCGGCCAGCGCGGGCAGTCCAGTATGCAAAAATGCCCACCCCGCCAGAAAGTACGGTTCCCAGGGATCCTTTGCTCTTTCGATGGCCTGATCGAAAAAGCGCTGGGCCTCACATCGCTTCCCGCGGTCGAACCGCACCAGCAGTTCCCCCATTACACAGCGGGGATACCACGCATCAGCGTCGCCCTCCAGGGCCACGCTGATTAGCGGAAACGCCTCCTGTGTCCGATGCCGGTGCGCCAGCACCAGTGCCCGGGAGGCATAAAACAGGCGCACCTGACGGTAATTTTGCAAAATCTCCGACGACACCCGATCCGCCTCGTCAAGCTGGCCGCGGCGCACCAGGGTGTCGATTAATTCGCTCCACGCCTCATAATGCTGGTCGTTCAACCCCGCGGCCTTGCGATAGTAGTCGCACGCTGCCCGCAAATGAGCGGCCTCGCGCATGCTGCGCGCGGCCTGATAGAACGACGGCGCGTCATGCGGTGCTGCCTGAGGGGGCTGTACTTCCGGGTTCTCTCTCTCTGCGCTGAACTCCAGCCAGTTGAACCGGTCACTCATCGGAGTCCTTTTCCGGCCGCTTTTCCGGCGGCTTCGCCACAGGACGCGCCCGGTCGCGCGCCCACACGCGCAGCTCCTCGACTTTCTCGCGCATCGTGCGGGACAAGGGAACTGTATCTCGAATTGCTTTGAGAATATCGCGGGTCTCGAGTTCACGGCCATCGAAAAAACTCTCGTGCAATCCCGCGATAATCGCCTGCTCGATCTCCGCGCCGCTGAATCCTCGAGACGCCCCTACAAGCTCGGGCAGGTCGTATTTCATGGGTTCCCGGCGCACTTTGTGCAGATGAATGGCGAAAATCTCCGCCCGTTCGCGGCTGCGGGGCAAATCCACGAAGAAAATTTCGTCCAGGCGGCCTTTTCGCAGCAGTTCCGGTGGCAATTCGCGCACTTCGTTGGCCGTGGCCACTACGAACACCGGCGCGGTCTTTTCCTGAATCCAGGTGAGAAACGTGCCGACTACACGGGCGGTCGTGCCTGCGTCGGAGCTCCCGGAGCCTTCCACACCGGAAAAGGCCTTTTCGATCTCGTCAATCCACAGGACCACCGGGGCGAGGCTTTCGGCGGTCTTCGTCGCGTTACGCATGTTCTGCTCCGAACTGCCGATATAGCCCTGGAAGATCATGCTCATATCCATGCGGAGCAACGGAAGCTGCCACTGCCGCGCGATGGTCTTGGCTACCAGGCTCTTCCCGCAGCCCTGGACGCCCATCAGCAGGATGCCTCGCGGCTGCGGGAGTCCGTATGCGCGCGCCTCGTCGCTGAACGCACGCACGCGCTTCCGGAGCCAGTCTTTCAGCACATCCATGCCCCCGACGTCCGCCAGATCCGCGTCGACACCGTAATACTCCAGCAGGCCCGATTTTCGAATAACCTGCCGTTTTTCCGATATCACGGCCTGAATGTCCTGTGCATCCAGCACATTGTCGCGCACGATAGCCTGCGCAAACGCATTCTCGGCTTCCTTCAGCGTAAGCCCTTGAGCCGCTTTAACCAGGGCGTCGCGCTCCTGTGGCTTCAGCTGAACCTGAAACTTGCGCGCCGAACTCGGGCGCCCAATGGAATCGTCCAGGAGCTGGCTCAATTCCTCGTAGGTGGGTAAGGGAAGATCGAGGATGGTCATGTCTTTTTCCAGCTCACGTGGAAGCGTCAGCACGGGGGACAGAAAAACGAGGGTTTTCCGGGTCGGCCCGAGCGCGCTGCCCAGATCGCGGATCTGGCGGATCATCTCCGGTGCTTCGAGGTAGGAGTGAAAATCTTTCAGGACATAGATGGCAGGGCCATCCTTCTGCAACACCTCGTTCAGCATCTGCATCGCATCGCGCGTACGCGCCCCGCCGCCCTGGCTGCCCGCCCCGTGAATGCAGCGCAGGCCATTTGTGATGGACCATTCAAACAGCGGTTTTCGCTGGGCCTCAGCCAGGCGCATGAGGATGCGCAGCGCGCGGTCTTCTTCCCAGGTCACTACGTAAAGCAGTGTGTAGCGCGCCCGGATCAACCGATCCAGTTCTTCGCTGAATCCATTGTGCATCACGTGTGGGGTGCATCCATCGCGGCCAGCTCGAAATCCGAATTTGAGCGCACAGCCGCCACGGCCGTCACGGGATGAGTCCGCTCCGCAAAAACGCCGCCGCCCAGGAGAAACTGGCAGGCCTCCTCGGCCGTCTTTGCGGGGAACATTCCACTCTGGGCCTCGGAGAGTGTCCCTTCCTCGTAGGTGGCCACGTAGTAAAACATCCCTGCCTCCAGGGGCATGCGCCGCACATGCAGGCCGTCTTCGCGCACGATTCCGAGATACCCTGAGCCGCCGTTGCGCTTATCAACCACACCCGCAATGCGCGGCGTCTTGTAGTCGTCCTTTTCATAATCCAGTGTCATCAGCGAGAGCAGCAGCGCGTCGCGGGGATTCATGCCCGATATGATCTTTTCGGCGATTGGGTCGGTGTGGCTCCCGTTGGTGATTACGGCCACATCGCCTCCGCAAACCACGCGCACGCAGTTGTAGGCGATGTACGGGTTCTTGTGCACGTCGGCCTCATGGCCGGGTTTCGGCACAATACTCACCCGGTTTTCCCGCACTACCGCCGTCCGGTTTGGAAATGAGCGGCTTGATACCCGGTATACACCGCACAAACGACTGTCCTGGGTCATGGCAATGCTTACAATGCGTCCTACGTACATATTCACCCCCAAAGTAACTCGATTCCCATCCACACTACTTCCATTATAACCAATCCGGATGTGCGTGCGTATTCTCAGCCCAATTCCGTATAATATCGCCGGAAGGAGGGATCGACCGTGCCCATCACCCAGCGGGAACATGCCCGCAGGCTCATTACTCAGTTCAAAGGGGACGCCTACATCTACGGAGTGCACTGTTTCGAAAAACTCGGGGAGCACGCCCGGCCTCTCGGTTCTCGTGCGGCCGTGGTGGCTTCCGGGTTTGGCAAACCATGGGGGCCGCCCCTGCACGAAGCGGTGCGCAAATCACTCGCCGGTGCGGGTATTACCGCGGGCGATATCATTCCGGGTGCACGGCCCAATGCTCCCCGTGAAGACGTCTTCCGCATTGTAGAAGCCCTGGAAGAACAGGCCCCGGACCTCGTGGTCGCTGTGGGCGGCGGCAGCACGATCGACGCTGCGAAGGCCGCCGTGGCCCGGCTGGCACTCGCGCCCGATCACCCCGGTCTCGACGAGTATTTTGGGTCAAATCAGGTCACGCGCCTGCTCGCGGATGCCGGGAAACGCATGCTCCCAGTGCTGGCCGTGCAGCTCGCCTCGGGTTCGGCCGCCCATCTCACCAAATATTCCAACATTACCGACGAGGCCAGCGCGCAGAAGATGCTCATCGTCGACGATGCCATCGTCCCGCCGCGCTGCCTCTTTGATTATGCCCAGACCACGACCATGTCGCCGGAATTTACCATGGACGGCGCCCTGGACGGCGTATCGCATTGCCTGGAAGTGTTTTACGGCGCCCCCGGCGAAGCGCTCAATACCATTCGCCCCGTGGCGCTGCTGGGCATCGAATTGCTCATACGCCATGTGAAGCAGGCCTGTGCGGAACCAGAGGACCTGGAGGCGCGCGAGGCGCTCGGGCTGGGCACCGACCTGGGAGGATACGCCATTATGCTCGGCGGCACCAATGGCGCGCACCTGACCAGCTTTTCATTGGTGGATGTGCTGCCTCACGGGCGGGCCTGTGCGCTCATGAACCCCTACTACACGGTCTTTTTTGCTCCGGCGATCGAAGCGCGGCTGCGCGAAGTGGGGGAGATCTACCGTGCAGCGGGGTATACCCGCCGTAACCTTGCCGGATTGCACGGGCGCGACCTCGGCATCGCCGTCGCTGAGGCCATGCTCAACCTCTCCCGCGACATCGGATTCCCGGTTACCCTCGACGAGGTGCCGGGATTCAGCCCGGAGCATATTGAGCGCGCCTTGAGCGCGGCCCGGGATCCGCGGCTCGCAATGAAACTGCAGAACATGCCCGTGCCTCTGGCCAGTGACCAAGTCGATGATTACATGGGTCCTGTGCTCGAAGCCGCCCGGACCGGAGACTTTGAGCTTATACGAATCTTAACCGAATAAGGAGACCGCTGATGAAAATTCATTTCATTCTGGGCATGGTGATCATAGCTGCGCTGTCCGCGACCGCATGGGCCGCCAGCGGAGCAGAGGGAGGGGCCAGCACAGTGAACGTACAGCACGTGAAAATCTATTATGAAAAAGGCCGTTTCGGCGGATGGCCGGCCAATTACGGCATGTGGAATTGGGGCAACGAAATCCTCGTGGGCTTTTCCCGCGGGTATTACAAGGATTTGGGGCCGACCCGGCATCATATCGACCGCGAGAAACCCGAGGAACACTGGCAGGCACGCAGCCTGGACGGGGGCGAAACGTGGTCGCTCGAATATCCCGCCGAACAAGGAAGACTCATTGCCCAGGGGACGGCACTGCATGGCATCGAAACACCCGGATTGCCTATCCCGGAAATGCGCGAGTGCCCCGGCGGGATTGATTTCAGCCATCCCGATTTTGCCATGACCCTGCGCATGACCGACATCGATGCCCGAAGCCCGTCGAAGTTTTTTTACAGTTACGACCGCGGCCGCACCTGGGAAGGGCCGTTCATTCTGCCCAACGTCGGAGTCAATGGAATTGCCGCACGGACGGACTATGTCGTCGACGGCAAACACGAGTGCATGCTCTTCCAGACCGCGGGAAAAACCGACGGCACCGAAGGGCGCCCGTTCTGTATGCGCACCGTCGATGGCGGGAAAACCTGGGAGTTTCTGTCGTGGATCATGCCCGAGCCCGAGGGATTCGGCATTATGCCGTCCACGGTCCGCTTGTCGGATGACACCCTGCTGACTACTATCCGCCGAAGAGAGATCTCAAACCGTTGGATCGCCGCCTACATCTCCCGTGATAATGGCCGTTCCTGGGACTTTCTCAACGACCCCGTGGACACTCTCGGCGAAGGCAATCCTCCCAGCCTGATTAAACTCTCCGACGGCCGTCTCTGCCTGACCTATGGCGTTCGTATGCAGCCGTTCCGCATCGCCGCGAAACTCAGCAAGGACAACGGTCAGACCTGGAGCGATGAGATCGTTCTTCGCGATGACGGCGCGGATCGCGACATCGGATATGTCCGCAGCCTGCAGCGGCCTGACGGCAAGGTGATCAGCACGTACTACATCGACGAACCCACCACCGGCCCGGAGCGGTACATCGCCGCCACCATCTGGGATCCGGCGGAAGTGGAGTAACCGCACCCGCCTGAGACAAAACGGCCCGGAAAGTCCCATTGGAGCTTTCCGGGCCGATGCTTTTTCGCCGGGGGCCCCTACACCGTGTAGGTCGTCGCTGCCGTGTCGCCGCCGCGCCCGGTCCAGTTGGTGTGGAAATACTCTCCGCGAGGCCTGTCGATCCGCTCGTAGGTATGCGCGCCGAAATAGTCGCGCTGCGCCTGGAGCAGGTTTGCGGGCAGCCGTTCGTGCCGGTAGCCATCGAAGTAGGCCAGTGCAGTGCTGATCGCAGGCACTGGAATACCCATCTTCGCCGCCTCGATGACCACGTTGCGCCACGACGACTGCGCCGAGGCGACGGCATCGCGGAAGAACGGATCCAGCAGCAGGTTGACCAGGCCGGGGTCTTTGTCGAAGGCCTCTTTGATCCGCCCGAGGAATACGGAGCGGATGATGCAGCCGCCGCGCCACATCAGCGCGATGCCGCCGTAATTCAGGTTCCAGCCATAGGCCTTTGCCGCTGAGCGCATCAGCTGGTATCCCTGCGCGTACGAGACAATCTTTGCCGCATACAGCGCCTTGCGCAAGTCGTCTACAAAGGCTTTTTTGTCGCCCGAAAACGGCTGGGTTTCGCCCCGGAGCTGTTTCGAAGCCTCAACACGCTCGTCCTTCAGCGCCGACAGGCAGCGTGCGAACACCGCTTCACCGATCAAGGTGAGCGGCTGGCCTTCATCCAGCGCGGCGATGGCCGTCCATTTGCCCGTGCCCTTCTGGCCGGCGGTGTCGAGGATGAGGTCCAGGACCGCGTTGCCGTCTTCGTCGCGGTAGGCGAGGATGTCGCGGGTGATCTCTATGAGGTAGGAATTGAGTTCGCCGCGGTTCCATTCCGCGAACACTTCGTGCATTTCGTCGTTGCTCATGCCGAGACCTTCCTTCATCATCTGATAGGTCTCACAAATCATCTGCATGTCGCCGTATTCGATCCCGTTGTGGACCATCTTCACGAAATGGCCGGCGCCGTTTTCGCCGACCCAATCGCAGCACGGCTCTCCTTCATCCGTATGTGCGCATATGGTCTGGAAGATCTCCTTCACGTGGGGCCACGCCGCGAGCGACCCGCCCGGCATCATCGACGGCCCGTTGAGTGCGCCCTCTTCTCCACCCGACACCCCTGTGCCGATGTACAGCAAGCCCTTGCTTTCCACATATTTCGTGCGACGGATCGTGTCGGGGAAGTGGCTGTTGCCGCCGTCAATGATGATATCGCCCGGATCTAAATGGGGGATGAGCTGCTCGATCAGCGAGTCTACCGGGTCTCCGGCTTTAACCAGCAACATGACCCGGCGCGGCTTCTGCAGGTTTTGTACCAGCTCTTCAATGCTGTGGCACCCAACAATGCTCTTGCCTTTTGCGCGTCCCTGGATAAAGTTGTCCACCCGGTCGCGGGTGCGGTTGTACACCGCCACGCTGAATCCCTTGTTGGCCATGTTGAGCACGAGATTTTCGCCCATCACCGCCAGACCGATCAAACCAATATCTTGCTGTGCCATCGCTCGCGTTCTCCTCAGACTTCTGTTAACCCCATGCACTGTTGAATCGGGGGTGTTTTCCAGTGATTTTGTGACATCGCTACAATACCACAGGCCAAAGAGCGAATTCCTCTCGCCCGCAGCCTTCGGGCGCGGTTCAGTGCCGCCGGCAGCCGCACCCGTGGATGGTGCATTTTGTGCAAGCGCGGAAACCCGCCGCGCCGCCCTATTTGATCGCCACCTCTTTGCCCTTCCGGGAAGACTCGTAGATGGCATCGAGAATCTGCTGAATACGCAAGGATTCCTGCGGTCTCACGCGCACAGGCAGGCCGTCGCGCACGCATTCGGCAAAATGCAGGATCTCCATCCGGTGGCCTTCCTGTTCAGGAAGCCAGTCGTATTGCAGGCTTGTCAGCGCGCCGTCCGCAGCGCTGGTGACAATCAACGGTTCAGTGCTGACGCCCGCCTTGTCGCCCAGCAGCCGCAACCCCTGGACATCTTTTGGGATGTTCGCGGCCCAGCTCACCTCCAGATTGAGCGCGATACCGTTTTCGAAACGGATGAACGCGGCGGCATGGTCTTCGACGTCGAATTCCTCCACGGGATACGGCACGCCCCACTCTCCGTTGCACAGGTCTTTCCGGTCGCCGAACTTGCGGCTCACCTGGCCCGTCGCGGACACGGGTTTCGGGCAACCCATCAGCCAGACGATCAGATCCAGCACGTGCACGCCGATGTCGATCAGTGGCCCGCCGGCGGATTCGCGCTTGATGTGAAACTTGCCCCAGCCGGGAATGCCCCGGCGGCGCAGGTAGCGCGCCTCGCCGTAATAGATCTCGCCGAGATCGCCCCGCTCGATCATCGCCTTGATCCGCTCGTTGCCGGCCTCAAACCGCATATTTTGCGCCACCATGAGCTTGCGCTTGTTCTGTTTCGCCGCGGCGATCATGGCTTCGCATTCTTTCGCGTTCATAGCCATGGGCTTTTCGCAGAGCACATTGGCCCCCGCATTGAGGGCATCCACCGAGATGGCGCAATGAAGGCGGTTCTGCGTGCAGACGTCGATAATGTCAAAATCGCCCTGCTTCAACATGGTCTTATAGTTGGTGTACGTCCTGGGCACGTCCCATTTCTTACTGACCATCTCAACACGTTCAGGGATGATGTCACAGACGGCCGTGATCTCAACGGCCCCCTTGCTCTCGAGCTCCTTCCAGGCATCGAGATGACATACTTGAGCAATCGAACCGACGCCAATGATTCCAACTTTCAATTTTTTGTCTGCCATGGATGCATTTCCTTCTAAAAAATCCGGCTGCCCAATGCTGGACTGTCACCCCCCGAACGCTCCCCGGAGCAAGGCTGCAATCATACGAAAACCTGCTGTCCGGAGCAAGAACGCGACGCTCCGCGACCGCCGGCTGATTGCCTCTGGCACACGCGGGTTTTTCTCGCTGGTTCTCTGTGCTACAATCGGAATTTCTGCTCAGGGTCTTCACGGTTAACGGGCGGCTTGTCCGTGCAACAGGAGAATAAGCGACCATGAAAACGATGTCTGCGATACTGATGGGAGTTGCGTGTGGGGTGATGGTGTTGACAAGCTGCGTTACGGCGCAGGAGACGGCTCCGGCCGCGGCCGCCGGCTGCCCCAATGCGGAGAAACTCGGCTGGCACCTGGGATGCCAGGCGTACTCCTTCAACCGGTTCACCTTCTTTGAAGCGGTCGACAAGAATCAGAGCCTGGGCCTTCATTACATCGAGGCATACCCCGGCCAGAAATTCAGCCCCGAAAAACCCGATGCCGTCTTCGATCACAATATGTCGGAAGAGCTGCGCCAGGAAGCCCTCGCGAAGCTCAAGGCCTGCGACATCAAACTCATGAATTACGGAGTGGTCGGCCTTCCTGCCGATGAGGCCGAATCCCGAAAGGTCTTTGAATTCGCCAAGGCCATGGGCATCCGCACCATCTGCAGCGAACCGGACGCCGAAGCCCTCGACACGGTCGAGAAGCTGGCGGATGAGTATGGGATCAACGTTGCCTTCCACAACCACCCCGCTCCTTCAAAGTACTGGAGTCCGGACGCCGTCCTGGCGGCCGTGGAAGGTCGAAGCAAACGCCTCGGCGCCTGCGCCGACACCGGTCACTGGCCCCGTTCGGGCGTCGATCCCCTGGAAGCCCTGAAAAAACTCGAAGGGCGTATCATCAGCTTCCATTTCAAGGATCTGAATGAATTTGGCAAGCGCGAAGCCCACGACGTGCCCTGGGGCACCGGCATCTGCAACGTCGAAGGCCTCTTGAAGGAGATCAAGCGTCAGGGCCTGAAGGATGTCGTGTTTTCCATCGAATACGAGTACAACTGGGACAATTCCGTGCCTGAGATCGCCCAATGCGTTGCCTACTTTGACAAAGTCGCCGCCGAACTGGCGGATTGACCTGAATGTCTCATGCCGCCCCGGGAGCCTCTACTCCCGGGGCGCGTTCTTGCTTCCAACGGGCGCCAGGGGGGTTAAAGCAATGAACCGACGAGCTTTCCTGCATACCTGTGCACTCGGAGGCGCGGCAACCCTCGCAGGCAGCCAGGCACGAGGGGAAGAAGCTGCAGCCAGCCGGCCCAATATCCTCTTCTTCCTTATCGACGACCAACGTCATGACACCCTGGGAATCGCAGGCCACCGCATCGCCCGGACGCCCACGATTGACAGCCTGGCCCGCCGGGGGGTCCGTTTTGAAAACGCGTTCGTGACGACGTCGATTTGCGCCGCCAGCCGTGCGTCCATCCTGACGGGCCTCACCGAGCGTACCCACGGATTCACGTTCGGCACGCCGCCCATCCGCAAAAGCCACATCGAGACCAGCTACCCCGCTGTTCTGCGCGCCGCGGGATACCGCACTGCCCACGTCGGCAAGCTGGGCGTTAAAATGGATGCCGGCCCGGAGGAGACCCTGTTCGACTTCTTCAGCGAGCGTGACCGGCCGTACCTGATCAAACAACCGGACGGGACCATTCGGCATATCGACGAGATCAATATGGAACACGCCATCCAGTTTCTGGACTCCTGTTCCGTTCAACAGCCCTTTTGCCTTTCCGTCTGTTTCAGCTCAACGCACGCGGAAGACAGTGACAAGGAAAACCACTACCCCTGTATTGACGCAGTCAAAGGCATGTTCGAAGACACCATTTTCCCGCCGCCACTGCTGGACAGCCCCGAGATCTTCGACGCCCATCCCGCGTTCCTGCGCGAGTCCATGAACCGCGAACGCTTTTTCTGGCGCTGGGATACTCCAGAAAAGTATCAGAAAAATATGCGGGCATACTTCCGCCTTTTGGCGGGCGTTGATTACATGATCGCAAAGATCACGGCGAAGCTTGAGGAACAGGGCCTGGCTGATAATACCGTCATCATCTACGCGTCCGACAACGGCTATTACATGGCCGAGCGTGGATTTGCCGGAAAATGGTCGCATTACGAAGAATCGTTGCGCGTACCCTTGGTTATTTACGATCCGCGCTTGCCGCAGAATCTGCGCGGACGTACCATCGGCCCCATGGCCCTCAATATCGACATCCCCGCCACGGTGCTCGACATCGCAGGCGCGGCCATACCGGAGCGCTACCAGGGGCGCAGTCTCCTGCCCTGGTTGAACGGAGAGTCACCCGGGGACTGGCGCCGCGAGTTTTTCTGCGAACATCGCATGAAACACGAGCTGATTCCCACCTGGGAGGGTATTCGCGGCGAGCGGTACGTCTACGCCCGTTACGACGGCCAGACGCCCCCCTATGAGTTTCTCCACGATCTCGAAAAGGACCCTTATCAGCTCCACAACTATGCCCAGGACGATGCCTGCGCTGCGACACTCGCGGAATACCGGAGCCGGTGCGATGCCGCGCTGAAGCGGTATCAGGACGCCTCCTGAACGAGAGGCCCCGGGCTGCGGAGTGTGTGGAAAAGGTGCGCGATCAGTCGGGAATTCACACGCGCAGGCTTTCGATGGCCTCGAGATAGCTTTCGCTCCCGAACACATATGAGCCCGCAACAAGCACGTTGGCGCCGGCCGCAATCACCTGGGGTGCGGTATGCTGGTCGATCCCGCCGTCCACTTCGAGGTCGCGTTCCTCACCCAGCATGGCGCGAACCAGTTCGATTTTCCGCAACATCCCGGAGATGAATTTCTGTCCCCCAAAGCCCGGATTTACGGTCATGATCAGGATCATGTCCACCGCATCGACCAGAAACTCAATGTCGTCGGGTGGTGTGCCCGGATTGAGGACGAGCCCCGCCTTGCAGCCCAGGTCGCGGATCCGGCTCAGAAGGCGGTGCGGGTGGCGCGATGCTTCCGCATGGAACGTGATGATATCCGCGCCGGCATTCGCGAAATCTTCCACGAAGTCCTCGGGGTTGTCCAGCATCAGATGCACGTCCATGGGCACGGTCGAATGGCGCCGCAGCGCGCTCACCACGGGCGGGCCGATGGTGAGGTTGGGCGCAAAATGGCCGTCCATGACGTCGAGATGGATCCAGTCGGCTCCGGCTTCGATGACGGCCTGAATCTCCTCGCCAAGGCGGCTGAAATCGCTCGAGAGTAATGAGGGTGCAATCTTAAGTTTGGGCAACGCCTTCCTCCTGGCCTTCCTGGTCCAAATGGTTCGTGATAACCGGGGGGTTGTCCCCCTCGTAATAGTAGGTGCAGGCTCGCAGCCCGTCCACATAGACTTCTACCGTCAATTCCTCGTTGAATAACAGGGGGAGCCGAAGCTTGGTGTTGGGCTCATACTTCGGGCGCTCGCCCGCATTATATTGTTCCTCGCTGGGCAGCACGGTCTGCCGCGTTCCCTTGCGGTCAATGACGTCAATACGCACTTCGCGCGGAGACCAGGTGCCGGGCACCGTGTAAATTACCTCAACTTTCCGCATGGAATCAGGCGGCGCCTCGGCTCCGGAAGCCCGCACCTCATAGGTGATCGCCTGGCCTTCTTGAAGCAAAGTCCCCGGCGCCGGGGATTGGGCCAGCACCCGGTTGGGTTCTGCATTCGGGTTGTCGATCCGGTTGGCGAGCACCTGTACGCCCATTGGCGAGAGGAGGGCCATGGCGTCTTCTACCGAAAGCCCCACAATGCTGGGCATGGTCAGGATGCTCTGGGTCGGGCCTTTGCTCAACAGAAGATGCACCGGCTCGCCCGCGTGCAGGGCGCGGCCTGCGGGCGGATCCTGAGCGATGATCTGGTCCCGCGGCGTGCTGTGTTGTATCCACGCCTTGTTGCCAAGGCGCATTCCGGGGGCCAGGGCGCTTTCCACCTCTTTCAGGGTTTTGCCGACGTACTCGGGCGTTGTCTCGATTTCCGCCCCCTGGCTCACCGTCGGGAACACCTCGCGGCCCGTGCGCACCACGGCGCCAGGTTCCGGCCGCTGGCTGATGACGTGGTAAGGCGGCACCTGGTCGCTGAACATGGGGGTCTGCTTGCCCATTTCCAGGCCCACTCTGCCCAGCTCAAAAGAAGCCTGCGTCACGGAAAGCAGGGTAATGTTGGGTACGGTAACGTATTCGCCTCCGGCGACCGCCGTATTAAACACATACAAACCGGCGGCGGTCATCACCAGCAGAAAGAAGACTGTTGCCAGGGTCCATCGCAACGACCACCCGAAAAAGCGGAAGACAAAGAACGCCAGATTCAGGGTCGCTTCCGCAATCGTGTCAAGAAGAACCCGTCCAGCCCGTCCTGCGCGGGGCTCGTTTGATACCTTCCCGTCTCTAGTCTCCATACATCCATCCAGGTTGGGCCGTCTTCAGGTTCGACCGGCGCTCTTTCTGTTACGCGCGCAATGACTTCCCCGGTTTCTTCCGGCGTAAAGGTGCATACAGAATACACAATGACGCCGCCATTCTCACAGCGTTCGATCGCGGCTCTCAAGAGTTCCTGCTGGAGTCTGCTCAGGTCGGCTATGTCCTTCTCGAGAAGCCGGTATTTCAGGTCGGGATGCCGGCGCAGCGTGCCCAGGCCGGAACAGGGCGCGTCCACCAGTACGCGCTGGAAACGGGCGCCAAACGGCGGCTGCCCGCCATCGGCTTGAACCAGGCGAACTCCGGGGCACCCCATTCGCTCGACATTTTCCTGAATCTGCCCGAGGCGGTCCGCGCGCCTGTCGCACGCAACAATGCGCGCATTGCCGCCGGTCAACGCAGCGATATGCGTCGTTTTGCCTCCAGGCGCCGCGCACATATCCAATACCCATTCCCCGGCGGCTGGTTCCAGCAGATGCGAGGGAAGCATTGATGCCGGGTCCTGCATCATGAAGTCTCCCTCCTGAAACCGCTTGCTGCGCACCGGAGGCGGGCCTTCCGTGAAAGTCAGTTCCTCCGGCACCGTCGTCCGCTTTTCAGTCCGCACGCCGCTTTTCAGCAGTGCCTCTGCAAGAGCCTCAGGGCTCGTGCGGAGCGTGTTGACCCGGGCCGCGACCGGCGCCTCGATGGAAAACGCCCGGCAGAGCCCCCCGGCGCCTTCCAGTCCATGTGACGCCACCCAGCGTTTCACCATCCACAGCGGGATGGAGTACTCGATGCTCAGGCGCTCGACAGGCTCACGGGGAAAAGAGATGGCGTCGAGCTGTTGGGGCGCGCGGCGCAGTACGGCGTTGGTCAGGCGCGCCACACCGGCATGGCCTCGCTTCTTCGCCAGATCCACCGACGTGTGCACCAGCGCGGGATGGGTTACCTGCCGGCAGAAGAGCGCCTGAAAAATGCCCATTCGCAACAGCGTGCGGATCGGGGCAGGCAGGCCCTCAAGCGGCTGTTTCAGAAGTCCCTGAAG
>DAOSJS010000062.1:0-14822 GCA_035367355.1 Candidatus Hydrogenedentota bacterium
CTGCGCCAGGGCCTCGGTGGTCGTGACGAATTCGTAGAAACGCTCGGCCCATTCACGGTGCGGCGCCCCGGCGACGATCGCGATGCCTTCTGTAATCACCGGCGTGTCCGGCGGCAGGACGGTGTCGAGCGGATAGCCGTTGCGCTCACGCTGGAGGGCGATGTCGGGCAGCAGCCAGACGCTGATCAACTCCTCATTCCGTTTGAGGTGATCGTACAGGAGCTGCGGGTTGCCCATGTATGCTTCGGTAGCATCATCGAGGCGTTTGAGCCACGCGATCCCCTCATCTTCCGACGGAGCGCGCAGCATCATCGCACAGATGAAGGTCCGCATGGTGCCCGAGGGCAAAGGTTCGCGGAGAGTTATCTTCTGGCGCCATTCCGGCAGGAGCAGGTCGTCCCAGGTCTGCGGCACGGTGTTTTTGTCGTGTTTCCGGTTGTTAAACACGATAGCCAGCGGGGAAAGATAGGTTCCGTACCACCGGTCTTCGCTGTCCCGGAATGCGGCCTCTACGCGATCCGCCCATGATGGACGGTACGGCGCGAGCAGGCCGTCTTCAGCCGCCTGGATGAACATCGACGAGGGCGCGCCCCACCAGATGTCGGCCTGGGGATTGTTTCGCTCGCCTTTGATCCGTTCGTAGACCTCCTGCGAGCCCATATCGAGGCATTGCACGGTCACGCCGGGATACGCCGCTTCGAATTTCGCCTTGTAATCACCCAGCACATCAGGGCCGTGCGGGCTGTAAATCAGCAGTGAGTCTTTCGGCGGAGAGCAGGCCATGAGGCCGGGCAGCACGCTCAAAAACAGAACGCCAAGTGCAGGAATGATCACCGATCCGGCTCTGGCTTTTTGTGCGGCAAGCTTTGACGGCATCGCGTGGGCAGGCATGCAATTCACTCAAGGTTTCCTTGTTCGGGCCGGCTGCAGCGCAGCCAGCAGGAATGTGCGGTAAATACGGTACGAATCGCGTATCTTCTTGAAATGAGACGAACGATTGTCTTCCTCATATATGGTGCGGATGGGTTCGGAGACAAGCCGGTAACCTTCCCGCGCCGCTTTACTCACTATGGCCATTTCAGTCTCGTAACGCCCGCCTGGAACGGTCGCCAGGACGTCTTCCAGGAACCGGCGCGAATGGATGCGGTACCCCGATTGCGTGTCGGGGATGGTCCGGCGAAGCAGCACGCGCGTCAGGAGCGCCGTAGCCGAATTGCCGAACCAGCTCGCCCACGGGACTTTGTCGCGTTCAAGCGTGCGCGCGCCGATGAGCAGATCCGCCTGATTTTCAACAAACGCCGCATACAGGCGCGGCAGCTCATCCGGATCGTGCTGGCCGTCGGCATCAACAACGGCCACCGCCGATGTCTCCGGCAGCTCCAGCGCGGCCTGGAACCCCGCCAGTAGGGCGAATCCTTTGCCGCGGTTCTCGCTGAAAGTCAGGATGGTGCCGCCCAAATCAGCAACGGACTGCGCCGATTCGTCCGTGCTTCCGTCATCCACGATGTAGACCCGCTCCAGCAGACTCTTGAGCTGCATGACCACGGCCCGGACGCGGCCGCCCGCGTTGTAGCACGGGACCACCGCGGCCAGCTGCGTCCGCATGGCGCTTGTATCCTGTCCAGCGTCGTCCATGGCCCGTATTGTAGCGGCGCAACCCGCTTGCGGCAATCGGCCCGGCCGCAGGGCGCCTGCTGCCTCGCAGCGCCGTGCTGGCGGGTTTGCCGCGAGCTCATGGCGTTCCTGTATAATGCATTTCTGAGAGTCTGGGAAGCAGCAGTCAGTCCGAGCCGTGCAGAAGGGAAGAACCATGTTTCCAAAGGCGAACGAAGCATTGATCGAACAGGCCTATTTCAACGCGCAGGAAGTCTACGCGCAATTCGGCGTGGACACGGCGAAGGCCCTGGAGCGCCTGAGCGCGATCCCCATTTCCCTGCACTGCTGGCAGGGCGACGACGTGGCCGGTTTCGAGTGCATCGAGGCAGCGTCCGGCGGCGGCATCCAGGCGACGGGCAACTATCCCGGCAAGGCGCGGACGCCCGATGAACTCCGGCAGGATGCCGAGAAAGCCTTGAGCCTCATTCCCGGCAAGCACCGGTTCAACGTGCACGCGATGTATGCCGAAACCGGCGGTAAAAAAGTGGAGCGCAACGAGATTCAGCCCGAACATTTTCAGGGTTGGATCGACTGGGCAAAAGCAAACGGGTTGGGCATGGATTTCAACCCCACCTGTTTCGCCCACCCGAAAGCCGACGACGGCTTCACCCTGTCACACCACGATAAAGGCATCCGCGAGTTCTGGATTGAACACTGCATCGCATGCCGGAAGGTGGGGGAACACATCGGCCGTTCACTGGGTACCCCGTGCGTCACCAACGTGTGGGTCCCGGATGGGTTTAAAGATATCCCGGCCGATCGGCTCGCGCCCCGTGCCCGCCTGAAAGAGTCGCTCGACGCGGTGTTCGCGGACGCCATTGAACCGAAATACAATCTGGACGCCGTCGAGTCGAAGCTCTTCGGGATCGGGTCCGAGTCCTACGTGGTGGGTTCGCACGAGTTCTACCTGGGCTACGCCCTCACGAATCAGAAGCTGCTGTGCCTGGATGCGGGCCATTTTCATCCCACCGAAGGCATCGCCGACAAGATCTCATCGGTATTGCTGTTCCTCGACGAGATCCTGCTGCACGTGAGCCGCGGCGTCCGCTGGGACAGTGACCATGTTGTAATTCTCTCCGACGACTTGCGCGGTATTGCCGAGGAGATTGTTCGCCACGACTATCTGAGCCGGGTGCACATCGGCCTGGATTTCTTTGATGCCAGCATCAACCGCGTTGCCGCGTGGGTCACTGGCACACGCGCTATGATCAAAGCCTTGCTGCTCGCGCTGCTCGAGCCGCGCGACAGACTGCTTGAACTGGAACTCGCCGGGGATTACACGGCCCGGCTTGCCCTGCTTGAAGCGTTGAAGACGTTGCCATTTGGTGCGGTGTGGGACTATTACTGCCGGAAACTTGAGGTTCCGGCCGGCTGCGCCTGGCTCAACGACGTGAAACAGTATGAGAAGGACGTGCTCGCGGCCCGAGGGTAGTCCCAGACCGTGACACAGGCCGCCAGGCCGGCCCTTTTCATGACCCGGCCAGCATGCTGCGCGCCGGCAATGCGTCGAGAGGATGGTATGGACTGGTACTACGCGGACGGGACGAATCAGGTAGGACCTCTGGACGGCCGCCAGATGGGGCAATTGGCCCAACAGGGCAAAGTCACCCCGGAAACGCTGGTGTGGCGCGCGGGATTTCCAGCGTGGGTGGCTGCGAAAAAGGCCGCTCCCCACTTGTTTCTTGGGGTTGCGCCGCAACCTGCCCCGCCTCAGGCTGCCGCGCCAAAACCGGGGGAAGGCACTCCAGGCGCCGGGCGCGCACCGGCCCCTTCGCTTAACTTGCAGAGCAACCTTGTCGATGCGCTGGCCGACACGGGCGGAGCGCCGAATTTGCTCAACGATCTGGCCGATTTCTCCGGACTCAGCGGCCTGGGCGTGCTGGGCGAGGCGATGAGCCCCGTTGTCGCTGATCCGGTGGTGGGGGAAGAGTTTTTCTGTGCCGCCTGCGGCACCATGAAACCCAGCTCGCAGGCCGCCACTTTTGAAGGAAAAGTCTTGTGCCTGCAGTGCGGCCGCAAGCTGGGGAAGGAGGAAGGTCTCGCATACGCCGAAGGAGAGGCGTTCTACAGGGAAAAAGCCAAGCGACGCCCGTTTCGGCGTTTGCTGGCCTTTTACGGGCGCAACCGCCTTCAGTTCATTTTCGCAGGCGCGGCGCTGGGCCTCCTGCTCGTGATCATGCTGTTGCGTCTGGCGCGCGCTTTTGAGCCCGCGGGCCTTCTCGCATTCGTCCTGGCGGCGGCGGTGCTGGGCACGGCCTATACCGGAAACGGGCTGGGGCGAGCCTACGGACGAACCGTCGTGCTTGCCACGATTTTCGCGCTGGTTGGGGAACTGTTTCTGTTTCAGGGGAGCGGATTGCTCCTGATCGGGGCACTGTCTTTTCTCGCTGCGCATGGCGCCTTTCTCATTGCGTTTTGGATACGGGGGTTTTCGCTGGGCTGGAGCATGGGGACGGCACTTCCGTTGTTGGCCATCAGCGGGGCGAGCTATTTCTGGCTCCACACCGACGCCTCCGTTGAGATGGAGATTGCCCTGATTGGATTTGGGCTGGTGCTGACGACCATGACCGTCTTCGGTATCGCGACCGTTGGCGCGGATTCTGGCTATCTTATTCTACTGGGCGCGATTGGCTTCTACGTGTCCGATTTGCTGTTCGCCCGCGCCCTGGTCTTCGATCTCCGCGCCGGCCTGGGCGACACGCTCTGCGCGCTTCCTTTTCGCCACGTTGCGCTGCTCTTGTTCGCCTTCAGCATTTCGGCGGAACGCGAGCAGGGCATCCGGCTGGAGGAGCAAAGACAAGCCGCTGCCGCCAGGGCTCCGCAGCCCTATGACCCGCTGATTCATTTTTGAGGATTACCCCTGACCCGACAGGGCTCTCTCAAGATCCGCCGCGACAGCGTCGGCAAGCCTGCGGCTGGGGAGGTATTTTGCTACCGGACAGACCCGCCCGTCGCTCGTTTTGACCTCCACGTTGAAATACACCCTGTTCCCGGATTGCATCCCGAAACACGTTGTGATGGCTTCAATCTCGGCGTAATAGAAAGTCTTCCGCCGGGCGAAGCCCGGAAAACGGCTGGTCGCGGTCAACACCTGGAAATCCACGTCCAACTCTTGCGAGCCGAACCACAAACTGAACGTCGCCACGCCGAGCGCCAGTTCGATGATGCAAAAGATGGCCGTCATCAAAACGGGCGCACCGAGCACGGCCAGCACGACGCAGATGCCCGCCCAGAGCACGAAGAAAACCGTCAGAAAGGCTGCCGCGCCCTTCAGCCGGGCCAGGGTGAGATTGTAGCGCAGTCCGCCAGACGGCTTGGGCGTGCGGACGATGCCCGCCGCCCGCACTTCCCGTTCCAGGTCGAACGCATCGTGCCCGCTTTCGATGAAGGCTTCGCCGGTGGCGTAATCCGAACGGCTCTCCGGAGTGCGAAAAACCGGCACCTCAAACTGAGCGCGGTAATCGACGCCGGGCGTGGCGGCGCTCGCTTCCAATCGCCAGAGGATGCGATCGCCAGAGGTACTGTCGCTGGTCTGTTCGGCGTCGAAGGGGATGGCGAAGTGGACGGGAATGACGGTCTCGGCCATGTCTCGCGTGATCTGGTTGCGCGGCACCGTACAGACATCCTGCCAGAGTATCTTCTCCTCCGTGCTGCGGTTTTTGCCTGCCCCGGTGGTCCATCTGCGGATGCAGTTGAGCGTGAGGTTGACTCCGTCGTCCGGCTGAAGCCGGGCCTGTGCGCGGATGATTCCGGAGAGCGGGCCGCCGACGATTCCAGGCACCGCCGACATTTCAAACAGAGAATCGCCGTATTTCCGCCAGCGGAGAAACGACACCGCCGCCCAGACGGCCAGGACCAGGCCTGCCGCGGGAAATATGAGCACCAGCAACGCAGCCGTTTCACCGTTGCGCAGGCTTTCCGGCACGACGAGCACGGTCAACACCAGGGACACCAGATTCCAGAAACCTGCGAACAGGAGCGCGAAAAGAGCGACGGTCTTGTTGGACGAGGTGATTGTCCCGGTGGCCCAGGCGTTGTTCCATTGCCACGGCTGTTCCGGATGCAGTTTGCGGACACGGTGTTCGTTGCGAAGGCGGCGGTGTCCATGCAGCGCCGCGGCGATCATCCCCACGCCGGCGCCGCCGAACATCAGAACAAATACCGAGTACAACAGGAGCATTTCCGGGCGGAGCTGGCGGTACAGCACGGCCTCCGACGGCTTTTGAGGATTCACGTAACACCGGAATGGCGTTTCTGATCCTTCGTACTGGGCCAATTCGCGCCAGATGTTCTGTTGAAAGGAGCCGAGGTTGTCCGACGTAGTCGCGATGGCCACGCGCTCGCTGGTGTATTCCTGGCCGCCGTAGGTGTAGCGGTATCGGGCCGTGGCCCGGTAGGTGGAACCGTCGGAATCATGGGAGGTCTCGAGCCGGGCTTCCAGGATAAATGCAGGCACTTCCTCCCAGTGGCGCATGTCGTGCCAGGCCATCACTGTCGTTGCCGCCAGGTAGCCCATGAACAGGGCGACCCCAATAAAAGGAAGGGCGAACAGGATGAGGCATCCCACGCCGCTCTTCATCGGGCCAATGGAGAATCCCATGTAATCAGCCTCCGCCCTGAGTGCTTCCGGATCGTAGTATACCTGCGGCGGCCCGGGAGAAAAATGGCGGAGACAGACTCAGAGTGGCATGCCGCCCAGGCGCGACACGATGTCCACGATATCGGCCACGCTGTGCGCGTGGGCGTCCGCATTGTGGAATTCAGGTTCGGCGCCGTATCCATAGCAGGCCGCGATGGCATACGCGCCGTTGGCTTTGGCGGCCTCGATGTCGCCGGCGCGATCGCCCACAACAACGGCTGGCCGCAGCTGGATGGCGTTCATGATATGGCGCACCATCGCGGTCTTGTGCGGGTAGCCCTGGCCGATGCACGTGTTAATCTGGAAGAATTTTCGCAGGCTAAATTCTTCGAGCACCCGGGCCAAATAGGGAACGGACGCGTTGGTGCAAGTCGCCAGGGCGTGTCCGGCCCGTTTCAGTGCCTGCAAGGCCTGCAAAACGCCCGGAAAGAGTGTCCCGGCTGTAGAAATGAACTCGAGTTCCCGCTCGTTGACGGCGCCAACGATGGCGGAGGCCGTTTGCTGCGGGCAGCGTTGCGCCAGCCAGGCCTCATACTCGTGCACCGGCATGCCGACGGTCTCCTGAATGGCCGCCTCGCTGGGCGGCGTCAAGCCATGGGCCAGGAAGACTTCGCGGATGGCCGGTACGGTCGCCCGATGTGACTGCAGCAGCGTTCCGTCGACGTCGAAAATGATGAGCATGGGATGCGCCAAGATTTCCTCCTGAAACACCGGTCTTCAATTCCAGTGTTGAAGTACCGCACGTTTACACAGGGCGAGGCTATCATTCCTGCGGCACCAGGCGCGACATAATCCCCGATCTCACCGAAGAGGAGGAGTGTTGCACTCCATCCCGTTCAGCGTAAGCATTCCGAGTTGACGCCAGCGGAATTGACGCGCGGGTTCGATGAAAAGCGGGCATTTGTGGGCAGGATCGATACCCGGCACCCGTTGCCCCATGCGGCCGAGAACCCGTTTTGTGAAACGGTGTTTTCGGCTGATTTCAGCAGCCTGCCGCCGGCCCGCCATCGCAAAACCGGCGGCTGCTCTCTTGTTAAGCACGTTGCTGAGTGCGGTTGATCACCATGTCCTGCCAGTCCCTGGTCAGGGTGGCGAAACGGGCCGACCATCCCGCAATGCGAACCGATAGATTGGGATAGTTTTCGGGGTGCTGTTGTGCATCCAGGAGCATCGCGGAGTCGACCACGTCGGTGTGCATGAACCAGCCGCCGAGGCCCACAAAAGTCCGCGACAGCGCCACCATGGCGTCAATGCCCGTCTCTCCTTTGACGCTGTCCGGATGCAGTTTGAGTTCCACGGTCGCACCGTTGGGGCTGCGGGTAAAATCGAGTTTGCAATACGATTTCAGGACAGCCGTGGGCCCTTCCCGGTCCGTTCCGGGCGACGGCGAACAGTTCGTCGCCAGAAGCTCGCCCCGGTGGTGTCCGTCGGGCGACGGGCCGGTGTTCCGCCACTCGATTTCGCGGCCGAAGGTGCTGATGCCCGCCGGGCGCAGGACGCCCTGGCGCTCTTTCACCTGTGCCATGAGATCCGTGTAGTCATTAAACACGCGGATGGCCATGGTGTCGGCTTCGTCGTCGTCGTTGCCGTAGAAGGTCGAACGGTTCAACACGCGGCGGCGAAGGTTTTCCTGGCCGTCCCAGTCGTTGCGCACGATGTCCAGAAATTCGGGAAGCGTCAGGTGCTGCTCCTCGTACACCAGCGTCTTGATTACGTGCAGACTGTTGGCGACGTTTGCCAGGCGCCCGATATGCGCCGCAAATACCGTGTACACCGCGCCGCGATCGTAATAGGAACGGCCGGACTCGATGCAGCCGTCAATGAACATGGACACGAGCGGCGTGGGGATGCCATTCAGAGCCCAGCCATCGGCCACACGGTGGTGGTTGTCGATGGCTCCGGCCAGGCGCTCGAGCCACGCGGCGTACAGGGCTTCGAAATCCGGAAAATCCACCGGATCGCCACCGCGCAGGGCAAGCGCATCCTGCAGAATGCTCAAGCCGTCAAAGGGACGGTAAATGAAACAAGTCTTGCCGGGGATGATGGTCTCCCAGCAGCCGTCGTTGGCGAACGCGCGGGCCTCGTTAAGCGGGTAGCCGAATTTGACCAGCCCGTCGATGGCGACTTCCTCGTTGTACGCGGCGACAATGCCGCCTCCGTGCCGCTGCACCTCTGCCATTCGGCGAAGCAGCTGCTCGGGTGAATTGCGATTGAGCCGTACGGCAATCGGGAAGTCACTGATGTGCAGCTCCTCGACCACGTCGAGGACCAGCCAGGTAACCTCGTTGGTGACGTCCGTGCCGTCGGGGCCAATCCCGCTGAGCACGATGTTCTGGTAATGCTGGGCGTCGCCGGAGCCGCGGGTTTCAAATGCGCCGATCCATTCGCAGCCCTTAATCCAGAAATGGGCCAGCAGTTCGCGCGCCTCATCCCGCGTGATGCGCCCTTCGGCCAGATCGCGTTCAAGATAGGGCCCCAGCATGGCGTCCAGGCGGCCGATGCCCGACCAGGTGCCCATCAGCCGCTGGAACGCGTACATGAACCACAGGGACTGCACGGCCTCCCGGAACGTCTGAGGTGGATTTTCGGGCACGCGGCGCAGGGTTTCGCGCACGTCGAGATAATGCTGGCGCTCGGCGCCCGTGGAGGCCTCCGCGAGGCGGGCCAGCTCGTCCATGTGACGCTGATGCCACAGCTCCGCCGCGTCCAGGCACAGCAGCATGGAATGCAGCAGGTCCTCGCTGGTGCGCGGGCCCGGGCTGAAATGGGCGATATTGCGGAGCTGCGACGCGTCTGTGAGGGCGGGCCGTCCGTCCATCTCGCCAACGCGCCAGAGACCGATGGTGTGGCTGTCCGCGGTCCAGGGCTCGCCCGGCTCAATTTCACGCACCACATTGGAGATGCGCACTTCCGCGATCGCGCCGTGGCATCCGAGGTTTCCGGGCGGATATGCGCCAAAATACAGCGCGCCAGCCTCTGAATCGGACACGTCCCTGGCTTGAACCGCCTCATCGGCGACGCGTTCGCCGTCCACAAACAGGGCGACCCGGGCCCCGTCGAACGTCATGGCAAGCTCGTGCCAGGCGCCATCGGCGATAAACCGCTCCGATTTGATCTCGGCGGGGGCATGACCGGGCAGATACGCGCTGAAACAGCCCGAACCGGCGTACGAATACAGTTCCCAGTGTCGGCGGCTCTCTTTGTTGCGATTCAGCACCAGGACGTTGAATCCGTCCTTGGACTCAACCCGGGCACGGCATTCCACGGTCAGCGGCGGCGTATCGTATTCCGCACGGGGAGCTGCCGCGGCCCAGTGCGCGGCCTGGCCGCTGGTGCAGAAAATCCGGCCCTGCGGGCCGTCTGCCAGGAATCCTGGCGTGGAAGGCGAGTCATCAAAGCCGCCCCGGGCCAGGCGCTCCTCAATGCGGCGCCGCAGCCCCTTGTACCCTTCGTTCAACACCCGGTCGAACCCCAGGGTGGTGTGGCTGACGCTTGAAATGCCGGCCACGGGCGTCTGATGCGCCGCGGCCTCAATCAGCGTAGCCGAACCCACGACTTTCTCACCGGGGAGAATGCGGAGCGGCGCGTGTTCCGCGACCAGTTGACAGGCTTTCGCGTACCGGATGTCCGGCGACAGTGCGGCCATCGTGCTCTCGTCGAGCGAGACACCCGCTTTTACCATTGAACGGCCGTGCTCGCCGGCAATGGCCCGCGCCGCCAGTTCATGAGTTTCAGCCGACAGCCGTTGGGGCGAAGCCGGCCGCCACGCCGCACCCCAGCGCTTCAATGAAGCCTCGGCCTGCGTGCGCGCCGCCGCCGTACCCATCCAATACAAACCGCCGCCCAGCGCGGTCATGCGCGATACGGCGCCCACGAAATCCCTGCGGCTGATGCTCTTTTTCTGCCCCGGCATACAACATCTCCTGTCCGGTCCGATTAAGGACATCATAACTCATTATGATTGTACACGATGGCGGAGCGGTATTTTTGTCTGAATGCATTTTCAGGGTTGTTGGCGATGCTGCAAGGCTGTTGCCCGCGCTGTCCGGGATGCGGTCTGGCCGGCATCTATTTGGTCACGGCCATCATCACGCTGTGGGGGGGCAGGGAAAACAAAACACGTTCGCCCAGACGCTTCTTCTCTTCCACACTTCGGGAAATGGCATCCGGCTGGTCCATGGTGTTGAACGACCCGGGAGATGCTGCGGTCAGCGTGATCAGCTCGGCTTGGGAGCGCGTGAGGCCCAGCGAAGACAGATCCCAGGACAGCTCGGCCTTTTCACCGTGAAAATTGAGCGCAATGAGGATGAGACGCTCGCGGGAGGCGTCCCAGGCGGCCTGCGCCACCACCGCGGGGTCTTCGCCGTCGATCTCGAGCCGAAGCGGCCATGCGGCGGGGTACGCCGAAAACAGTTCGAATATCCTGCCCGTTGAGGACAGGTAACAGCCCTTTTTCGGACATTCGAGCACGTTTTGACCCCAGGCATTGGCCAGATTGCTGAAATTGGCGAAGGCAAATTCGCCGCCCAGACGCTGGAACACAAGGAGCTGCCTCGCAGCATCCATCGCGTCGCCCCAGCGGATCGCCCGGTTCTGGAGCGCCGTCCCCGTGGAGTCCGCTGCGGCAGGCGCGCCGTCGCCCGGGGCCAGCCATTCGGTGTTGCACAGCCGGATGCTGCGGCCTGTCCGGGCGTTGTATTCGCGCAGCGTTTCGAGCACGCCGCGGAGATGGCTTTCGTCAAGCTCCCGGTCCGCCACGAAATCGATATGGGGCCCGGCAATTTCGAGCATCTGGGGCAAAAAGGCATGAAAACGCCAGTAAACGGCCATGATCAGTTGAATACCGGGGTCGGCGGCTTTCATTGTCCGGGCGAACTCGACGCAGCGCCGGGCGTATTCGAGGGCATCGTATTTCCGGTACGGTTCGTTGCCGATCTCCCAATACGTGACGCCAAACGGCTCGGCGTGACCGTGCAAGGCGCGCAACGCGCCCTGGGGGTGCTCCGGCGGAGCATTGCAGTAGGCGGCCCAGTCCGCGGCTTCGGCAGGGCTGCCAGTCAGGACATTGACGCAGATCAGCGGCTCCGCGCCGATTTCACGGCACAAGGCCACAAATTCGGCAGTCCCGGCGTCGTTATTTTCCAGTCCGCCCCAATAGGTGCTTTCGCGGGGCCGGCGTTCGTGTGCCGGGCCAATGCCATCGCGCCAGAAGTAAAACGACGCAGAGCTGCCGCCCGGCCAGCGCAGGATCCGTGGACGCACCCGCTTCAGCGCTTCGACAGCGTTGCGCCGCCAGCCCTGCACGTTGTCCGAGGGCATCAGCGAGAGGCCGTCCAGGGCAAGTGTGATGCCCGGGGGGACGGTGATGCCCAGCGTGGCCGGGCCGTCGTAATCGCTGTTGGGCAATTCGCATTCAACCTGCTGCCAGGTGCTCCCGATCCCGCGCAGTGTGGCGGTGGCCAGCGGGCTGTCGGTTCGGGCCTCCCCGTACAGGCCCACGGTGATGTTGATCGGTGGCGTATCCGGATCCATCAAATCCCCGTGCCTCAAACAACCACGAAGACGGTATGACATTCCCTTACGCAACCAGAGGCCGTCCTGCGCCAGGATCGCCGCAGAGGTATTGTTGCGATTGGTCACATGCGCCGAACGTTCCCCGTGCCGAAAATCCCAGTACGCTGAATAGCCCAGATGGGCCTCGGGGTTGCCTGGGGCGATGTACCAATCCGTTTCCTCATAGCCCGAATGCCACCAATCTTCGGTGCTCAGGTCATCGTCAGGTCTGCGATGCAGCCATCCCCACACGGATTCCTTGAAGGGTGTGACTGCTTCAAAACTGCGGTTAAACAGCATCTCCGCCCACAGGCCATCCACCTGGCGTCCGAATCCGCTCTGGATAAGATGACCGTAGAGAAGAGGAGAGGCGGGTTCGTTTACAAGCTCATCGGGGGTCACGACCACCCGAAGAGGCGGTCGGGCCGCATTGGATTGGCCGCGCGTCTCCCGGGAAGCCGCGGACGATGCGGCCGGCAGGATTAGAAGCAGCAGTATCAGCGCGCCCTGTTGCAGTCTAGCCGGCATTGCCATCTCTTTTCCGCAGCTCCAAGCACGCTTTGATCGCGGTCACGCCATTTTCCGGGGAGACCGGATGTAAGCGCTTACCAGTCCAAACGGTCGCGGGGGAAAGGACTGCGTCCCGCTCCGGTTGAGAACAACGCCTTGATTCAGGCGGCCAGACCGGCTCATTCCTCACGCACAATAGTCGGCGGCTGCGCCTGCCCCTCAGCTAGCACAATACTACCTGTATAGGTAAGCGATTACCCATTACAGCATTGACAATGGCCCGATTCTCAAGTACTCTCTGGCACTTTCGCGACTGTGTCGGGCGGCACAGACGGATATTAAACCCGAGTCGCGAAGGGATTTGCAAACACAACAGCAAACAGATCAGCAGAGGAGACGAACATGCACAAAAGAATACGCACCGTGGGATTTACTTTGATTGAATTACTGGTGGTGATTGCCATCATCGGTATATTGGCGGCGATTTTGCTGCCGGCGCTGGCCCGCGCGCGCGAGTCGGCCCGCCGGGCTTCCTGCGCCAACAATCTCAAACAGATCGGGCTCATGCTCAAGATGTATGCCAACGAAGCGAAGGGCGAGAAATTGCCGTCCATGCTCCGGTATACCTCGCTGTCGGATTCGGATGATCCGGCGTCGTACGTATCGCAGTGCGGCCTGCCGAACCCGCCAGTCAGCCCCGCGCTGGGCGGCGACGCGGAGTTTATCTTTGACGGCCCGTCCGTGATCCCCGAGTATCTGACCGATCCCAACGTGATGGTGTGTCCGTCGGATTCATCGGCAGCAGGCCTGGTCGAGGCCGGCCGTTTCAATGTGAACGGCGACCCCGACGGCAACCTCGATCCGTGCGCCATATCGGCCATTTCGTATATGTATGTGGCTTGGGCGCTCCAGGGGAAAGAAGACTACATGAACGCGGGAGTAGAGGAGAATGATGCGTTCGGGTGGACACCATTCGGCACTCCGGACACGGTGTCAACCAATTTTATCCTCGCGATCTTCAACGTTCTGACGGAGTCGGCCAATGGAAATCCCGCCGCGTTCGAGCAGGACGTCACCTACGTGAATGATTACGGCACCCGGACCCTCTACCGGCTTCGTGAGGGGGTGGAGCGATTCTTCGTGACCGACATCAACAATCCCGCGGGATCGGCGCTGGCGCAGAGCCAACTGCCCATCATGTGGGACCTGGTCAGTACCGATGTGACGGAATTCAACCACGTCCCCGGGGGAAGCAACGTGCTGTACCTGGACGGGCATGTTGAATTCGTGCGGTTCCCCGGCGAATTTCCGGTTACCCGGGCCTTCGCGGGCGTGATCTCGGCCTTCTAACGCCGGAGGGCGTCGTAAGCAAAAGACCGGAAACGCTACCCCAAGGGCGTTTCCGGTCTTTTTTTTCGGATCTCGAAAGACAGGGCGTTGCTATTCGTCGAATTTCAGGATTTCGACCTTGCGGAACTCGACGGGATGGCTCTCGGACTGGAGCGAGATCGTGCCGCTGGTCAACAAAGGCGCCTGTCCCGCTTCGAGGAGCTTCTGGGCGTCTTTGTCGCCATCGTCGAGCTGTGGGTCGCAGTAGGTCAGGACCAGCTCTCCGTTGATGAAGTGTTTAATGGTATTGCCGCGAACCTCAACTTCGGCGGTGACCCACTGATCGCCGTGGAAGGTCTTTGAGGACGAGTTGATGCAGTGCTTCTTTTCGAGTTTGCCGTCAATCACGACGTGCGTGCCTGGTGTGCAGAGGTTGCCGGTGGTGCGCTCGCCCGAGCCGGAACCGCCCAACAGCTGCACTTCAATGGACACCGGGAAGCTCTGATCTTTTCCCATGCTCTGGGGTGTCTGGCCATGGATCATGATGCCGCTGTTCCGGTAGGCCCAGCCGGCCCCGCCCTCGATCTGTTCCCCCACAAACCGGTATTCCACCCGCAGCCGGTAGTTCGAGAACGGTTCTTTATAGAACAGGTGCCCGAACTGGTCGTCAAACGGGCCGTATCCGTCGTAGCACACCTTGAGAATGCCGTCTTCCACGCGGAATGTGTTGGCGTAGTTGTCACCGCACTCATGTTTGGCTATTTTCGGGATCCAGCCATCGAGGTTCTTGCCGTTAAACAGACTGATCCATTTTTCTTTGGGCGCGGCTTCGTCGTCGGCCAGGGCCGTCGTGGCGGTTGCCGCCAGGCAGACCGCGCAGATCATCGCCACCCAGCCCATAACGCTCCGGGTAGAATGGCCATTGAACAGTCGAGTCATTTTCATGGTACCGTCCTCAATTTGGTGTATGTTCCAGCAACTCGCATGAGTGTAGCGCGCCGGCAAAGATTTTTCGACCAGAGCGGCCCCGCGGGCGGCATGGCTGCGGGGGACGGGTGCGTGGCCGGCTCAGACGAAAAAGGGGTTGTACCGGCTCTCGATGGCCACGGTCGACGACGGGCCGTGGCCGGTATGG
>DAOSJS010000063.1:0-14716 GCA_035367355.1 Candidatus Hydrogenedentota bacterium
AGCTACCCGGCTTTTAATTTTGCGCAGATACAGTGTATTCAGGTTCTTCATGCCTTGGATTGCCATATGCACCTCCGTCTCAGAGTAAAGCGATGCGGATCGTTGAGAGAAATCTCAACCCAGGCTCCGGCTCGCTTCCAGCATCCCGATGATAGGCAGACCCCCTGTCGACTTCAACCAGCTCAGGCGCTGCTGAAAACCCTCGAAAGTTGAGCATTTTCAGGGCCAGGCTGCGCGCGGAAAAAACTGGAAGCTACGCCATTCCCCGTCTCTGCGCGCCGCCGTGTTCTCGTTTGGAGGGAGCGGTTACAGGGCGATTTTCAGCGTGATGATCTTCCGGCTGCCGACGCGCAGCGCGAGCTTTTTCCCTTCGGGTTTGAGTTTTCGCACCGGCGCTTCTTCCAGGGTAACCAATTCGGCAGCCCGCACCGGTTTGAAGAACGTCAGGGTTCCCGTGACGATCTTTTCCGTCGGGTTAAACAACCGGATCAGCAGCGAATCATCGGAAGACGAGCGGTGCATCGCACTCAACACAAGATTCGATGGCGTGAGCTGAAAAAAGCTCATGTTTTTCGGAAGTGTGCCGCCATGACGTCCGGCCTGAGCAAGTCTCACTGGCGCCGCGAGAAGTTCAGACTCCGCAAGCACCTCTGCCTCGTCCCAGCGCCCCACATGCGGATAGATCACATAGCGGTACTCGTGTTCGCCAGGACTCTGCGACAATTTCATGCCGGGCCGGACATCCCAGCCCGCCGCCGACGTGCAGATCGACACTTCGAAGGCCCGCAGAAGGGTCACGGCAATCGCTCGTTCGGGGTCTTGCGTGACCTCATACTCCCGCAGTCCATCATTCAGGATCGCCAGGCCTGCCTTCCCGTCGCTGACGTCAATGAACCGTTGCATGGGGAAGGTTCGTTTGCCGATGCCATGCCAGGGATGCCCCGGTCCCGGCACAATTGGCCGTTCGACCACATCAAAAGCGCTTTCCGCCCAACAGTTCTTTGCCCGGCTGAGGCGTGTCGGAAACACCACACGAAGCCGGTGGTTTTCGGCCGCATTGTGAAAACGTGTCTGCACTTCGACGGAGCGGGCGCCCTTTCGCAGGGTCACTACCGAAATGATATTCAAATCCGTGGTTTCCGCGCTTCGTCGCGCGGAATTGTCAAAGCCGTCCAGGCGCTCCCACGCGTTGCTGCCGGCATTGCCCAGGGCCGATGGAATTTTGAGAAAATGCTCGATCCGGTACCGGGCCAGGAGTGGTCCGTCCTCTTCCAGGGAAACCGACACGGGGAATCCGCGGCTGTTGATAACCTTGTCCGAACCTGGTTCCACATGCATCCAAGCCTGGCCCGCCTCGCCGCTGTCTTCAAAATAGTGCAGGCCATCGAACTCCATCCCGGAGGCCTTGTGCCGGATGCTCAACGTGCCGTTGTCGTGAATCTGAACATGCAGGTGTTCGTTTTCCAGCGCATTGCTGCCGCAGATCAGGCTCCCGCGCGTGAATCGCCCTTTCGGATTGAAACGAAATGTGGAATAGCCCAGAGCGGGCAGGCCGCGTGCTTCGAAATGGAATTTCACCTGCTCGCACGACATCATGTGCGCGGCATCGCCGGCGTGGTTCATTGTGGCGTAATGCGGGCGCCGCGTGACGACCTGCACCGGCACGCGCGTCTTGCCATCGGCCGCGATCAGGTCAAATTCGCGCGAGGCGGCGCATGGGGGCACATCCAGCACGGCGGTCAGAACTTCCGTGCGCGGAAAAGCCGAGGCGTTGAAGGCTGTAATCAGCACATCGTCGGGATCCCCCTCTGCATTGTTGATATGGCGCTGAATGAGGGCGAGACTCCGCTCTGTTATTCCACGGGCGATTTGGGCGGTCTGGCGCATACGGGCATGCTGATCCAGCTCGATGTCGTCGACCCCGCTGCCCGCGATGCTGTCGTGGGCATGGCATTTCAGCAGCGTTGTCCATGCCAGGTCCAGCAGCGACGACGGGTACTCCCGGCCCAGACACCATGCCATCGTGGAAAAAGGTTCGGCCCAGCGTTGCAACGCGATCTCCGTGCGGGCGTTGAAGCGCTTCATCCGCGCCCGGCTGGACAGCACATCGCTGTACAGATGCACGCGCCCGGTACGGACTTTAGGCGTGCGGCGCTCGCCTTTCAATATGGGCAGGTCTTTCGCGGCCGCTTTCACCTTCGCTACCCATTCCGGCAGGCTGCTGTGGAGCAGGGCGTCCTGCCCTGTCGCATCCTGCGCTTCTTCGATAAGGCGCAGCTCCACCGCGTCGGGCACACTGCTGTCGTGGCCCATCATGAACGCGAGGTAGCGTGTTGTGGCCACCCGGCGCTCTTCATCCCGTAGTTCGCGTACACAGTGCGCCAGGCGCTCTTTGTCAAAATGAGGCACGGGCTCCAGCAGCGTGTGCTGTTCTTCGCAGGTGTCTTCTGTGCAGAAATGGAAAGGCAGGCCGCCCTGGTCCCAGGTATACAGGCGGTCATCCTTCTCGTATGGAAAGACGACCTTCCGGTAGACCTTGTGATAGAAGTTGTAGCGCGCCCCGCCGCTGATTTGGGAGGCAAACGCGCGAGTTCCATCGGGGCCTTCAAAGATGAACTCATTGGGCGCTTCGCCGTGGGTGACGCCGTGGTAAAACAGGATGGTATCGATGCCAAACCCCGCATAGATCTGCGGCATCTGTGAGGTTTGGCCGTATGAGAAGGGGCTGTATCCCACCTTCATCACCTGACCCAGTGCGCGCGCGACGCGGTGGCCGTACCACAAGTTCCGCACCAGCGACTCCCCGTTTACGCAGAATTCTTCCGGACAGGTATACCAGGGGCCGATCAGAAGCCGCCCGCCAGTTACGTGCTTCACAATCCGGTCGCGGCACTCCGGTCGCACTTCCAGGTAATCCTCAATCGGCACCACCTGGGAGTCCAGCAGAAAAGATCGGTAACCCGGCTCGGTGTCCAGGATTTCCAGGAGCGCATCCAAAAACTCCACGAGCCGCATGCGCGTTTCCTGAAAGTTTGCGCTCCATTCGCGATCCCAGTGGGTATTGGAGATGACATGCATTTCACAGGATGGTTTCATGATGCCTCTACCCCTTGCCGGATTCTGCCCGATTGAAAGCCTGAGCGGCCGCGGCCATCGCGATGTGGCGCGAACGGGCCGCGGCCGTCAGGACTATACTGTCTCTGAAACCTCTCTCTCAGCCGTCCGTACGAAGCAGCCAGACCTCAGCCACCTGACATCCTCGCCCGGAAAGATGCTGCCATTCAAGCTCGAGCGTCCCCCCGGCCGTCGCTTCCTGGGGAATAGCGAATTCGAGCGGCGTGGGCGCCTCGGGCTGCGGCATGGGTCCGTGGAGTTCGTACGTTCCGTTTGCCTCCAGCCGCATGACGGGCCGGAAACGGCCGGTATAGACGACGCGGAGCGTGTAGGAGGCTTGGGGATCAAGGCCTTCATAGCGCATGCGCAGCGGCGTGCCAAAAAGCGTCTGGCCCTGATCCAGCCAGGAATGCCTCCATGCTTCCCGCCCCTTGACTTCGATGACTTCACATTGCGGCGATTCCACCGCCCCCGGGTCGGATGCCCAGTCTTTCTGGTGGACGAGATGGGGCTGTTTCCAGGCATTCCCGAGATCGTCGTAGAACCCGCCCGGACCCGGATCTTCCCAGTTCACGATGGCGTGCAGACGCGCCACGCGCGCCGCCTCGTCGGCCAGGGCGAGGATCTCCCTGAATTCAGCCTCATACCAGAGCCGGTCGTTCAGTGGCATGTCCAGCGCATCCAGGATGGCGCCACGTTCCCAGTTCTTTGCACCATATTTGTCGACGCTGAGCTGCATGCCGATACTCTTGAACAGCCACCCGCCCAGCTCATCCACGCGTGCCCGAAGTGCAGGCGCATCCGGGTCTTCATCGGCTTCCGACAGGATGACGGTGGCGTTTGCGATGGCCGTGGCCACGTCGACCTCCGGCACACGGGCAAGTTCCGCGCACGCCCGCTGTTCCCGTTCGGTTTCGGCAACGAGTTTGCGGTAGAGATAGGCGTCGTAGTAGGCGCGAAGGAGTCCCATCTGCAATCGCCAGTTCGTTTCAGCCGCTTCGCCGGCTTGCTGCTCGATGTCCTGCCAGAGTGCCAGCGTCTTTTCAACCGCCGCATTGGAGAGGAGCGGGCCTTTCCAATTCTCTTCCAGGGCCAGCAGACCCGCAGCCACTTTGCCACCAAGCTCTTCACCAACGAAGTAGCGGCCGTATTCCGTCAACACATGCAGCACATCGGCCTGCGGGTTCCAGCCCTTGGCGGTCCAGATAAACTTGTTCACATCATCGTTCACGCCATCTGAATAGGTATTGAATCCGATGGTATGAGGCGCCATCACATCGAAAATATGCGCCGTGGCCACGGGACGCGGGTTGATCGGTTCCCGGCCCAGGGTGAAGGCAAAGGCACGATCCCAGTCCGGCACCGGATACTGGCATTCGATGCAATGGGTGATGTCGCAGTACTGCACGAGCGGAAACTGCTCCGGCACCCGGGCGCGCATCGCCGTCAGCGGCATCTTGACCCAGGTCCCGAACACGACCCCCGTGAGCCAGTCCGGCTGATCCCTGGAAAGCATCTCAAACAGGGTGGCATTCCATTCGGGCGACATGTCTTCGTTTGAAAACCAGATCCCCGCATCCGGGTGTGACTCGCGCAGAACCGCCGCCATCTCTTTCAGCAGCGGAAGGAGGATTTCAGGCGGGGTGTCACCCGGATCGCCACCGGGCACAAAGATCGCGTCCAGCGGGCTGCAGCGCTCGAAGAACGCGCGGCACTTTTCGAGCACAGCCGGGATGGATTCGGGGGTGACCGCGTCTTCCGAGGGCGGCATCCATACCCAGACGCGCATTCCGTAATCGCCGAGTATCCGGGTCAGTTTTTCCGTCCGTTCCAGGACCGGCTCGGCCATGTGCGGCCCGTCCGTTTCCAGAGAATCAAGTTGGACGATGAGCTGGACCCCGTTGGCGCCGAATACCGCCAGATCGCGGATATACTGCTCATATTGTTCGACACTCCAGGCGTCGTAGGTGTTGGAGGTGTGCCGGTAGCCCAATTCATGGCCGCGCACGGGATATGCAGGGGCCGTGCTCACCTGAAAGCCCGGATCCAGCGAAAATTCCCCCGGTACCATGCGGGCTGCCCGCAGGATGGCCCCTGCCCCAAAGACAGCTCCGCGGGGTTCCCGCCCCAGCACGCAGATGGTGGCCGCCGGACGTGACGAACTGTCCGTCCAGACGGCATAGCCTTCCTCTTCCAGAGGCACGGCACGATCTGCGAGAGGGGGCGGCATTCCGGCTGGCGGCGCGTCGATACTGCCGAGAACAATCGCCTGGACCTCGGGAGCTGGCATGGCGGCCGCTACCTCAAGCACCTCTCCCGTGCGTTTATAGATCTCTTCGCTGAGCATTTCCGCGGCTTTGGCCACAGGGGTGGCAGCGTCTGGCGGGATCACGATGACCCAGCCCGAAGGCGGCTGTGCAGCCGTAGACTGAGGCATCTCGCCTCCACCACCGCAGCCCCCACACAACAAAGCCACCGAGACAATGAGAAACCAACCTGTGCTGCGATGCATGGCCGAGGACCTCCGTTTCCGTGCTCGCTGAACCGATGTACTGCCTATGGAGCAAGAGAAAGGGCGCTGCCCAGACCTCCAGACAGCGCCCCATGCAAACCGTGTTCAATCACGGCGCCTCAGGTGGCACCAGGGTTTACCACAAGCTGCCCATCATGCCCGACCACTGCCCCATCGGAATGGCATCCAGGTCGCCTGTGGGCCAGCGGAGGAATTCGACATGGCCGTCCATGTACAGCACGTTGGAGCCGCCGGGAACGTGGTTGTATTTCCATTTCTCCAGGACATCCGGAGAGTCACCTGAACCGGACATGGCCTCATCCCACATGACCGGGATGGTGCTCTGAGCCTTGGAACTGCCGGCCGGATTGTTGATGTCGGTCACGAAGAACCGTTCCACACCTTCCCGCAGTTTGAGGATAGTGTCTCCACCGCCAGCGCCAACAATATTGAACTGATTCGCCAAGGGGCTTGAGGAACCCAGCGGCCAGTAGAAGCTGGGCGTCGTGCGATAACATTCGATCCGGTTCTGGATCCTGGCCCGGATCTGGTCGCGGGTAACGCCCACCTTAGTCAGATCGACGTCGCCTCTGAGTATGTCCAGGATCTGATTGGCCGTTTTCGTGTTGCCGGTGGACCACATGCCCGTCGCAGCGTCAATCGCAATCATCATCGTGGCGTATTCATGCACGTTCGACATCACGTAACCGTAATACGAGTACGACACGTCGTCCTCGAATAGCACAGGATCCAGCTGACCGTTGATCACCCAGTCGCCGTTGTTGCCAATGTATTTGTCCGCGTTAATGTTTGCGCGGGACGGGCAGAACCAGATGTTGATGTCCGTCAAATACTCGGGGTAAATTTCCGGGCCGAAGGGCACTGCCCAGATATCATCGACGCGCCCGGGAACATTCCACACATCCGGGACAGAGATGTAGCCTTTGCCTTGCATGTTCACGCCAGCGGCCGGCCAGCGTTCGCCGGGGGATTCGTTGGCGAACATTTTGTAGATCAGCCCAAACTGTTTCAGGTTGTTCTGGCAGCTGGCCCGGCGAGCTGCCTCGCGGGCGCGCGCCAGCGCTGGGAGGAGGATCGCGGCAAGAATGCCAATAATCGCGATCACCACCAGCAGCTCAATTAAGGTGAAACCTCGCTTCTTCATCGTACCACCCTTTCCTTGATTCGCCTATCGGTAGCGATTTCCACAGCCCCACACAAAAAACTATGGCACTATGCATTTCAGGAAACGTGCGTTGGGGTCGATAGTGTGTCAGCTGGCTTCCCTCCTTTCCTCATCTGGAGCGTCTGCTCCATCCTCTCTGGGTGTATGGGCCCCACCCCTGGCCTGACACCCGGCATCAAAATCAGCACCCCGGACATCCACGAAAATCTGCCCTTCTCAGGCGGTCGTCGTGAACGTTCACAACGAACAATCTCAACCTAACACACTCACTGCCCTGTGTCAAGAGGGGAATCACCTATTTCTCAAGCGTATCGGAGATGAACTACCGACGTCCATTTCAGGCTCGCAGGAACCTGAGGCAACAGGCCCCGGACAGGCGACCGGAACAGGCTTGAGAAGACAGCGGATCAGTGGCGTCCGGCGAATCCAAACCCGTGGGCAGCCTTTCTCGCACCGCCAGTCCAGGCGTCGAGGCCCGCAGTATTCGCCCGTGCCTGCTTCCTTAAATGATGCCAGGTAAATTCCATACTAGAGTTGCGCCTCTCCTCCCTTCAAGAGTGGGATCGTGCTACATAGCCATTGGAATTGAAATGCCTCCCTCATCTTTTCCCAGCGGCAGCTAGATAGCTGCCCCTCAATGCTGTGGCTGACCTCCCATGACGGCTTTGAGACCAACAAAATCAGTCTATTACTTGACAGGCTTGAGAACGAAAAAATGTCATCCGGTTCACTTCTATTGAGCGAGGCAAGTTCACGTTTTTAAGTCACCGAACGACGGAGAAACCGGAATGCGCCGCACGCGGAGACGCCGATTTTTTGATTTTACCTATCCACAAAGCGAGACGTTCCGCGAGAGGCGTCCAAAGAGACCTGTTCGCAAAAGTCATGCAGGAAGTAGCAGTGGTGCTTGCAGTTAACTGAAATATACCCCCCTCTCTTCTTCTGCAATGTCCCAAATTGCATAAAATATGTTATCGTTCACGTCGCGCTACAATCTGGAAGGCTGCGCCCGCGGGACACGAGGCTTGGCGCGTTAGCGGGCGGCATTCAGAACACTCCGGCTCTCAGCGTGTAAGGGCGCGAGGGCATACGAGTGCAAAGGGGGACTTATGCCGACTCAATTCGGGCGTCTGGACTGGGCCATTCTGGGGGTGTATTTCGTGGGGGTATCGGCCATCGGGCCCTTGTTCGCAAAGCGCAACAAGTCTACCGAGAGTTTTTTCGTGGCGAACCGTCAATTTCCCGCCTGGTTGCTCGGTCTGGCTATGTTCGCGACCATGATCAGTTCGGTCACGGTGGTGGCTTATCCGGCTGATGCGTATAAATCCGCGTATCTTCGCTGGATTGGCACACTCATGCTGCCATTCGGAGTGTATATCGGGTGGAAGTTCTTTCTGCCGTTCTACCGGCGTAACCGCTGCACCTCCGCATTCGAATACCTCGAAAGCCGCTACGGGGTGGGGATCCGCACCTATGTCTCGGCTACCTTCACCGCGGCCCAGGTCTTGCGGATCGCGACCATCCTCTATCTCGTTTCGCTCGTTTTCCAGCAGATGACCGGCGCTTCGGCCTATGCGTGCATTTTGCTCGGCGGATTGGTGATCACCGTCTATACCGTGCTCGGCGGAGCGAGAGGCATTGTCTGGGCGCAGTTCTTTCAGGTCTTTTTGCTGTGGTTTGGCGCCATTGTCTTGTTCATCACCGTCATCCGCGGGATCGACGGCGGGATCCTCGCAGTGTTCCGGATCGGCTGGGAGCACAACAAATTCATGCTGGGCGATTTGAATGCCAGCACCGGCGCCATCGAGCCGGTCCCGTGGTTTTCGATTCGCGACAAGGCCATCCTCATGATGCTGATTACCGGTTTGGCAGGATGGGTGTTTGAGTACAGCGCGAACCAGGACGTCGTGCAGAAATACGTATCCGCCAAAGACCCCAAGGCGGCGTTTCAGTCGATCTGGATCTGCTGCCTGTGCAGTGTGCCGACCTGGGCATTTTTCATGTTCCTGGGCACATCCCTGTATGTCTTCTTCCTGCAGCACCCCGATCCGCAGGCGCAGGCGATCCTGACCGGAGCGGCCGGCGCGAAAGCCGAAGCCATACTCCCCTATTTCTGCGTGAAGATGGTGCCCACCGGCCTCGCGGGCATCGTCATTGCCGGCATCCTGGCAGCGGCGATGGCCTCGTCCTCGGCGACGATCAGCAGTATCTCTGCGGTGTTCATCACCGACATCTACCGCCGCCATCTCGCCAAATCAGCCAGCGAGCAGCACTATGTCGCCGCGGCGCGCGCGACGACCGCGGCTTCCTGCCTGCTGATGATGGGCGGCGCAACGCTGTTTTACACCCTCAGCGATCTGACGCTGCAGGATTTTCTTATGAAAATTGCCTCAATTTCGTCGGGCGGCATTCTCGGTGTGTACGTGCTCGGGTTCCTCACCACGCGCGGCAGCAGCCGCTCCGTCACGATTGGGATTGGGGCCACCATACTTTTCTCGGCCTACATTGCCGCCGTGGAATTCCTGAAGATTACGCCTGAGCAAGTCGCACATACCCTGGGCTGCTCTCTCCGCACCGCCAGTCTGCTGGTGAAACCCATGCACATCTACTACGTTGGATTCTTCGGACAGATCCTGACTTTCGTAGTTACGTATGTGCTGTCCAGCCTGTTTGAACCCAGGCGCGACCTGACCGGGCTGACGTTCTGGACGCAGCTCGGCTCGAGTTCCAGCGAGGAATAAAAGCTAAACCGTCAGTTTCATTTCATCCAGCGGCGTCCGTTGCGCGTCGGCCTGCAAGGGGGCGCTGTTACGGCGGACGAGCTCCGCAAGCATCCGATCCCGGTTCAGCGGTTTCACTTCGCTCACGATGGTCTCGCGCATGGCCTGGCCGAGGGGAGTCTGCTGGGGATATGAGATGAATTCCAGCGGCAGTCCCAGCCGTTCGGCGATGCGGCTGGCCATGATAGGCCACACCATCCCGATGTCGCCGATGACGGCTGTGCTTCCCTCGTGGCGCGCAAATCCGGACATTTCCATGCGGAACGGCACTTTGAAAAACTTGGTTTTCGGCAGTCCGTCGGTGATGGCGGCCTGGACGGCCTTCCCCTCGCGTTCCACTTTGCAGACGGTGTCCAGTGTGGGATCCAGGTCGATACGGATCAGCTTCTTTCCTTCCAGGCTGAAGCTGTAATGCCCCTGCCAGGCGGACCAGAGGCCGTGGCCGGTGTAGCGCTCCAGAGGGCCGTCATGGACTTCCTGGGTCAGCGCAACGGCGGATTCGATGATGACGTCCGCGTTGTCCAGCATGCGGGCCAGCCGGGTCGCCCGCTCGCAGATGCTGATGCTGTCGCCGATATGGAGGCCAACGCAGCCGCCGCCGATCAGTTGCGGCACGGTCACGAGCACGGGCAATCCTTTCCGGGCGCCCATCCCGATCATCGTGCGTTCATCCGCGCCCAGGCCAGCGACTTCCTCAAAGGAGGCCCCGCAGGAATGGGCCAGCTCGTTGATCTCCCGCGACAGCTGCTCCAGCCAGAGGCCTACGGGATAGCCCAGATTGCCCGCGGCTTTGATGATCGTCTTGCCCTCGACTTTGCGCATCCGCTCAATCAGATCCATGTCCACGGGCATGTAGCGGGCAATCTGTTCCAGCGTCTCGTCGTCCATGACCGTCAATTCAAATTCACCGCTGCGCGGCAGCAGCCACGCTTCGATGCCGACGAGATGCCCCTGAAAGCGTTTGACCTTGTCGAGCGTCCCTCCCATTTCGTGGGACACGACCGCTGAGCTGGTGGTGACAGCGTCTATCACGCCCAGGCGCATGAGTTCCGCGATGAGCGTGGTCACGCCTTCGTGAAGGTTCGGGCCGCTGCCGGTCACCACGGCTACACGGCCACCCCGCTCTTTTGCTGCCACGACGTGGTCTGCCGCCGCGTCCACTCGCTCAAGCATGACGGGATCCAGCTGGGTTCTCAGCGCGTTCAGTTCATTTATGTCAACGTTCATGGCATACATCCTCTTTCAATATCAGCCCTATTCCAAACCACGTTCCCGCAACATTGCTTCCGCCTGTTCGATGTCTTTTGGGGTGTCAATACTGAATCCGCTCAGCTCGTTATCGGCGCATTTCGTTTCGACGGTCCGTATCCGGCAGCCGTGTTCCAGGGCGCGCAATTGTTCGAGCGATTCAACCAGCTCCAGCGTCGTCGGCGCCAGTTTCGTAAAAGTGATCAAGAAATCCTTGCGATAGGCATAGAGTCCGATGTGTTCATACACGGGGTGCGGAACATTTTCACGCGGATACGGGATGAGTGAACGCGAAAAATAAAGCGCGTTTCCCTCCCGATCGACCACCACCTTCACCACGCTCGGATCAGTGAGCGATTCTTCCCGCGTGAGGGCGTGTATCAGCGTGGACATCTGAAGCGGCGGTTCGTCCAGCAGCGGCTGCACCAGCTCTTCAATCATGTGGGGGTCGACAAATGGCTGGTCGCCCTGGATGTTCACCACGATATCCGCTTCCAGCTGAGCCGCCGCCTCGGCCAGGCGATCCGTGCCGCTGGGATGATCCGGCGAGGTCATGATCGCCTGGCCGCCAAAGGACTCGACAAAGTCCGCAATCCGCTCGTCGTCTGTCGCCACATACACGGCGCTCAAGCCGCGCGCGCGGGAAACCTGCTCATGCACCCGCTGGATCATCGGTTTGCCAAGAATGGGCTTGAGCGCCTTTCCGGGCAGGCGCGTAGAGCCGTAACGGGACGGGATAATGCCCACAATAGTGACGCCACTCATTCCAGGTAACTCCTCTTTCGGGTTCCTGCTGGAACCCGGATCCATCGCACATGCCTGCCAGCGGCCCGAACTCATTCCACCACAACAAATCGTTTCATGCCAAGCAGATTTCTGCCGGACAGTGTCACAGCGTAACTCCCAGGCAGCGCGTCGACAGGCGCCGTGAGGGTCGCCCTGCCCGGCACGCGGCCGCCGCCTTCGACCGCCACGTGCAGACCCGGAGCAGACACAACAGCCACCAGGTCCGCATCCGCCGCCTCCGGAAGAAGCACTACCGTGTCCAGCGACACGGACGCGCCCCGTGTGAGTGCCGGCAACGATCCGAATCCCGCCAGCGCCGGACCTCCCGCCCGCCGCAGCACCACGAGCGCCCAGTTCGTAGTCAGCTCGAACCGGACATCCTCACCTTCGCGTTCGAGCGGCAGCGGCGTCCAGGTGAGTGTCTCCACGTCGCACAGCGCGGCGTCCTGAGCTTCCGAGGCCAGTCCGGGCAGGGTGAGCGTGTAGGGATGGTGTTGATCTGAAATCCCGGTCCCCCGCGGCCAGATCGCCTCCTGACACGCCGGGCGTGCCGCCACCACCGCCCAATAGCCCTCGCCTTCGAAACAGCGGGCGACAATCTCCGGGTCCGGGCTGCGCGGGCCGTCATCGCGAACGTCCCCCCAGACCAGCGCCTCCCCGGCGGAGGTTCGTGCGCAGGCCCAGTTCCAGTCCATCGTGCTGGTGTCGGAGCCATGGCAACCGCCGCCGGGATATCCCGCCAACGAGCCCCATAGAGCACCGGAGGCATAGACATAGTTTCTGAATGGATTCACGGCCAGCCGCATTGGGGGCAGGTCCCGTGGGCAGCGCGCAGCCAAGGCCCCGTGAAACCACGGCCCGAACCAGTCCGCCGCGCCTTCCGTTAACAGCAGCACGTCAGGCTTCACGGCGATCGCCGCGGCGCGCACCTTCGCGAGGAGTTGTTTGACCCATTCATTGTAATCGAAAGGCGAGGCGTGCTCATGCGCCGGGTTGTAGCACGGAAGATAATAGAACCCGAGCGAATCCAGGCGGACCCCGTCCGCGCCCGTCTCGGTCAGCAGGCGCGCGACGACATCCGCCAGATGATCCTGCCACTCCGTGCAGCCCGGGCACATATGCAGGAAACCGCTCTCGCTGTAAGGCCCGGTGGAGCTGCCGTCCCTGTGCATGACCGACCAGCGCTGGGCCTGGCCCGTCGCCGCCAGGTGGCTGTCCTTATGAACAATGAATCCTTCCACATACAGCGTGGCATGGAGTCCAAGCCGATGGACGCCCGCGATGCCTTCGCGCATGGCTGCGGCGCCACCCAAGTCTTCCCGGATGATGTTGTCGCCGTCCGTGTGCACGTTATCGTGGCCCACCGAACCCTGGCAGAAAAAGGCGTATTCCAGGACATCCACGGGCGTACGCAGGTGGAGCCGGGGCAGTTCGCGCAGGCTCTCCAACCGGTTCGGGCCGACGCCGACATGGAGGCCGTTGAGGCCGTCAGACGTGCGGAACCAGGCCGGAGGCGTCACGTGCGGATAGGCATGCGTATACCAGGCCCCATAGGCCCGGGCCGCGGGACGCCAGTCCCCCGAATACACGAGGAAGCGCACGCGCGGCAGTTCCACAGATTCGCCCGGGGCCAGCACAAGCGGCGGGAAATGGTGCAGCTCAATCCGTGCTTCAGAAAGCTCCAGGCGCTTCGGCTTGACGTCTGCGTCCATGAACAAAAGGCCCAGGGCATTGTCCGACACGGGATCCCAGACGGCGTGCCATTGCATGGACAATTGATTGCTTTCGCCCAGCACCCCGCCGGGGCGCTCCCAGGCCGGCACCACCAATCCGGCCTGATCCATGGCAGTAGCCAGGTTGTGCTCTGGATTCGGCCCCAGGCGAACGCCCTCGAGATACGGAAATCCCACGAGAAACGCCCGCGTGACTTCGCTCGTGTTGCTGATGCGCAGAGACCAGTCCGACGTCCCGGATTCCTCTGACAGGCTGATCCGGAGGCGCGCCTCCAGGCCTTCCCCTTCATAGCGCAAGGTCAGGTCAGGCTCCTGGTTAACCTCGACCAGGCGGCACGTATCGGGTTGCACCACCGTCTCCGCTATGGCCTCCGGGTCGTCGAAGACCAGTTGAAACTTCTCGTTCTGCCCGATGATGAACTCGCGAGTGAGATCCGCATACAAGCGAAAGGGCATCGCAGCGGATTGGGACCCTTTGAGGCAGTCATCCCCCGTCTGCGCGTTGACGATGCTGCGAAGCGCGCCGGTGGCCGGGTCAAACGTTATCCGGCACCATGGATTCGCGACTTCGATCCTCTCGACCGTTTCCCCTGTGTCCGGCAGCGTCGCGACATTCTCCCCCTGCAGGACCAGCAGCAACGCCCATACCGCATTTACCATGAACGGTCTCCGCCTCTCAACAGAAAACACAAAACGGCGGCCAATTCTCCCGCCGTTCGCCGGTGATCCTACGCGCAGCGGATTTACCATAGCACAAGATATGAACGTTCACAAGTGAACGTTCACATTCCCGTCCATGCACGGTTTTGGGCGTCCGTGAGGCGAGTTACTGAGCATCGTCACCCCCCAAGAAGCGTTACGTAAAGCGAAGCACGTGCAGCATCTGGGGGTAGAACGAGTCCCAGGCGGATTCCAGGCGCTTTTCCGACGTGCGGTGCGCGCTCCGTGTGTGTCCGAATTGAGGCTGATTGTTGGCATCCCATGCGCCATATTGGTAGAGTTGCGCGCATACGGTTGTGAGGCTGTTTTGGATTTGAACCTCAGTTGGGCAGGAGCTCACCCGTATCCTGGCCGAGGCGGGTGCCGTTACTGTTCGCACGAGGCAACGCAGTTCCAACATCGAGGATACGTCAGAGATTTTTTCTCAAAGGCAAGTGCACCATTTCCATAAAGGTCCCCCAATGATGAAACAGGCCGGCCATCCCGATTATCTGGTGATTGTGAGCGGGCCGGAAGATGGCGCGAGGTTCCCCATCGCCCGCTCGCCCGTCTATGTTGGGCGAGATCCGCAATGCGCCGTTAATTTGCGGTTTGACAATACCGTTGACGCGTATCACGCTCGTTTGGCGGCAGTATC
>DAOSJS010000064.1:0-14366 GCA_035367355.1 Candidatus Hydrogenedentota bacterium
CAAAAACGGGGTTTGAAACAGCGCGAATGCGAGGTAAAGCCGATCTGGCCCTGCTCAGGCGGCGGAACATCGAAAACGATACTCAGCTGATGCGCTTCGCCATCGCACAAAGCCGGAGTCAGTTCCAGCAGGTGCGGAGTCAATGTGCCTTTAAACACCGCAACTTCGCGGCAATCGACGAGAATCCAGCCGGAATAATCGAGTCCCTGGGCATCGAGGAAGACGCGCTGGCCGGGGGTGATCAATCCGGCGGGAAGGATGGCCGAGAAGTCCCAATGGCGGAGTTCAACCCATTCGCAGGCGAGCGAATTCAGGCCAACGTTCCAGTCCGGCAGGATGCCCGCTTCGAGCAGCGTCTGCTGAACCGACCCCGGCACACGGGCAGGAACCGGGCCGATATCGGCCTGCATGGCCGCCCCCGTTTCCATGGACTTCCCCAGCCGCCACGTGTGCGGCCGCCAACCGTAAAGTTGCCAGGTCAATGTGCTGAGATCGGTTTCCTGCATGCTGTCCGCCCTCTGGTGAAGATGAGATGGTTGTTGAATTATTGGCCGGTATTGTGGGCTGCCAATCGGACAATATCAACTGGAGGAGCGTGCCACAGGCCGTGAGAGTCGATCCGCGCGCGGCTTCATGGTACAACGGTTGGCGGGCAGAAGGCCTCGCTTAATCAATTGCGGAAGGGAGATCCCGAATCATGACGCGGTTTTCAGGGTTTGCACTGTGTTTACTGGCGATTTGCCTGAATGTGGAGGCAGCACCGGGGACGGCGGGAATCCGCCTGATCGACGCGAAATATCCCGTAGAGGACCGGATCATCGCCTCGGCCGTGGTCGAAGCGCCCGCATCAGCCGGGGAGGATGCGACGGAAGCGATTCAATCGGCGATCGATGCGGTGGCGGCTCTGGGGGGCGGCACGGTGTTTTTGCCGGAAGGCCGCTATCTCCTCAAGGGCCATCTGCTGCTGAGAAATGCTGTGACCCTGCGCGGAGAATGGCTGCCGCCGGACAGGGAAGGCGTGGTGGGGACGGTCCTGATGCCGGTCGAGCACCATGGGAACGCCGAAGGCGAATCGGCGATCGTGATGCAATGCGGCTCGGGACTGCGGGAATTGTCGATCTGGTATCCCGAGCAGAAGCCGGACGCCATCGTACCCTATCCCTGGGCCATCGAGACGTCGCCGGTAGCGGGTGTGGACAACTACACCCTCCACAATGTGACCTTGGTCAATGTCTACCGAGGCTTCAAGACGGGCCCGGAAACCAATGAGCTGCACACCCTGAAAAATGTATACATGACCGCGCTCGAGACCGGCGTATTCATCGATTCCTGTACGGATATCGGCCGAGTTATTGATATCGACATCAGTCCGCGGTGGTGGCTCGAATCGAAGCTGCCCGGGAGCCCGGCCGGCGAATCCGCAGCGGCCAGCCTGCGCGCGCAGGTGGCCCGGGAAGCCACGGCTGTCGACATGGGACGCAGCGACTGGGAGTATTTGTATGGACTCCACATTGAGGGATACCAGCGGGGCCTGGTCATCCGCCAGGGTGCACAGGGCACGACCAACGCCGTGTTGTACGGAAGCGTTTTTGAGAATTGCGCGACGGCAGTCCATCTCGAAAAATTGAACGGCATCGGCCTGGCTGCCGTGGGATGCCGGTTTGAAGGATCGCAGCATGCCGTCCATGCGACCGCTGCGTTTGATACTGTGTCGCAATTCAACACGTGCACGTTCACCGGCCTGGATGGACACGGCGTTCTGCTCGAAGGCGACGGCATGCTGACGTTCCAGAATTGCGTGTTTGACGCCTGGACGACGTCGGGCGTGGAAGCGGCGGCCGGCGCGGTGTCGCTGCTGGGATGCGAGTTTCAGGGCGCTGCCAGCCCCGTGAAACTGGGCGAGCGGGTCAACCGCGCCCGCCTTCTCGGCAACAAGTTTGCCGGCCAGCCGGTCATCGAAAACGCCGCGACGAACGCCGATGTGATGATAACCCACCACGCGATGACGTTTGAGGTGCCGGATGTCTCGCGGCCACCCGCGCCGCCGGCTCCCGCACCGGGAAGCCGCGACGTAGTGCTGGTGACCGGCTACGGGGCGCGGCCGGACCTCGACGACAACACGGAGGCGTTCCAAGGGGCATTGACGGCTGCGGAGCGTCTGGGCGGGGCGACCGTCTATGTCCCCGCGGGATATTACCGGTTTCGCGGGGCACTGACGGTTCCGGCGGGTGTGGAGCTGCGCGGCTGTTTCGACGTGCCGCACCACACGCAGTCCGGCGGGTCGGTATTGATGCCGATGGGCGGGCAGGGCGATGAAGGCGGTGCGCCGTTTATTGCATTGTCCGCAAAATCGGGTCTGCGGGGCCTGACGATCTGGTACCCGGAGCAGAATCTGCTCGACGTGCAGCCGTATCCGTGGGCGGTGCGTTCGCTGGGACCGGCATGCTGGCTCATCGACGTGACGATTTCGAATGCCTGGCAGGGGGTGGATTTCTGGACGCATCCCAGTGAAGGCCATTACATCAGCTACCTTGGCGGCGCTTTCCTGAGGCGTGGGCTGTTTGTGAGCAAATCCGCGGGCGACGGCTGGGTGGTGGATGTGCAGATGAATCCCCATTATGGGTTGAGGCTGCCGCACGATCTGCCCCGGCCGGCGTATAGCAAAGACACCTTCGAGCCGATCATCGATCAGCAGCGCGGCAATCTCGAGGCGATGGTCTTCGGCCGTTGTGCGCGGGAACATATCTACCGCACATTCCTGTATGCCGCGTACGACGGTATCGCCTTCCGCGACGACGGGGGCGGAAGTAATGCGCGTATTCTCATGCACGGAACCGACACCGGAAGCCGCTGCGCCGTGCTAAGCGCGTGCGGCGGCGAAGGGCTCGATTTTCTACTCATGCAACTGGTCCCTCTGGGCAAGTACGAGGTGGGCGCGATCATCGCCGAAGACCAATTTGCCGGACGGGCCCGGTTTTTTACTTCGCAGATGTGGGCGGGCCACTGCAGCGGCCAGTTCAGCGGAGTGGGCTCCGTCCTGATACAGCAACTTAACAGTATCAGCGGCGGGATGACCTGCGAGGCGGGCACTTTTCGCCTTGAAAACGCCGTGTTTCACCATGCATTGGAGCCTCATGTCGCCATTGGGCGCGGCTGCATGAAAGCAGACCTGATCGCCAATGCCGCCCTGAGCGGAGAGTTTTCGGTCGAAAACGCCGCGGGAGAGCGCGCCCGTTGCCTGGCCAACACCGTCTCACGGCACCCGTCGTCGTTCGAACCGGGCGCCCTGGCCACGGGCTGGGAAACAGGCGAACCGGAAGGCCTCGCGAACACCCCGGCCGCTGAAGGCGGCGGGTTGCGGGGCGTCGAGGAAGGCTTCTGTGCGCCGGCGGAGGGGACGTCGCACCACGGCGCCAGGGCGCTCCGGGTGGCAGGCGAGGCCCGCGATGGAGAGCACAGTTACATCTATTTTTCCCTGTTTGAAGAGCCGCTGCGAGTCTATTCGGATACGCAGCTCCGTTACTGGTTCCTTCCCGCAAACGAGGCGGGGCGGCACGTAGGGGTGGATATGTTGTTTGACGACGGCTCGACGTTGCGTGATTCCCGAATTAAAACCGCAGAAGGCGAAAACATTCATCCCGGTACGCCCAAAGGTGCGGTGGGCGAATGGCAGCCGGTTACCGTACCGCTGGGCCGGCACGCGGGGAAATTGATCCGCCGGATCATGGCCGCCTATGACCAGCACGGCGCCACAGGGCCGTTTGAAGCCTTTATCGACGATCTCGAAATCACAACCGCGGTGATTCCAGAGCTGGCGGGCCTTGCTGTGAGTCCCCGGGGTGGCCTTTGTTCCGCCGAAACACGCGTGTCTTTCGCCGTACCGTCCGGGTTTCGCGTGCGCTATTCGCTCGACGGAATCAAACCCGGCTCGGATGCACCACATTATGTGGAGCCGATCGCGTTTCCTGGACCAGGGCTGTGGGATTTGCGATATATCGTGGAAAAACCGGACGGCACACCGCTGCCCTGGGTCTTTGGAGACTTGTACGACGCCCGCTGACTCGGAATGGCGCTCCGCAGTGCATCGACATGACAAAACCGGGCCGCCCGCTTCAAGGCCGGCCCGGTTCTGAGTCAGATCCCCAAGAAACGGAAACCGGTCACGGCGATTCCGTCTCGATCAGCCGCTGCGCCTCATCTTTCCGGGGAAAAGCCAGTCCCAGCCGATCAGCATAGTCAATGGCCATGCGGATGTAGCGCTGCCCGGCGCTGGTGTTGCCTTTTTCAAGAAGAAGGGCGCCGAAATCCAGAAGCAGGGTTGGGTCGCCGGGGCGCATCTGCAGCGCGCGCCCGAGATGCTCTTCCGCATCATCCAGTTTCTTTACCCGCAGCTCCGCGAGCCCCAGGGTATGCAGGACATTGGGCTGAATGGCCGGGTTATTCTGCGCCGCGTCCAGGGCGGCGTGAGCCAGTTGGAGGGCACGCTGCGGATCGCCGCCGGTCTCGAGTATCAGGTAGGCCAGATTATTGCCCACAACCGGGTCGGTGGGGCGTGTTGCGTGCACGCGCTCATAGGCAGCCAGCGCACCGGCCTTGTCTCCGGCGCTTTCAAGATACCGCGCACGAAGAAGCCACGCCGCCGCGTTGTTCCCATCGAGTTCGAGTGCCTTCTGGATGGCTGCATTTTCACCGGCGGTATCCGTTTTGGCATGACAGAATGCGGCCAGAGCCAGCCAGGTGCGCGGGTCGGCCGGGGCCCGTTGCGCCACTTCCTGTGCTTTCGGCGCAGGATCGCCGAACCGGATCGTGTTCGTCAGCGCCTCCAGCATCAGAGCCGCCAGCGAGGCCGAGCCGGGCGCAGCCGCGCTCGCTTTTTCCAACGGTCCCACGGCGCAGTCGGGCAGGGATTCGGCCAGGCATGCGACGCCATGCACGTAGGCTGCCAGCCCCTCAGGAGCCGCAGTGAGCTGCGCCACAAGTGTCTCTGACCCTTTCGGCGGGTCGAGTATTCCGAGCGCCGCCAGAGCCACCGCCGCACCGGAGAAGCGCTCCCAGGACGCTTTACTAGCTCCGTCCAGCGCACCACGCGCCAATTCAGGTTTGTCCCCGTGAAGATAGGCAGCAGCACTCAACAGATGGAGGCCGGCCGAGCGCTTTTGCGACGGAAGGGCCTCGCAAATCGCGGTTACCTCGGACCAATCATTATTTTCCGCCAGCGCGAAAGCCCGTAAGCTCTCCCGGGCGGCCTCGTGCTCTACCGAATCAAATGCACGGCCCTCGAGCGACTGCAAAACGGCATCGTCCCGGCCTTGCAACAGATTGAGGCGTGCTTCAGCCACGCGCAAGGGCGCGCTATCGGGGTCGGCATCCTGGGCGTGTGTCAGGAGACTCTGAGCAAGGTCCACCTCGCCGGTGACGCGGTACACGCTGGCGAGGTCAACCACGGCCTCGGCATCATGGGGATACAGCTGATACGTGAATTCTGCGATGGCGCGGGCCCGGCTCATCTCGTTGGCATCGACCAGCAGGCGCAGCAGGGTGCGCCGGGCGCCCAGATTGTCGGGATACAGGGCCAGAAATCTGTCCAGAACCTGTACGGCGTACTCCGGCAAGCGCGCGGTGCGGTACATGGTAGCGAGGTTGAACAGCGCGACGGCGTTATCGGGCGCCGCGGCATAGCATTCCGACAGTTCCTGGAGCGCTTTGGCCCGGGCGCCCACGAGCATGAGGGTAAACCCGTACGCGTTGCCGCGAAGAACGACACGTTCCGGCTCAGTTTCCGTCCACGCATCGAATACGGCAAGGGCTGCCTCGGGGTCCCGGGCTTCCAGGGCCGCCAGCAGGGCCCGGTAGGGCGAGTCCTGCGGCAAACCTTCGGCGAATTGCTTCGCGCGGGGTGGATCGCTCGGATCGCCCGAGAAGAGGGCAGCCAGCACGAGAGTCTCACGCAGATTCGGCTCATCATGGGACAGCAGCGCATCGCTCTGCTGTAGCAGCAAATCAAAACGCGCCTGCTTCCACAGGACCGGCCAGGGCAAATCTCCGGCCGATTGCGGGTGGGCTTCCCCCGGGGCAGGAGATTGCGGTGCAGTCGAAGCCGCGGTCTCTGGCGCCTGAGCCAGGGGTGCGCCTCCCCGTCGCGCGACCGCCAGAAGATCCCGCACCGCCTCAGATTCCGGGAGGGCCTGCGTGGCGGTCTGGAGATACATCACGGCCTTTTCGTATTCTTCGCGGGCAAGCAGGCAGGCACCCACCACATAATTGGCCCAGCCCGATTCGGGCAGTTCGCGCAAAATGGCGCGGGCAATGTCCTCCGCCTCCGCATATTCCTTTTTAGCGACGAGACTGCGCGCGAGCGCAAGCTGGATGCCCAGGTCGCCGGGTTTCTGATTTGCCATTTCCCGAAACTGAGTGACGATCTCGTCGGTCTTTCCTTGCTTCTGATAGACCTCCACCAATTTCATGCGGGCGGCCAGTGAATCCGGGTCAACATTGGCGAGCACGTCTTCGAGGGTTTCAACGGCTTTTGCATCCTGGCCCGCGGCTGCCAGGGCGGAGGCCAGGCTGACCCGCACATCCGTCGAGGCGGGGTATTTCGCCGCCAGGCCTTCCAGCAGGGCGATGGCGTCCGCGGTCTGGCCGGCGGTTTGCATGATAAACGCGTGCAGTATCCCGCCTTTGTCCGGATGGACCTTCTCGAAATCCATGGCCAGGTTTTCTGCATCGCCACGCCGGTCTTTTCGCAGCAGGATCCGTACGGCTTCGACATAAGCCGTTTCTTTGCCCGGATCGAGCTCGATGACTCGGCGGTAATGCGTCAGGGCCTCTTCCAGGTTGTCCTGAACCGCAAAACAGCGCGCCATACCCAGTTCGGCATCGGTATTGTGCGGATTCATCTTGAGGGCTTTTTCAAAAGCCAGCAACGCCTCGTCGCTCTTCCCGATGCTGAGGAAGGTCTGCCCCAGCTCGGTCTGTTGCTGGCTTCGGCGGCCGCCGCACGCGGGGATCACCGCGAGCAGCAGGCACAGGAGTGCCATCGTACCGAGAGCGCTCATTCTCCGGGCAGTGGAATCCGATCTCATAACGTCTCCCTTTTCTGACTGCTTCGCCGACCCGGTCGGGATGCGGCGGCGTGCACCGGCCCGTTCTACGGAATCCGCTCCTGTAGAATGGGCGTGAGTTTGACGGCAAAATCTTCCAGAGTCTCAAACGCTGCCTCCTCGCTCTGACCCGGGCGGAGCAGCGTGGACACCTTGATCATGGTTGAGGTGGGCGAGCCAAACGCCAGTTGGGCCTTGGCCCAATGATAGGCGTTTACAAAAAAGTTGCCGGTGAGTTCGTCCCCGGTCTTGAACCAGTAGAGGACCAGCTGGCGCATGTCGCCATTTACGAGCACCAGTTTCTTGGCGTTGAAGAAAAACCCGACGGGGTGAGTGGTCTGCGTCATAATTTCCCAGCCGCCGCCGACCAGGCACACTTCCGGGAAATGGAGGCTTCGGCGCGACGTGCTGTGGACCACGGTCAGTTGAACAAATTTCTGCGGAGGCGCCACGTAATCCCGGATCAGGATCATGCTCGTGCCGAGCACCTGTTTGACATGATCCTCGATTTCCGCGTCGGCGCCGCGCCGGGAGTAGTCGCCGATCTGATCGGGAATGTCCAGTGTTTCGACGGCAGGCAGGGCAGCGCTGGCGGTGGCATGCGCCTTGAGAACAGCCAGATGTCCCGCCGTGATCAGCGCGAGGATGAGCACCAGGGCCAGATAATGCTTCATGAGGCGGTCCCCCGATTTTCCCTGGCGGGCAGGGTTTTGCGCAGCAGCCCTTCGAGCGTGAAGAAGCAGATGAAGGCCGTCAGAAAAATCAGGATGCCGGAGACGTCGTGGAATGTGCCCGCGGCCACGGTACTCCCATAAAAATACCCCACAACGCAGAGGCTGAAAATGCGCAGAATGTTGGTGAGGATGGCCACGAGCGGCGCCGCGATCAGAAACAGAAACATGCGGGCAAGCCAACGAGTTTTGCTGATATAGGCCATCAGCGCGCCCAAAGCCAGCAGGGCGATCATCGAGCGGAGCCCGCCGCACACCTCGCCCACCAGAAGGAAATCGTCTCCAAAATGCACGTACGATCCTTCGCGAACCATGGGAAGCGTGAACAGATTCGCGAGCTGAACCGCGGATTCCGTGGCGATCAGCTTGAGCCGCAGCGCGAGGCTCTGCGTGATAGACGCCGGGATGGGTATCATGAAAAACAGAAACGCGATGGGGAACCAGATCGTGCGGGTACGGTCCACGCCGTGCGTAAGCAGCAATACGCCCGTTATCATCGGAAGCAATGACATGTGCGTCAGCACGCCGAAGCCGAGAAAATCTCCGACAAACAGCATCGTGGCCGCTGCGGCCAACCAGGGGTATCCCCAGGCGGAAGGGTTGCGGGGAAGCGACGCGAGGCTCTTCCGCTCGCGCCAGACAAAGAAAAGCGAAATGAACGGGATCAAAAACCCATGCGAGTAATAGGAATCCACGAGCGTCCAGCCGGCGCGGAGTTCATGCGCAACGTTTCGGTAAGTAGCGGCCAGCAACGCCACGACCACTAGGTCTTTGAGCTCAAATAACGAACGGAACGAAAGAGGTTCGGTTCCCGCGGCAGGGGCTTGGACCGGCGCAGCCGGAGTCTGCGATTCCTGCATCATCAGCTAGTTCTCCTGGGCCATCAGTTTTTCAAGATGCGCCCGCCAGGGCGGCGCGGGATCACTGCCCTGCAATTTCGCGAGCGCGCTCTCGTAGTGGGTTTTCGCGAGTTCCTTCTCGCCCAGCCCCCAATACGTTTCGGCGAGTGCGGCATCGAAATCGGCAGACGTATCGGGCGCTTCCAGGGAAGCGGCCCGCAAGTCGCTCAAGGCGGCAGCATAATTTTTTTCGCGCAAATACAGCATGCCGCGCAGCGCCAGGTACTCCGGTTGGCGCTCCAGGGCGATCACCTGGCCGAGCAGTTCAAGCGCCTCCTGTTCCCGGGCCGGCTCACGGCTCAGCGCCGAGGCCTTGGCAAACAACACGCCGGCGTTGACTGGATCGCGGGTCAGGTAGCGGTCGCATGCTGCGAGAATTCCCGCCGTGCTGCCCCGCCGCAACTGCACGTCCACCATGGCGCGAAGCGCCGGCAGATAATCATTGTCGAGCAGTAGAGCGCGGGTTAACGCGGTTGATGCGGCGTCAACCTTCGCGGGATCATGCATGCCCAGATAGAAGCGCGCCAGCGACACAAACGCTTCGGCATCGGATTGATGGGCCTCGGCGTAATTGCGGAGCAGGATCTCGGCTTCTTCGTTACGCCGCTGTTGCGCAAGCGCATGAGCCAGGCTGCGAACGACGGAGAAATCGTCTGGATTCGCTGCCAGCTGGGCCCGCAGTACATCTTCCGCGCCAGTCGCGTTTCCTTGCGCCAGCAGGATCCGCCCGCGAAGGGTTTTGATCATCTCGACGTGACTCGCTTCCGGACCGAGCCGCGTTTCCAGGTGTTGCAGGGTCCGTTCGGCCTCGCGGAGCTGGTTGGTAGCCAGATAGGTGTTGACGAGCAGTTCCAGGGCCGCGGGGCTGCCCGGCACCTCGGCGAGGATGTTTTCAAGCAGGTTGCGCGCTTCGAGGTACCGCTGCATACGAAACAGCAGTTCAGCCCGCCACAGGTCAATGCCCTCGGATTTCGGAGCAATCGCCGCGGCTTTCGTGGCGAATTCCATGGCCTGAGAAAGGGCCCCGTGCGAGGCGGTCACGCTTGCCATGCCCATGAGCGCAGCGACGCTGTCGCTGTCGATTTCCAGCGCTTTCTGAAAGGCGGATTGCGCCTTTTCATAGTCTGGCGGCGCCTGGCGGAGCGCCATGATGCCTTGCAGGGTAAAGAGCATGGGATCGTCCGGATGCCTGCCGGAGCCCTGCTGAAGTATCTGGCGGGCTTCTTCGATTTTGCGCGCGTCGTTCAGTTCCATCAGGCGCCAGACCAGCTGCCCTTTTGCGCCCTGCAGTTGCCGTTCCGCGGCCGGATGGCCTGCCACCTGCGATTCGACGGCGCCTAAAAGACGCATGGCGGCTTCATCCTCGCCCGACCGCAGTTCCAGCATCAGGCTTTCCACGGCGAGTTCGGCGCGCTCCGGTTCGGCGGTCAGAATTTCGGCAGCCACCGTCAGGACCCGGCGCGCCAGGTCAGGCTGTTCGCGCAGTGTAAAAAACCGGGACCACTGGCGCGCGTCTTCGACGGAGGGCCGTTTAGCGGCGAACGCTTCCTCAAAGGCTGCCCATGCCGCCCCGGGCTCGCCTTGGGCCAGATCCACGTTGGCTTTGGCGCGGGCCAATTCAGCGGAAGGCACCCCGGCCTCTGCCGCGCGCCGGAGAACGTCGCGGGCTTTGGCCGGCATGTCCGCAGCCACATAGGCATCCACAAGGCCTCCGTAAGCACGCACTTCCCGGGGGTTCTGGTCAAGCGCGCGGGTAAACAGTTCTTCAATGGTGCCGGCCTGAGACGCTACCGTGCCCTGGCGAAGGGCAGAAGCCAGCAGAGCGAGGGCCGACGAGACCAGGGTGTCCGGCCGCGCGTCCAGATTGCCGAGAGCCGCCTGGGCCGCCTGAATAATCTGTTCCGGGTCAGGCTCCACGCCCATAGCCTCGGCCAACAGTCGCTTCGCACTCTCGTCGCTGGGGTTTTCCTTCAGATAGATTTCGAGATTGCCCCGGGCTTCCTTGCGTTTTCCCTGGAGGAGATTGGCCACAGCCAGGAAGAAACGCGCCGGAGACATCGCGGGGTTTTGCTCGATCACGGCCGCCAGGCGATCGGCCGCGGCATCGGCATTGCCTTCTATCAGAAACACCCGGCCCTCGAGATAATTGAGTGTGGACTGATGATCAGGATAAACCTTTTCAAATGCGGCGATGACCTCGCGGGCTTCGTCCAGCTGCTGCACATTGATCAGCTGTTCCGCGAGCTGCAGGAACAGCTCCGGGCTGTCTCGCCGCACGGCCGGGTCCACATTGCGCAGGACATCCAGCCCGGCCTCTTTGTCGCCGCTGGCGGCAAGCGCCTGGGCAAGCACCAGATACATGCGGGCCTGGCTGGGATCGCCTTCGAGAACCTTGCGCGCCGCGCGCGCGGCAGCGTCAAAATCGCCCGTTACCAACGCGAGCCGTGCCTCCAGCATGACAACCTCCGGGTCGTCCGGCGCCAGTGCTTGTGCCCGCTGCAACTCCTGCCGGGCCTGGTCCGTATCGCGCCCTTCAAGAAAAAAATCGGAACGTGCTACGAACACAGAGGGGTCATCGGGATACCGCGTTGCCAGGGCGCTGAGCACATCGTCGGCCTGCTCCGTAAGATTGGTTTCCCGCAGAAGCCGTGCCAGATTGAGGTAGGCTTCCGGGGTGGCCACCCCCTCGTCAACCAGTGCGCGGTAGGCCGCGACGGCCTCGCTGCGTTTTCCCAGGCGGTACAGCGCCAGGGCCTGCTCGTGCTTGAATTCCACATTGCCCGGGTCCTTCTCCAGCATTCGCCCCGCGAGATAATGGACCTCGTGCCAGGCGCCGAGCTTTTTCTGGAGGTCGAATAGCGCCTGCTGAATATCCTGGCGTTCAGGCTCATAGTGAAGGATCTGTCGGTACGCCATGGCCGCCTGCGCCAAACCGCTTTTGCGGCTGCCTTCCTGTTGCAGGCTCGCTTCCGCATACCGTTCGAGGGCAGCAATATCTTCACGTTCCCGGTTGAGGTAGAACGCATACCAGCGGGTAGCGGTATCCCAATCGCCTATCTCAAACGCCGCTTCCGCTATCGCGTGCCATTGCCGGGTCTGCTGCTGGCGATAAAGAAACAGGCCGCCCGCGCCAGCCAGGCCGAGAGCCACAAACGCACCAAGCACGATCAGCGCGACTACCCACAATCTGCGTGACAAGACCGTCTCCTTTCCGGGTGCTCCGGCTCTCCGCCGCACATCGGCTCGCTGCATCAGCTCCGGCCCAGACGGCGGCCGATTTCTCTGAGCAGAATGACCAGGAAATAGCTGTCCTCTACCAGATAGCGGCGCCACAAGCGGAAGGGTTCCCGCATCAGGCGCCACAACCATTCACACCCGGAACGTTGCATCCAGACGGGCGCCCGCTGCACGCGCCCGGCTGCGAAATCTACACCCGCGCCTACGGCAAACGCCGCTGGAACACCCATCAGCCCGGCATGCCGCAGCAGCCAGATCTCTTGTTTGGGAGAACCGAGCGCCACAAAGCAAATGTCCGCGTTGGCCTCACGCACACGCTCACAGACCGCCTCGTTCTGGGCGGCATCGCGGTCGAAGCCGAACGGCGGGCTGTAACATCCCGCAATCTCGAGGCCGGGATACTTTGCCTGCAGCCTGCGCGCCGCCTCGTCAGCGACACCTTCCGCCGCACCGAGCAGGAACACGCGATAGCCTTTCCCGGCGGCAAACGCAGACACGCGCGGCACCAGGTCGGAACCGCTCAGCTTTTCTTTCAACGGCTGGTTGAAGAGTTTCGCAAACCACATCAGCGGCGCGCTGTCCACCAGGCGCAAGCCAGCGCCCGCGTAGGCATCCCGGAATTCACTGTCGCGCTGCAACCGGCAGACATGATCAATATTCGGCGTCACCACGTAGGCGGCCGTCCTGTGCCCGACCTGCACATCTATCCAATGGCAAAGCTCGTCAAACGACAGGTTGGAGATGCGCACATTAAACAGCTCAATTTCGTCTTCCACGGTATCGCGCGCAGGTAATGGCTGGGCCCGTTCTCTTTGAATCATGATTCGTTCCATTGACATTATTCGGATCGCTCTCCGATGGGGCGCGCGGGGGCGCCCGCTACTATCACATTTGCCTCCACATCCCGCGTTACAACGCTGTTGGCGCCAACCACCGCGCCTGCGCCGACGGTCACGCCTTTCAAAACGCACGCGCCCCGGCCAATCCAGGCATCAGTCCCTATCGTGACCGCGCCCGCGGTGTGCGGCTGCAGGCGGATGCATTCTCCGCGCCGGGTGCCGTGATTGGCGTCGCGAATCGTGGCGTATTCGCCCATCATGACGAAATCTTCCAGCGTGATGCTGCTATAGGCGACGAGCGTTGCTCCGTCGTTGATGACGCAATTGGCGCCAATCCGGATCTGGCCGCCTTCCCGGGTTTCCAGGTACACCCGCCTTCCCAGACGGGTTCCCGGGCCGATCACGATATCCCCAGAGCCTTCGACCGTCACCATGCCGAAAAACTGCACGCCCGGGGCAATGCGCCCGCGTATCTGCCCACGGGCCCACGCCTCATACACAAACATCGCCAGCCGCCGGCTTGCGGGCCGGCACAGGCGCGCCAGTAAACCCAGCGCCTGCGCCAGGGCCGAGCGAGTTTGAACCAGCGCTGGAGGCAGCTTGAGGCTCATGGCTGGCACCGGCGGGCCATCATCCCTCGGTCGGAGATGCGGCGTCGTCGTCAGTCTCCGCATCCACCAGGACGATGGTTGCGTCCAACTCGTCCTCGTTATATTCCAGCTGAATTTCAGGAAGCGCGGACCCATTGCCCCGCCCTTCTTTCAGGTAGTCGTAGTACTGATGGAGATTGCGGCGCAAATATCCGCTCCGCGTTGCCTTGACCTTGTTGAGAACAACGCCGATCACGTTGGCCCCGATCTGCCTCATGTCGCTCAGGCACCGCTGGAGCATGCCGGTCGTGGAGGCGCCCACGCCCACCTCCACCACCATGCGGCCTTCCAGCACGTCTTGCGCCGTCATCGACCACGGGCGCAAGGAGTTTCGCGTCCGCCATCAGCAGGGCGGGCGGGGTATCGATGATGACGTGATCAAATGCCTGTTCGGCCTGCTCAAAGAAGGCCACCATATCCCGCGACGCCAGCTTGCCCACAACCACCTGGCGCTGCGTCCCGGGGCCGATGACGAAGAGGTTGGCGTAGTCGGTTTGCCGAACAACGTCATTGGGCGCACGGCCGCCAAACAGCACATCACCAAGACCGGGGCCGAGCGGCAGGCCGAAGGCTTCCTCGACCTTCGGGTTGCGCGCATTGATATCAACCAGCAGGACCCGGCGCCCGGCCTGGGCCAGCGCCGTAGCCAGATTGCACGCCAGCGAGGTCTTTCCATCGCCCCGGCCGGGGCTGATCACCAGGCAGGTGTTGAGCTCGGCAGACCCTTCCGGCGGGTAGATGATCCGGGTGAGGACGCGGCGGAACTGGTCCGCAGACGTAGACTCCGGCTCTCGGGCGGTCTGCAGCAGGCTGCCGTCGTGGCGCGAGGCCGGCTTTTCCAGGCTGGTATGCGGCACGGTGGCCAGCACCGGCAGGCCCACCGAGCCGAAATCGTGGCCGATCTCCCGGT
>DAOSJS010000065.1:0-14124 GCA_035367355.1 Candidatus Hydrogenedentota bacterium
TGGGTGGCGCGAAATCGCCGGCTGACGCTGGACCAGCGGCCCTGTTCGACGCAGCTCACAGGAACCACGAGCTCGGATTGCGCTGCAACGAGGATGGTGATGTTGATAACCCGGTTCTGCTTCGCGCCGGTAAGAATTTCGCCTTCAGGCAAGAGAATGGGGCGGTCGCCGCGGTTCCGGATAAGGATCTCGGGTACGGTGCCGTGATGCGACGTCTCGGTGACGTCGGCCGTCCCGGCCTCAAGCGCCTCTTCCAGCAGGACGTAGGTGCGCTCGTGGCCGTTTGCGAGATACAACGGAAAGACCGTCGCGTTGCGGTAATGCAGGCCTTCGCCGATTTCCAACTCGGCCAGAGCGCTGCGTGCTACGCTGAGCGCGCCGATATCGGCATGAGTCTCCAGCGTCTGAGCGAATTTCGGCATCAGAGCCAGCAGCAGGCGCGTCTCAGGCAGCAGGTCACGGCGTGAAAGCTCGCCAAGGCGTTTCGCGGCGTCGCGGATGACCGTGGGGCGGCGCCAGTCGTGCATGGCATTGTAGCCGTCGAGTACGACGCGGTGCAGCGCCTCGGGGAGGCTTGCCGGGTCTCGAGGCGTCTGGAGGAATTCCGCTTTGGACGGCGCGACATACAGCGACAGCGCCAGTGTGGCCGAAGGAAAAGGAGTGTCATCACGCGCGGCCACCGTACCGTCGACATAGACGGTGCCCTGGTCGATGAGGGGCGTGAGCCAGGATGCAACCTGCCGGGGAAGGTAGCCCACTTTGGCAAAGTCTTCGTTTTCAACGCGAATGGCCTTGCGATCGTGGGTATTGTCGGGCTCGCGCTCAAAATGCACCTTTTCGCCCAGCGCCGGGTGTGCTCTGCAATACTGCATTCCCGCCAGATTGACCTCGATTTCGCCGAGCAGTACTTCGTGTTGACAGGTTTTTTTGCTCATGGCATCTGCTCCAGGTTGGATCCTGCGGCCGCTTCTTCACGGTTCCACAGATCCCCGTTTTCCACCAAAACACCGCCAGTCCCGGGACGTGCATACAGCCACGCCGTAATCTCGGGACCATCGTCCAATTTCACCGGCACCTCGTAACGCCGGTACCAGGTGGGATGCGCCATCAGGCGATCCAGGTCGCGGAGTGTCTGTGCGCTGACCGCGTACACTTCGCCTCGTATGGGGCTGACAGCCTGATCCATCCGCACATAGGGCATGGCGCTCACATACAGGGCGTAATTTTCAACCGTGCGCCCCGTCCCGGCCGATTTCCGGGCCCCCAGCAAGAACTGGTTCCAGAAACCGCTCCGCAGCCTGCCGTAAACAAAGACATATTGCTCGCTACTCATGCCCGCACCCTCCGGCTTCTCCATACTTCCGAGAACGCCCATGACGGGACGGCGCCTCGTCCCGCGGCGCCGTCCCCCGGGCCTTCAGCAGACCTCTCCAACGAGGCCGGGTTCCCTCCAGCGGAAATGGTCTGACTGGGGAGTCGCACCGTAGGTAGTAACCCACAGATACCGGCCGGAAGACTCCCCTTCCTGAACCACCGCCACCAATTCTTCGCCGAACAGCATGAAACGGAAATACCAGGACTTCTGCCCGCTGGCCAGGCGCTTCCCATAGGCCGGCCGGTAGCCCAGCGCCCACATGTGGGTGGCCTTGACCTGCCGGCTCCGCTCGAACAGGGACTGTGCGAGCGCCCGCGTGGGCGGAAGTCCCGTGTGATGCGCGATGCGATCCAGCGCGTGCTCTGTGATATCCAGCTGTGTCGCCTTCGAGACTCTCATGAATCCTTTCCCTGTGATAGCCATCGCTGCGCCCTTCCTTGTGTTTACTGCCCCATCAACTTCGATGCCCTCTGGCTGTGTTTGCGCCAAACGCCTCTAAGACAGCAGGTATCGTGCCAATACAGCAGCCCGCGCGTAGCACCATATGTGGGGTGATTTCGAGGAAAGAGCACAAAAGATGGCGTGTTGTGTCCTCAATATTAACGTGCTATGCTCAAAAAACGAGTAGTTGCAAACGGCCGCCAGGCATGCGAGCCCAATCAGGCACTCCAGGGCGCTGCTGCGCATGCGGGCGCATTTCCCGGGGGTAATGCCGGGTTCATCCCGGCGGAAAGGAGCCAGATGGTGGCACAGAGAAAGCAGCATATCGTGACCTATTACGGGCTGGATGGCGCCTGTGCCGCGGCCCTGGCGCTGAAACGGTTTCCGGCGGCCAACGTGCTGACGACCAGTGCCAGGCGGGTAGGCGAGACATTGCAGCAGCTCAGTCAGTCCGCGGTATGTGACGTGCATCTATGCGGAGTGGGAACCGGCTGCGACTGGGCCGAAGTGAGACAGGCCTGCGAGGCAATCCGTAAACGCGGGGGAGAGGTGTTCTGGTACTGCGGCCGGGGCTATCTCGACAGAGACCGGGATCGTTACGCAGAGGTCTGTACGCCGGTCTTTATCGAGGCGGAAAGCAATACGGGCGCCCTGGCAAAACACCTGCAGCTCACCGACGACCCGGTGGCCGGATTTTTGACCGAGCTGGCGCCATTGGACCACAACATCTCGCGCGACAAGCCTTTTCGAAAGAAAACCAGTGAACAGGAAGACTGGTGCGATTTTGTGGCGGCCGCGATCTCCCAGTATTTCAAGTACCAGGATGAGGAGGTCTACCGGACGGCCATTTACAGTCTGGCGAATCGGAGCCTGACCGAGGAGGACCGGCACACGCTCGACATCTACCGTCAGACAGGGTTCAAGTATGTATTACACGGCCGATCGCTGGCTCTGAAGACACTTCGTGAGCGGATCAAAAAGTGCGCCCGGATCAACCGCCCGCTGATCATCATGGGCGAATCGGGAGTAGGAAAGGAGCATGTGGCGCAATTGATTCGCGAGGCCAGCGCGCGCTGTCACGAGCCGTTTATTGTTGTGAATTGCGCCTTGTACGCGGGCAGCGCCAGTCTCGCTAACTCCGATATCTTCGGCCATGTGAAAGGCGCGTTCACGGGCGCGGAGAAAGAGCGTGCGGGCAAGCTCAGCACAGCGCATAAGGGCATCCTCTACCTGGACGAGGTCGGCGAACTCCCGCTCGAGGTCCAGGCGAAATTGCTGCGGGTGTTTGAAGACGGCCAGGTTACACCCGAAGGGGCGGATCGGCCCACGGGCCACGTCGACGTGCGCATCATCGCCGCGACTAACCGGGAACTGCCCGAAATGGTGCGCGCGGGTACTTTCCGCGCGGATCTGTATCACCGCCTGAGCACCCTGCGCCTTTTTGTCCCCCCGCTGCGCGATCACCTCGAAGACATCCGTTCCATCCTGGAAGAGCACTTGATATCGCTCGCAAAAGAGGGGTACGAGCGCACCCTGACGCGCGGCGATTACCAGGCGCTGAAGGGCTACGACTGGCCGGGAAACGTTCGCCAGTTGATCAAACTGGTGGAGCGTGCGTTCTATCTTGATATGAGCATCGCTGAAGCGATTGCGGAAGAAGAGGCGCTGGGTGAACTCCGTGTTGCCGTGGATGTCCGGCCGTCTCCGGACGAATTACTGCTTCCCCGCACCACGAGCGAGGTTCGCCCAATCGAAGAAGTGCGCAATCAGTATGCACAGCGCGCCTGGGAACTCTTTGACCGAAATTACACGGCCACCGCCAAAGCTCTGGGAATCCGGCCCAATACGCTGCGGTACAAGTATCTGAAAGAGAAAAAACAGCAGTCCTAGCCGGCCTGCCTCGTGCCGGGCCGTGCGTGTTGTGCCGCTCTGCCTGTTGTTACGCCATCGCGGCGCGGTAGTGGCTCGCGATTTCCGCGGGCGTGAGTGCGCGGCCAAACACCGCTGCGTGGCAGAGCCTGCCTTCGAGTCCGAAGAGGGCGTCGCTGCGGCCGCCCATCCACAGACCGGCGATATCCGGAGAACAACCGGGTTCGAGCGTGCCTGCGATTTCCGGAGTGGCGTTGCCATCCAGATACACGGCGATGTCGAGGCCCTGGCGGACGTACGCGACATGGTACCAGCGCTTGGGTTCGAGCTCGGTCGCGCCTGCGAGCAGGGTGCCTTTGGTGTCGCCGTTGTAGGCGATGAGCCGTCCCAACGCCTGGCCGCCGGCATCCGTTCCGCCAATACCGAGATGTTCGCCCGGCGCGCCGGGTTCGCGGTCGCGGCCACGGGAGACGATGTAGCCCGTCATCGCGCGGGCATCGCTGGGCAGGCCGTTCCAGAACCAGAGCTCAACCGAATACGCGTCGCCTGGAACGGGTATGGAGGCGGCCACCCGGCCTCCTGCGCATTGGAGGGCGCGGCAGATGCCGTCGGGGTGGCCGGTTTCCTTGAGGGAAGGCCCTTCAAGGAAGAACGCCACGCCCGGTTCGCAACGAGCCACGTGGCCGTTGCCGGACAGGTCGGCGCAGGTTGTGCCCGTGAGGGTGTCCATGGGCCAGTAGGCCTCCGGCCCGGAGGCGCGCACGGCATCGACATAGGGGCCCGCACAGATTGGCAGGGGCCGTCGCGAGCGATCGGCCAGACCTTCGAGCAGCTTCAACAGGGCTTCCGTGATCCTGGGTTCCGCGGCAGGCTCGAGGCCGGCAGTGCGCGCGGGCCAGGTGTTGTAGCCGCCGAAACAATACAGCTCGGGCGGCGGGATGTAGCCTTCGGCGCCGTTGGCCAGCTCGATGTTCATGGTCATGGGGAACGGGCTCTGCCGTTTAAGTTTGAGGCCCGTGATGGCATAGACCTCGCAGGGGATGGCGGCGATGGCCAGCCCGCCAAGGCGCAATGCCTGGAGTTTTAGTTCGCGCCGGGGTTCCGCCGCGAGGTAGAGCTGTTCCAGGGCATACACCTCCGCCTTATCCTTGGGCAGGGTACGGTCGCCCATGGCCGCCCGGATGTCGTTGGCCCAGGCAAGCCGTTCGGGAGACGGAGTCCGGCGATCGAGCGTGAGTGTCATTTCCGCCATATCGATCGAGGCATCCTCGATATACTCGGCAGCCTGCCAGGCCTCCATGGCTTTGTCGGCCACACGGGCGGCATAGGCGTCGATGGTGAGATCCGTTTTCGGCGCCGCATAATTCATCCAGTGCTGGTCGCCGCTCGTGCCATTGGAGATCAGGGCGACAAAACGCGGATGGTCCTGGCCGGGCGCGATGCGCCGCTCCATTTCCGCGCAGAACCGGCCATAATAGTCTGCGGAAATGGGCGTGGAACCGAAATAATGCATCGAATAATTGGCGAGGAGCGCCAGCGGCGCGCCATCGACCGTTCGCACCGCCAGCACGGTCAGCGCGGGGTCTTTCGGGCCGCACGGCCCAATGTAATCGGGATTTTGGTAGCCGGGGTGCATCATCGCGCGAATGGTGGCCTCGCCGAACGGATCCGTGTCGATCCGGTCGGGGCGGCGGAACCATACGCGGCAGTTGGTGTCTTCGTAATCGGCCACGGCGGCCCAGCCCAGGCGGGCGGGTACACGGTTGGCATCGGCCTGCTGGATGCACTCGACGAGCCGGTCCGGCAGAAAGGCCGCATACGCCTCGTCGCAGCGAGATCCCAGTGCGCCCATGACGGACGGCGCCGTGTGTGAATGGGTCGCGGCGATGAGCATGTGTTCCTCGCGGATGCCCGTCGCGGCGCTGGCGCGGCGTTTTACGTCATCCAGCAGTTCGCGCGGCATCATGAGGTTGTCCACCAGCACCAGGGCGAGCCGTTTGGCGCCGTCATCCAGTACGAGGCCGCGCGCGAACAGCGGGTCGGTAATCGAATCGGCCGTAGCCTCCAGAAAACCGCCGCTGCTGATCACGGGCAAGACCTGGGGCGTTATGTCCACGGCCGCGGCGCCCGCCAGGACTCCCTTCGCGTCGCCTGGATCCGAAGCGACGCTCGCCGCCGGGCGCGTGGAACCCAGAACGCCAATCAGCGCAGCCGTGCCCGCCGCGCCCTGCACCGAATGTTGAATGAATCCCCGGCGTGTCAGTCGTTCGCTCACGATCCTGTCCTCCGCTTGCTTGTCCGTAAAACAGACTACCCGTTCACGCGCGGGGAACACAAGATGGTCCGCGGAGTATTCGCGGCCGGAAAAAGCGCCGGACCCGCCAGGAACTCGCGCAGGCTTCTGCTACAGGGGCAATTCGAGCACGCCGGAGTAGCCGGTCGAAACATAGGCCGCCGAGGCGCCGAAACGAATGCGTAACGGGTAACCCATCACGGGCATGATCTCGCCCAGCGTGCCAGCGCCGGAACTGAAATCGTACCGGGCCACCGCGCTCCCTCCGAGAACGACATAGGCACTCGAGTCCCGGGCATCGAGCAAACTGCCCCAGTCTCTGGTGACCAGCACGCCGCTGCCCGGTTTCAGGGCGCCGCTGGGCAATACCGCGACCGCATAGAGCTTCAGGCCGTCGGCGTAGGATTCCACATACACCTTGGCGCCGCGCCCGAGCACCTGGCTGGCGCCGTCGGGAAGCTGAGCCGAGTCAAGGGATTCGACCTTCTCCCCGCCGTTCCAGCGCACCGTCCGCAGATGGGAGCGGTATTCCCAGGCGCGGAGCCACTGATCATCACGCAACGTCAGCAGGCCGCTGCCGGGATCGTACTGAACGAAGATGCCCGGAACATTAGCGCTCGGACCGGCCGACGGTGTCCCGACCACGTCAATCGCCGTGATGAAATACGCGCACTTCGGCCTCTCCATGCCTGCAACGGTCTTGAGCGGCTCGCAGGTGCTCAGATACAGACCGGCGTCCGCCACGTCGAGCGAGACGATATGGTCAAACGCAAGGCCCACCGTGCCGGTGAACTTTCCGGCCGCCAGGTCAATCAGCGCGAGTCCCTGTTCCGCGGTATCCGGACCCAGAACGCTGCCGTACTTGTCCGCACGGCAGCGCAATGCCAGCACGTCGCCCAGCAGGAACGCGGAACCGGTCTGGCTCGAGGGATACCAGGGCCGCGCGACGATGGATTTGTCCGCGGAGGCGGCGCTGTCCACTTCAAGAAGCGGCCGGTACGGATAGAGTGGCCAATACCACCCGTAGTACGGCTCAACGGGAATGCGCTCGTTGAACACGAGCCGCGGCTGTTCTGGGTCGGAACAATCGACGACCGCCACCACATACTGCGGCGAATCATCCCACTTCGCCCCGACAAGCACGACCGAGTCTCCGTAGACCAGGCTGTCGACCAGGTCGCCAAGTTTGACCTCGACCTCACCTCCTGCCGCTTTCGCCAGCGACACCGTCCGAACGCGTGTCGTGCCGGAATCATAACGCGCAACGATTTCGGCGCCGACGTGCGGCGTAATTTCCACGAAATCGGCAAGGTATTCCGCCAGGACAAGGCGGTTCGTCACGCTGGGCGCGTCAAGCACGGTGGCGTCGATTGTGACCAGTTGCTCCGTCGTGAGACCGTAGTAGTTGCCCTCATAGTCAAAAGAACGGATGGATGTGCCCGTGAGGTCCACGTAACCGCGCGCATCGAGTTCGTCCGGCGACCATGACACGAATTGAAGCCGCTCGTAGCCCCCCGCGCCGCTCCAGCCGCTGAACGGCACGATGAGCAGGTCGTCAAACACCGCGAAGGCCTTGACGTCGCCGTAGGCGCTGGACCAGCTCCACCCGTCCCCGAACGTCTCGCGGTCAACGAGAACCGGGCCGCCGGGGTCCGCCACGTCGAACAGGCTCACGCACACACGACGGCCGCCGGTGTCGTCCACGCCCAGGGCAAGCAGGCGGTCGCCGCGCGGCTCGATGTGCGTGGACCAGCCGGGCACTTCCAGTTCGCCGAGGAGGGTGGGCGCCGACGGGTCGGACAGGTCCACCACGAACAGGGGGTCCTGGATCAGATACGTCACGATGTAGGCCCGAGGCCCGTCAAACCGGGTTGCGAAGAGTGTTTCGCCCGTGGCGCGCTCGAGGGGCAACTCGGCAAGCACCGTAAGATGGTCCGGGTCCGCGAGGCTGATGGTGGTCACATAGACGCGCCGCTCATCGTTCCAGGCGCTGGATACGACGCGCAAGGCGCCTTCCCAGGCGTCCAGCTTGTACCGGTCCGCGACGTAGCCATTGACGTTCACCGCGCCGCGCACCGCCATGGCGCCGGCCGGATCGCTGATGTCAACGTAGGTGATGGTGGTCTGCTCCCCGGACCACGCGGGCGTAGACGCCACGAAAATGGCGGTGGAGGTGGCCTGGATCACGTCGCCGGCGCCTCCGAACGAGAGCTGGTCCGCGGGGTAGACGTTGTCCGGATCAGCGACATTGACGCTGGTTACCCACGTCGCGCTGGTCTGGCCCTTCGTAGAGACAACGCCGTCCCAATACCAGTCGAATTCGGCGCACACCGCATAGAGCACATCGCCGACGAGGCGGCTGTCGACGAAATCGCCGTCCAGGGCGATGGAAGAAAGGATCGATGGGGACGCCGGGGTCGAAACGTCGGCGATGTAGAGCCGTCCCTGTACCGTATAGCTCACCGTGTTGCCGTTTGTTTCGTAGTGTGTCGCCTGTCCGACCAGGACGTAGGCGCGGCCGTCGCGCACGTAGAGATCCCGCGGATACCCAAAGGTCGGAAGCTGCGCAAGCACCTTTTCTGTATCCAGATCGACCAGGGTCAGCCCGCGGTACTGGTTCAGGACGTACAGAAGGTTCCCGTCGCGCCGGAAGACATCCGGCTCGGTCACCTCCCGCGGGACGTTCTCCTCGCCCACCTGGCTGTCTTCATCGCGGCCCGCAGCGGGATGCCCTCCCCACGTCCACCAGGCGTTGTTGCTTTGCCGCAGGTCGGCACTGGTGAACCGGTAATCGGACTTCCCCGGCGGCTGGAACGGGCATCCGACACCGATTGCCAGCACCACCAGAGCGCTCAGGAACAGGAACCTCTGACGCATGACCGTTCTCCCTGGAAGGTGAGCGCGCCGGAAGCGGTTCGCGGATCCAGACCGCATCCACGAAGGCCCGGGCCGCCCATGCCTGCCGCGAAGGATGCACATCTCCCTCTATTCTACTCCCGGAAGCCGCCGTTGTGACGCCTGTTTTTCATGCCTGCCCGCCAGGCCAGGCCGGTCCAAAAGCTGAAAATTCGCTGCGATTCAGGCACACTGGGGCATATCAGTCAATGGAAAGGGAGAAAGCATGCGTCGTGGCAAGTGGAGCGGAGTCATCGTTGCGGTCATCCTGGCGGCTGGTTTGAGTGGCGGAGCGCCTGTTTCCGCCGGGGAGGCCGGCGAGACCGGCTACCTCGAGCGGGTGGTGGCCTATGCCAATGCCATGCTTGAACACGGCCAGGACACGTACGGCGAGACCTCCACACCGCTGTTTGTGGAGGAACTCGACCGCACCACTCTCCAGATGCTCGCGGACGGAGCGCTGGAAGCGGCCGCAGCCATCCCGTACGAGGATTGGGGGATACGCTCCCACGACCGCATGCTGGGCGGCGCAAATCCGCAGCATTGCACCAATTTGTACCAGATTCTGTACGCGTTGACCGCTATCACGGGAGAGGCCCGCTATGCGGAGGCCGCCGATGCCTCGCTGGCGTACTTTTTAGAACATTGCCAGAGCGGAGCCACCAGCCTTTTCTATTGGGGTGAACACGCGGGCTGGGATCTCCGCCTCGATGCGCCGCTGGAGACCTCGTCCGGAAATATCCATGAATTTTACCGGCCCTGGCCCCTGTGGGAACGCAGCTGGGAGCTCGCGCCGGAACCGTGCCTCCGATTTGCCCGCGGGCTGTGGGAACATCAGATCGGCGACCAGGAAACCGGCGCCTATTCGCGCCACGCCAAAATCAGCCAGCACGGCCCCGCTACGACCGCGCCCTACGCGCGGCACGGCGGCTTCTACATCGAAACCTGGGCATACGCCTATAAAAAGACGGGCGATGCGGTCTTCCTTCAGGCAATTGAAACCGTCCTGAACGGCCTGGAACGCGCGCGCCTCAACGACGGCGGCTACCTGGTCGCCGGTAGCCTCGAAAAAGGCAGCCGCAGACCCTTCAACATCTCACTGGCCGTGTCGCTCGAACTCGCAGCGCCCGACGTACCGCCCGAACCCGCCGCGACGATGCGCGCTGTCGCCGCCGCCAACGACGAGGTTTTCGCGCAGAACTATACCGACCCTGACGCCGGGCAGGTACAGAGCGAAAACCTCTGGACCAACGCCTACGGGAGCGGCCCCCGCACCGGGCACGCCAACCTGTTCATGCTGCGCTACCGGCAGACCGGGAAGGATCTCTACCGCCGCGCGCTCCTCGTCGAGGCCGACCTCTACCGCGAAGAACAGATCAACCTGAGCAGCCCGGTCTGGCCCGGGACCGTCGGCGAAGCGATATGGCTCATGCTCGATGCCCACGAATTGACGGGCAATACCGGCTATCTGCAGACCGCCACCCGCTTTGCCCGGGAAGGCATCGCCCTGTTTCTCCAGGACGGCCCCCTGCCCAAAGCCTCGCACGTCCACGACCACTACGAAGCCGTCACCAACGGCGATACCCTCATGATGGCCCTGCTCCGCTTGTGGAAGGTCCAGAACCCGACATCGGCGCCCAGCACCCTGACCTACATCGACCGCTGAAACCCGTATACAACGCACACAGCAGGGATGCCCAGCGGGTCAGTGCCAGCCTGGTCAGCGGCCTTCGTTGCGGGAGCGAAGTTCCTCTGCCTTTTCGGCGGCGGCTTCTCCGGCCCACTGAATGAGGGCTTCAAGGCCCAATTCGCGCACGATGGCATGGTCCAGGCGTTTCCAGATCTCGGAGGGTGTGCGCCAGTCCGTCGGGCTGCCAGCGAGGTCCGTCACGATACGGAACTCGACACAGGCGGGCCGCACATAGATTACCAGATAGGGAAAGGCGGGGATGGTCACCAGATTAAACTCGATTACCCCATACCACGAAGAATCGGGATAAAGCTCCCTGATCTGGTGCAGCGTCTTCGCGGCATCGTACTCCTGCACCGGGCCGGTGCCCACGATGTCGGCGTTGTCCTCCGTGACCCGTTGCCGCTCGCGCTCAGACTGCAGGACGCCCTGCTCATTGAGCTCTACCTTCTGAAAATTGCATGTAAAGCAAGAATTGCCCACCCGGACCTCGCTGTCGACGCCCTCTATGAGCAGCGGCTGCTCCGGGTTCGCCCGCTGGGCCAGTTCACGCAGCACCTTGAAGGCGGGGAATTTCATCAGAGCCGGGACCTTCCAGAGCCCCGTGCCCTCCACACGAACCTCATTGAGCCCATCACTCAGCACCACGTGCCCTTCCGCAAACCAGAGTATGGACCTCCGAAAACGCTTCAGCGGTTTGGGAAGCCTTGCCAATTGCCGGAGCGCCTCCTGCAATTCCACCGGATCTACTTCTACCCAGGAATGTCGCTGATTGGTCATGGCCAGCAATCCGATTCGAACTTCATCCCGTACCGTGCTCCTGTAAGGTTGTCCTCCCCCGGCAGCCCGTGCCCGGGGCGCCAATACGAAAGCATAGACCATGCCAAACCGGAAACGCAGCAGAAGACCGCACTCCGCGGGGGCCATCCGAGACCACGAGGCGATTAGCATCGCCATCCGGTCGTCGAAAATTGTGCAGCACGCTCAAAAATAGATCACCCTGCCCACAGCCAAATTGACGCAACCGCCCGGCAAACATACCTTGCCCGCATTCGCTGAACCCCGCACAAGGTAGATCAAACGCTCAACCGGGCGGGCCACCCGGGGCGCGGACCTCTGGGTTCGTCGTACGGCCGCGGCAGCCTGCGTAAATCGTGGCTGACTGAAAAATGACCAGATACAGTCAAATGAATTGCGCGCATCTTTCGCGCGACCCGCGATCTTGTGGGCAGCGAATGCGATCACTCTCTATCCAGCAACTTCCCAGTCTGCGAGCTGCTGAAAGCTCTTCAGGCGTACACGCTGGTGTCTAACGCGAGAAAAGACGCATTCGAGGTCGTTGCCAAGGTCAAAACGGTCAATTACGGGTAAAGACGCGTTTGCCTCTGTCATGAAGCGCTCAGAATACCCAGGCGCGGCATATCCGATATCCCACCACTCCAGAATTCTGTCTTTTGCTCTCTCGAGCATTTCCGCGGTCGGTAAACGGTTGCTTTTGGCACTGTTGACTCGCGCATCGGTCGGCAGAAGATTCCACAGGTCATTATTTGGCCAGTAAGCGAACGGGAAACAGTGGTCGATGTCGTATCGGTCGCGCAGCTTCTTGCCTGTCCACGTGCAGAATACTGCTTTGCCTTTGTTTCTCAGCCGTTCTACTATTTCTCTGATTTCTTTCGTGTTTCGCTGTTCATCGAGCCATTTCAGCCCTTCGTAGTAATGGTCCAGTGGCCGCTCTTTTCCGGCTCTTTGATCATACCCCACCATGAGTTTGGCCCATTCACTGACGATCGCTGGCTCAATCCAGCAGGCGTAGGAAGTCATTGCATCCCACAGGTGCGTCGGCACCTGGAACGTGCCGAAGGCACTAAGAGATTCTTTGTCCAGCGACATTGTATCTGCTGCCTTGGCAGCGGCGACGGTGCACGGGAAAACGGGTTCTGAACTCCCCGGGTATTTTGTATAGAAGGCAGGCATTTTCTTGATCGTGTTTCGCGCATCCCTGAGCGCCATCGCAAGATTGCGCGCTATTTCGCCATCAAACCGGCTGCCAATTCGCAGATCGTTTGAGGAAATGTCTTTCAAGGCCCGAAAAGCAGCGCGGTCGAAACCCAGATTCCCGCTTCCAGCTGGTTGTTGGAAAAATTCATTGTCTAAAACGAGGCTTTTAAATATTTTTACCCAGTATAGCGCTACCAAACCAAAAGGAAGCGTGACAAAATCCTCGGTTCTTTCGAGAACAACCCCCTGGGCGCCGTCGGCAATCCGAAGCAAAATCCTGAGCAGAGCCAGCTTGTACGTGGAAGATTTGGGGTCGTTTATGATGATATGCCGAAGCAAGGGCAGCGCCCCTGTCCCATCGTCAGGAATTCGACATACCACGACTTCCCAATCGATGCCCGGGCGCCCCATCTCATCACGCTGTTTGGCCTGAATGACGACTTCGGCCGCGAACTGCGCCGCAAAGTGGCGGAGTTCTTCGGAAGAGACTGGGTACATTTGGCGTTCGTCAGGATCTGGCCCCTGTCGAAGTGTAAGCACGAGTATGCCACCCGGCTTGAGGAGGCCTAACAACTTTCTAAAAGCTCGCTCCCTGGATGTGGCAGGTACGTGCATCCATACGGCACTCAAGAGGATCAGATCAAAGCGTAAATTGAGAGCATAGACGGCCTTGAGAGATGGAAGTCTGTCGTTTAACCATGTTATGGCTGCCTCGGGGTGAAGCCGCTGCGCAATGTCTCGAAGTTCTGAGCATGGCTCTACCGCGACGATTTCGTGCCCCAGCCGGGCAAAAAAGCCTGCGTCTCGGCCCGAACCGGCACCGACATCGAGCACGTTGGCCTTCGTACGAGGAAGCAGATGAAGCCACGTCTGATGGACGCGGTCTGTCGGGACCTTTTCGTACCGCTCGGCGAGAATTTCCGCGTATCTGGAGTAATAGTCGCTCATTGTGGCCAATGCACCTTAACGGGTGACACTCGGTAGCCTATCACAGATAGTCCGCAGATCTCACCAGCCCGTTGACCTAAGTCATTCCTGACAAAGACATTTACATCTCCATCTTGTGATGGAATGGCGCCTCCTGGTGTGGTAATTCCAACTTTCCTGAGCGCTCTGAAATTTTACTTTCGTGGGGAAGCGGAGAAGGCCCAGCCGATCAGAGGTTCGCGAGAAATGGACTGACTCGTTCTGGCTTCGTTCTGAATACGTTTTTCTGAGATCATCCGCCCGTCAGAACGAAGTTCCGGTACCAGTGCGCCCCGCCCCAAGTTCCCCGTGTTTCAGGCGGCTTTTGCGGTGGCGGGCGTGGGAGTAGGAGCTAGCGAAATCGGCGCTGAGGCGGCAAGAGTGGTTGCCGCGGCTCATGAACAGGGGGGAGTCTGGAGTTAGCGTGGGGTTGGAGGAAAAGCAAAGGACTTACGGTGATCCGCGTAAGTCCTTGAGGTGCCTGGAGCTGGAGGGGGGAATCGAACCCCCGACCTCATCATTACGAGTGATGCGCTCTACCGACTGAGCTACTCCAGCAAAGAAGATGGTGCCAAGGGGCAGAATCGAACTGCCGAC
>DAOSJS010000066.1:0-13980 GCA_035367355.1 Candidatus Hydrogenedentota bacterium
TGGCTGTAGACATTGCCTTCCTGATCGATGGTGATGCCGCCGCCGCTGACGTCGATCCCGCCGCCCGCCAGGCTCTGCACATGAAATCCATCGGCGGTAGTCAGAAGGCCATTGGCATCCACCGCAAGTTTGCCGTTACGCGTGAAGCGTTCGCCGTGAGGCGTGTCGACCGCGATGAACCCGGGACCCTGCAGGGCGATGTTGAGCGGATCTTCGGTTACGATGACATTGCCCGCCTGGATATCCGTGAATGTCTCGTCGAGCTTCTGGCCGCCGCCGGGAGCGCGTTCCGCGTCGAGGCGGAAGGGGTGGCGCATGCTGCGCAGAAGGATTTCATTGAATCCTTCGCTAACGGCTACCTGGCGGCGAAATCCCGGCGTGGCCGCGTTGGCGATGTTGTTGGCGATCACGTCCTGGCGCCGCTCCATGCCCAGCATGCCTGAGGCCGCCGCATACAAGCCCTGAATCATCGTACATCTCCCCCACGCTGCCGTGGGCTCCCCATTCATCCCGCAGGCGTGCACCACGGGATGGCCTGGCGCCGGCGTTTGGCAACAACTGGGTATCAGGAACGCTTTTGGGCACCGCTCCCAACTGCCAGGCCATCCGCGATACCGGGTACACAGCAGCGCTTCTTGCCGCTGACTCAGGAGACGCAAAGTGTATGCCAAGCGCGCCGATGAGACGCGCATGCCTTAATGCACTTGTTTGAAAGGACTTACAGACTGGGCGCCAGCAGGGCGTGCTGCGCAATGCCAGTAAAACTTGCCGGGAGGCGGAACATTCTGCAGGGGGGCGCGGTCACTGCGTGGGTGTCGTATCTTCTTTTTGCGCGGCTGATTCCAACGCTGCCGCATCCTGAGCAGAGGGCGCCGGCGCCGGATCCGACACGGGTGCAGATGAGGCACGCCCGCCGGCATCGCGGTAAAACCGGCAATCGCCTTTCCAGGAGATCCGGATCGGTTCGGCGCGCATCGCACGCGCGGAGATGCCGAGATCGTTTAACAGCATGCCAACCACACGGTCGAGCTTGGTGCCGCGGGGTACTTTCCAGGAGGACTCGACGCCGCGGGACTGAAGGATGGCGTCGAGAATGGCTTCGTCGAGGGTGTCCACGAGCTGGCGGGGCGTGGTGTATGTGCTCTTTCGCTCCGCGGTGGACTGGTCCAGGCACAAAATGGTTGCGCCTTTCACGTAATCTGTTGCGTTGACCGTGCGGGACACGCCCCCGAGATCCGACCGGCCCTTTTCAGCGAGTTCGGCGAGGGTCGGGTAGTACTTGGGCTGTGCGAAGGTTTTGTTTTGATACGCGGCGAGTGCGGCGTAGGTCTCTTCATAACGCGACGAAGGGCTCCAGATGAAATAGCTTTTGCAGCCCGTCGCCTCAATGCCCTTGATCTGCTCGGTGATCTCACTGGGTTTGTACCAGAACCCCTGGACCCAGGCACGGACATCGACCTGGGTGCGCTTCTGAAGGCGTTTTATGCTTTCTTCCATGATCTCCCGTGGATATTTCGCGGGATCGTCTTTGCCCATGAAATTCTTCGGGAAATGCGAGGGATACAGCATCGGGCAGATGGCATCGACATGCGGGGCGATTTCTTCAATGCGCTGCCCCACGCCGAAATCGTCGGTCTTCCACGCCACAAACCCGAAAAGATCCACGGAAATGGTGGCGCCCAGGGGTTTCAATTCCTTGTTGGCTTTTTCAAGGAAAGCACCAATGACCTGCAGGCGATCTTTGCCATTCAATACCTTGGGATAGTGCACGCGGGACAAATCGCCATCGGAAGGAAAACGGACGTAATCGAACTGGATCTCATCGAAGCCGAGCGCAAGAAGCTCTTTGGCGAGGGCGATATTGTAATCCCAGACGCGCACGTCGTGAGGATTCCCCCAGGCCAGTTTCTGGCGGTTGAGCCAGGGTTTTCCCGTGGCGCTGTCCTGGACGGCCCAGTCGGGGCGCTGGGTTGCGAGGAGCGTATCCTGAAACAGGTCCTGCTTGGCGATAATCCACAATCCAGCGTCAGCAAAGCGCTGGATCGCGGCGCGCAGCTGTTTGTCGCCCTTTGAGGCGTTGATTTCGCGGGCAAGAGTGTTTTGCGGTTCCCAATAAAGGTGCCCGTAGGGATCTTTGACGTGCAACACGACCGCATTGAGGCCGGCTTCACTCGCGTAATGGAGCGTCTCCGTAATTTTGCGCTCGTAGAAGCTGGCGGAATTCAGGTAGACGCCGCGCAGAGGGTCCGGCGGGCGTTTCTGCACGTTGGCCGCCTGCACTGGGGCAGCCTCGGCGCCCGCCTGAACAGGATGCGACTCGGCATCAGCGCATGGCGGCATGCCCGCCAGTACGGCACACAATCCCATCACCACGATAAACCCGCGTAGATTCATTCAAATTGGTCCATTTCTATCCGCCACCGCTTATAGTTCCGCACGAAAAAGGTGCTGTCTTTACTTCAGTTGAACCGTCCGCGAAGAAACACCGCGCCCCAGGGACGTGGCGGGATCATTGCGGTTCGGGAACGATTCCCTGGGCCTGGATTCGTGCCTGGCGGGCGGCATTATACCACGAGGGCGGCGCGTCAACCGAAACCGCTTGACTGATCCCGCCATGCCTTGTATAAGAGCGGAAAACGGAGGCGCAACCGAAGGCACGGCATGCTCGACAAGAAAACAATTCGGCAGCAGAAGCTCGCGGCGCGAAGGGCGCTTACCCCGGCTGAGGCTGCAGAGAAAAGCGCGGCAATTTGCGCGGCGGCCGCGGCATTGCCGGAATTCGAGCGGGCATCCGCCGTGCTGACCTACGTGGCCTCGAAAGACAACGAGGTCGACACCCAGCCCCTGATTCTGCGCCTACTGGCCAGTTCGCAGCCGGTGCTGGTGCCCGTAACTCTGGGCAAAGGGCGCATGCTGTGGTCACGCCTGGAATCGATGGAAGAACTGGCGCCTGCGGCCTTTGGCGTGCTCGAACCCCGGCCTGAATACCGCCGGGATATGGCGCCGCCGGCGGACAGCGTGGTGCTGGTGCCGGGGTTGGCGTTCACGGAATCAGGGTGGCGCATCGGTTACGGCGGAGGGTATTTCGACCGGTTCCTGGCGGAGTTCCCGGGAACGAAGATCGCGATCGCCTACGCGCTGCAACTCATCCCGGAAATGCCCGCCGAAGCCCATGACATACCGATGGACATCATCGTGACCGAATCCCGCGTGTACCGGCGCCCAAGGTGAAGCGATACGGCCCGCGACCGGCTTACAGCAGGGTCAGGATCTCGTCGGCATAGCTTTCGATCGAGCGTTCCGGGCTGGCGCTGAGCCACTGAATCGCGGGATCCGCCCGAAACCAGGTCAACTGGCGTTTCGCGAACCGGCGCGTATTCTGTTTCATGGAGGCGACTGCCTCGTCCAGCGTTTTTTCCCCGGCGAGAAAGGCGGCGATCTCCCGGTACCCGAGTGAACGGAGGCGGTAGAGGTGTTTCGCGTGGCCCGCGTCGAGCAGCCTCTGCACCTCCTCGACGAAGCCCTGTTCGATCATCCGGTCAACCCGGGCATCGATGCGTTCGTAAAGCTGTTCGCGGGGCCAGTCCAGCGCGACCTGCACGGCATCGAGCGGCACCGCGGCCATCTTGTGCCCGGCATGGAGCTGCGACAGGGGATCGCCGGTCAGTTCGTGTACTTCAAGAGCGCGGACGATGCGGCGCAGGTCGTTTGAATGGATGACCTGGGCATAGGCCGGATCGCAGGCCTGCAATCGCGCGTAGAGCGCAGGCACACCGGCTTCTTCAGCTTCCCGGCACAACCGTTCGCGGATGGAGTCGTCTTTTCCGGGCCCGGGGAACAGTCCCTCGATCAGTGCGCGGACGTACAACCCTGCGCCTCCGGCCACGACAGCGATCCGGCCGCGCGCGTTCAAGGCATCGACGAGCTGGCGCGCTCTCCGGCCGAACAGGCCGGCCGAGAATTCCTCGCCAGGTTCGAGGAGGCTGACGAAATGGTGTTTCGCGCGGGCTTGTTCCTGGGCGGTGGGCGCCGCGGTACCGATCTCCATTCCCCGGTACACTTGCATGGAGTCCGCCGAGATGATCTCCGAATCCAGGCGCCGGGCAAGTTCCAGGGCGAGGGCGGTCTTTCCTGAGGCGGTCGGCCCGACGACGGCAACCAGATTCTTCACTGGCGCCTCCGGAAACTCTTTTCCATCTGCACCTGGGTCAGTTCCGTGATGATCGGGCGGCCGTGCGGGCAGGTGTAGGGCGGCCGCAGGCGCCGAAACCCTTCCAGGAGTTCCCGGCGCTCCTCCGGCGACAGGCGGTCGCCTGCCTTCACGGAGCTGCGGCATGCCTCGACGGTCAACCGGAGCAAATCGGAGACGAGTTCCTCGCGATTGAACAAATCACCCTGGGCGAGCGTATCCAGCACGCGATGGACGGCGCCGGGAATGGCGGCGTCTTCGTAGAGATGGCAGAGGGCGGTCACCTGGAATGTGCTGCCGCCGAAAGGTTCAATTTCGATGCCCAGCTTTGAAAACAGGGCGTGGTGCTCCTCCAGCAGTTTCACGTACGAAGGCGGCACATCGACCAGGATTGGCACGACGAGCTGCTGGGCCTGGTAATCGGCGTCCTGCAGGTCTGCGAGGAGCGTGTCGAAGGTCAGGCGTTCGTGCAGGGCATGCTGGTCGATGATCAACAGGCGGTCCTCTTCCGGCACGAGAAGATACGTCGCGAAAAGCTGTATCGGCGCCTCGCTGATCTGTCCGAGCGAAGCGTAGAAGGCCCGGGGCTCGACACCGGCAGCTTCTTCGCGCGGTTTACGCTCCGGTAAGCCCTCAAACTCCGTCTGGGCAGGAGGCGGCGGATCGAGCGCCGGCTGGCGCACCGGCGTGGACGGTGCTGGCGTACCCCTGGGATCGAAAATAGTGGTCTGCGGTTCCGGGCGGCTGATGGATGTGTTGCGCTGGCCTTCGGAGTAACGGGCTCGCTCCTGTCCGGACGCCGCATCGTCGTATACAGGCTCTGCCGCAGGCTGCGGTGTCCGGGTGAGCCTCTGCAGGCGGTTGCGCGTGGCCTCGCGGAGGGCCTGGCGGGCGGCGTTCTCGTCGCGAAACCGGATCTCACGTTTCGCGGGGTGGATATTAACATCCACGAGGCGTGGCGGCGCCGTCACGAGGACAATGCCCACCGGGCGCCGCCCGACGGTAAGCAGACCGCGGTAGCCCTCCTCAAAACCATATTGGAGGCTTCTATTGACCACGGGGCGCCCATTGAAGAAAAAGAACTGATGCGTGCGGCCGGAACGCGTGAGCGCGGGGGTGCCGATAAAGCCTGAGAAACTCAGCCCCGCGCCGGCGCCATCCAATGCGACGAGTTCCTCCGCAAATCCGAGGCCCCAGATGAGTGCGATACGCTCCTTCAGGCTGGTATTTTGGGGAATATCGAAGAGCAGTTTTTCATTGTGCAGCAGTTGAAACGCGACCCCGGGCGAGGCCAGGGCGTGGCGCTGCACGATATCGATGGACTGGCTTAATTCGGTCGTGATGCCTTTGAGAAACTTGGCGCGCACGGGGGTGTTGAAATACAGCCGGTTCACCGTAACCCGCGTTCCGGGCGGCGCGGAGATCTGCGACACATCGCGCAGGACGCCCCCTTCAATCCGGATTCGCGTGGCATGCTCGTCACTGGCCCGGCGAGTGACCAGTTCAAAGCGGGACACCGAAGCGATACTGGGCAGGGCCTCACCCCGGAAGCCCATGGTCACGACATTATCGATGTCATCGGCTTTGCGGATTTTGCTGGTGGCATGGCGTTCAATGGCCAGTAAGGCATCTTGCTCGCTCATGCCATGGCCGTTATCGATAACCTCGATCGTGCGGCGTCCCGCCGCGACCAGGCGGACGATGATCCGGCTGGCACCGGCGTCGAAGGCATTTTCGATGAGCTCTTTAACGACTGAACCGGGCCGTTCCACGACCTCGCCGGCGGCAATTTTATTGGCCACATCTTCCGGAAGCACGCGAACGGGCCGGATATCCTGTCTTTTCTCAGCCATAGTGTTGTTGCCCAGGGTTGACGCTGGAGTTTCATTGTATTGAAGCCCGGGGACAGCCGCAAGCTGCGCGCGCGGACCTTGCCTCGGGAAGGTGCGGGTTGAACAGTGGATTCCGGTTTGCCACAGGTTGCATAATGGGTTTTCATCTTCGATAAAAACGGTATCTGAGCGAGACACAAACCCGTGAAATCCACCTACATGCGCTGGATTCTGGCACTGGCGGTCAGCCTGGCCGTGGTTGCCGCTCTGTGGCCGTCGGAGGCCGGGTCGCCGGAGGAAAAGGCCGCGCTCGAGGAAGGCCGCATCGTTATTACCTATTGGGACCGCCACACCGGGCACGAATTCGATGAGCGCAAGGTGCTGATAGACGAATTCAACGCGTCGCAGAGCGAAGTGTACGTGCGCGCGCTCCCCATCGGGTTCACGATGGAAAAACTGCTGACTTCCATCGCAGCCGGGACGCCTCCGGATATCCTGAGCACCGAAGGGACCATTCTGGATGCACTGGCGCCGCAGCACTGCGTCATGCCGCTCGACACGTTTATCGAGAAGTCCGAATCGATTGAGCCGGACGACTTTTTCCCGCATTTATGGCGCGCGGTCACGTTTGACGGGCACACCTGGGGGATTCCCGTCACGACGGACAGCATCTGTCTCCTATGGAACAAGGCGGCGTTCCGCAGGGCAGGCCTCGATCCGGAGCGTCCTCCGAAAACCATGGAGGAGCTGCTTGAGTACGCGAGCAAGCTGACCGTGCGCGACGGAGCCGGGCTCAAACAGATCGGTTTTCTGCCGTGGCTGCCCTGGGACCACACGCACATGTGGGGCGGCTTGTTCGGAGGGCAGTGGTTTGACGATGTCTCAGGGCGGTTTGTCTGCGGCGATGATCCGCAGATTCTCGCCATGTTCCGCTGGATGCAGAGTTTTTCGATCGATCCGGCCGCGCCGGCCCAGCTCCCCTATGCGCTGAATCCTGAGATGGTGGCGGCGTTCCAGACCGGATTCGGCGCCTACCAGAGCGCGAACAACCCGTTCTATTCGGGGAAGGTTGCCATGACGCAGGAGGGCGAGTGGCAGACCTCCTTCATCAAACGGTATGCACCGGAACTCGACTGGGGCGTTGCGCCGCTCCCTCAGCCGGAAGGCGCGCCACCGCGCTGTTATTCACCTACATGCGTGCTGGACCTGATCCCGGCGGGCGCGCCGCACCCCGAGGCAGCCTGGAAGTACATCGAGTGGTTCAACAGCCCCCGCCCGGGAGGACAACCCTCCCCCGCCAGCGACTATAATCACGCGATCTGCAACATCCCCTGCCGCCGCGCAGACGCCATGCACGAACGTGTTCTGGGCGACCCGGCGATGTCGGTGTTTGTCAACGAACTTTTGACCAAGGAGCCCCTGGTGTATCCCGTTACGCCCGTGGCTCAGTTCTTCATTGACCAGGTCGAACGGGAGCGCGGGCTGGTGATCCTGCGCCAACGGACCCCGGAGCAGGCCGCGCGCGCAATTGAGGACAGCGCCAACGCGGAACTGGACCGGATTCTGACGATTATGAGGCACGAGCGGCCATGACTCGAATGGAACGGAGAAACCTGCGCAACGGGATGCTGTTCGCACTGCCCTACCTGATTGGCGGTTCGGTGTTCATGGTCTATCCGCTGGCGATGAGCGTGTACTACAGCCTGTGCCATTACAACATCATCACGCCGCCCACGTTTGCGGGCCTGGACAACTACCGGGTGTTGTTTTTCCATGACGACGTGTTCTGGAAATCCGTTTACAACACACTGTATTTCACGGCGTTTTCGGTGCCGTTGAGCCTCTTCCTGGCGATCGGTTTGGCCGTGCTGCTCAACCGCGCGGTGAAAGGGCTGTCTGTCTTCCGCACGATCTTCTTTCTCCCGACCATTGTGCCGGTGGTGGCGTCGGCGGTGCTCTGGCTGTGGGTCCTGAACCCTGAGAGCGGGCTGATCAACGGAATGCTGCGTGAATTTCTGAATATCGAAGGTCCGGGATGGATTGCGGACGTGCGGTGGTCGAAGCCATCGTTGATCGTGATGAGCCTGTGGGCCGTGGGCGGCCCGATGGTGATCTTTTTGGCGGGTCTGGCAGACGTGCCGGCGGTGTTGTACGAGGCGGCGGAGATTGACGGCGCCGGCCCCTGGCAGCAGTTCCGCAATGTGACCCTGCCCATGCTGACGCCGACGATCCTGTTCAATCTGGTGATGGGGCTGATCGCGGCATTCCAGTATTTCACCCAGGTCTACGTGATGACCGCGGGTAAAGGCACGCCTGCCGACAGCACCATGTTCTACGCGCTGTACCTTTATCGAAACTCGTTCGTGTACCTGAAAATGGGCTATGCCTCGGCCATGGCCCTGCTGCTTTTCCTCGTGATTCTGGCGGCTACGGTCGGCGTGCTGATCTCGTCAAAACGCTGGGTGCATTACCATGGCGAGTAAGATGTTCCAGACGCTCCTTGTCTACGCCGTACTGCTGGCCCTGTCGGCGGTGTTCATCTCGCCGTTCCTCTGGATGCTGTCGACCTCGCTGAAACACGAGTCGCGCATCTTCCCGAAAGCGGGCGAGCCCCCGCAATGGATACCCACCACGACCCTCCTCGACGCCTCGGGACACCCCATGGTGGTCTATGAAGGCCGGGAAGGAGTGGACCTGGGGCCTGATGAGATGGGCCGCCACGTGCTCCGTCTCGGTTCGGAGGAAGTGGCCGTCTGGCCCGAAGACTTCGAAGTCCGCCAGCGGCTGGGGCTCCACTGGCAAAACTATACGGAGGCCTTCTACAAGATGGCGTTCTGGCAGAACCTCCGCAACACGCTGTTCATTTGCGTGACGGTGGTGCTGGGAACGCTGGTTTCCTGTTCATTGGTGGCCTACAGTTTCGCGAGGATTCCGTGGCCTGGGCGCGATGCAGTGTTTGTGCTGGTTTTGGCGACGATGATGCTGCCGTACCAGGTCACCTTGATCCCGCTTTTCGCCCTTTACCGCGAGCTGGGCTGGGTTGGGACGTTCAAACCGCTCATTGTCCCTGCCTTCTTTGGCACGCCGTTTTATATTTTCCTTCTGCGCCAGTTCTTTCTGGGAGTGCCTCAGGACCTGAGCGCATCGGCCCGCATCGATGGCTGCAACGAGTTCGGCATCTATCTGTTTATCATGCTGCCGCTTTCCAAGCCCGCCCTGGCCACCACGGCACTGTTCATGTTTCTATTCCAATGGGCTGACTTTCTGGATCCACTCGTATACCTCCAGGATGATCGCCAATACACGCTGGCGATCGCCTTGCAGCAGTTCCAAAGCCAGCACGAAAGCGCGTGGGGGCCACTCATGGCCATGTCCAGCGTGATCACCATTCCCATCATCCTCCTGTTTTTCCTGACCCAGCGCACGTTTATCCAGGGCATCACCCTGACCGGCCTCAAAGGATGATGCCAACCGGAGAATTCCCATGACCGAAATCGAGTTGATTGCCCAAATTCTGGAAGTTCTCGGCCCTTATGTGCGGGAACGGCGGGCTGATCGCGAGAATCTCACCATCTCATCGAAGAGCCACGCAAACGATCTCCTCACCGAAGTGGATATTGAGACCCAGCGCCGGATCGTGGCCCGGATCGGCGAGGCCTTTCCCGGCGACCTGATCGTCGGAGAAGAGGAAGGCTACGCCCGCTATCCCGGGGAACCCGGCGGCCGCACCTGGATCATCGATCCCATTGACGGCACCCAGAATTTTGTCCGCTCGCTGCTGCCCGAATTCGGGATATCGATCGCGTTCGCCCGGGGCAATGAACTCCTGGCGGGCGGCGTAGCGTTTCCGGGCACGGGAGATGTATTTCTGGCGGAGCGGGGCTCGGGTGCGGAGCAGAACGGGCGCCCCATCCGCGTTTCCGAAGTTAATCACCTGTCGCTGGCCCGCGTTGAGCTTGATTTTGACGGTCCATCCAAACGCCAGGCCACGCTCGACCGCGCCCGGAGCATCCTGTTGAACGCGGGCCAGGTCCGCTGCCATTGCGCGGCGGTGCTGGGACTCTGTTCGATTGCGTCCGGCGATGCGGATGCCTACGTGCACGTGTCATTGCGGCCGTGGGATTACGCGGCGAGCCTTCTACTTGCGGAAGAGGCCGGCGGCGCTTCATCGAGTTTGAGCGGTGATCCGCTGCAGCTGTTCGGCGAGAACGACGGCATCCTTGTCAGCAACGGCCGGATTCACGCAGAACTGCTGGCGCACGTGCGCCGGTCCTGAACGGGCTGTCTTCAAAAATCGCAAACTCCTGCCAGCGCCGGTATACTTGATGCCCCTTCGTACCCAAACCTGGAACTGGAAAGGAACACCTGTGAAACGGGCTCTGCAATTCGGAGCGGGAAATATCGGCCGGGGATTTCTCGGACAACTCTATTATGAATCGGGGTATGCGGCGACGTATGTGGACGTTCTGGATGACGTGGTGCGCGCCCTCAACGAGCGCGGCGAATACCCGCTGCGGATCGTCGACGATACGCCGCAGACCCTCTGCATCCGCAACGTGTCGGCACTGCACGCCGGGGATGTCGAGGCCGTGGCACAGGCCATTTGCGAGGCCGACCTCGCGGCTACGGCCGTGGGTGTGAACGTTCTGCCGAAAGTCGCGCCTGCGATCGCCCGCGGCATCGAGAAACGCTTCGCGGAGGCGTCTGCGCCGCCGCTGAATTTCATTGTGTGCGAAAACCTCATCGGGGCGGGGCCGTTCCTGCGTGAAGCCGTGCGTAACCACCTGGCACCCTCTTTCCACAGGGTTCTGGACGAGAAAGTCGGCTTCGTGGAAGCCAGCATTGGCCGCATGGTGCCGATCATGACGGAGAAAGAGCGCGCGGAGGATCCGCTGCTGATCTGTGTCGAGGCGTATTGTGAGCTTCCGGTCGATAAAGAGGCCTTCAAAGGCCCCATTCCCGAGTTGCGCAACCTGTTGCCCAGGGACAACTTCGGCGCATACGTCGAACGCAAGCTTTTCGTGCACAACCTGAGCCACGCCAGCGCGGCGTATCTGGGTTACCTGCGCGGGCACGAGTACATCTGGCAGGCTATGGAAGACGATGCGGTGCTCGCGGAGATGCGTGCCGCCACCGCCGAATCCTGCCAGGGGCTCGTGCGCAAATGGGGCCTGGACGCGGCGGAGCTTGAGGCGCATGCGGAAGATCTGGCCCGGCGTTACCGCAACAAGGCGCTGGGCGACCAGGTGCGGCGGATCGCCGCCGACCCGGTGCGCAAGCTCGGCCCGAACGACCGGCTTATCGGCGCGGGCCGCCTGTGCATCGAGCAAGGCATTGTACCTGAACACATTGCATTTGCAGCGGCTGCGGCAATTCGGTACGATCATCCCGCCGATGCGGCGGCAGGCCGGCTTCAATCCATTCGTGAACAGGGTGGAATCGCGGCCGTTCTGCAGAAAATTTGTGAACTGGAATCCGGATCGGAGTTCGCGCGGCTCATTTACGAAGCCGGCAAACGCCTCCGTCAGGAGGGTTGGCTTGGACAGGACGCGTAATGCACGAAATTAGACTTCCACAGCTTGGGCAGTCCGTTGAAGAGGCCTCTATCGTCGAATGGCGTAAAAAGGAAGGCGACCCCGTCAAGACCGGCGAGGTGCTGTTCACGGTGCAGACCGACAAGGCCGAGATTGAGTGTGAATCCACGGCGGACGGGATCTTGCGCAAAATCCTCGTAGTTCCGGACGTTGAAGTGGCGGTCATGACCGTGGTCGCACTGGTTGGCGAAGCGGATGAGCCACTGCCGGATCTTGCCCAATACAGCGAAGCGGCACCGGAAACAGCGCCTGCACCCAGCGCCTCCTCCCCCGCCCCCGCTCCACCATCCGCCCCGGCAACGCCGGCCGTTCAGGCGCCTGCCGAAGCACCCGCGGCGCCAGCACAGGAACAGGCTCCGGGCGGGCGTACACCTGTCTCGCCACGGGCGCGAAAGCGCGCGGAACAGCTCAAGGTCGACCCGGCCTTCGCGCAGGGTTCGGGTGCGGGCGGACGGGTTATGGAAGCCGACGTCGAGGTTTACGCAGCCCAGGTGGCGCTTACACCGACCGCGCGCCAACTGGTCCTGGATAACGCGCTGGATGCCACGCGCATCAAAGGCACGGGCCCCGGCGGCAAGATCACCAAAGCCGACGTGCAACAGGCTTTGGCCTCCCCGCGCGCGGCCGCTTCTCCGATGGTTCCCGGCGAAGTGCAGCGGGTGCCTCTCACCCCGATGCGCCGCATCATCGCGGAACGCATGGCGGCGAGCAAGTTCAGCGCCCCGCACTATTACATCACGGTCGAGGTCGACATGGCGGCGGCCATGGCCTTCCGGCGGGGTTGCACAGAATTCAAGCCCTCGGTCAACGATCTGGTGCTGCGCGCAGCCGCCCTGGCCATCCAGCAGCATCCCCAGGTGAATGCGCGCTGGGCGGGCGACGCCATTGAACTGGCGGGCGACATCAATCTGGGCTTCGCGGTGGCGATGCCAGCCGGCCTGATCGTGCCCGTCGTGCGGCAGGCGCAGACCAAAACGCTCAAAGACATCAGCCGGGAGTGCAGCGGGCTGGCCGAGAAGGCCCGCGCCGGCAAATTGCTGCCCGACGACTACGCAGGCAACACCTTCACGGTTTCCAACCTGGGCGCGTTTGGCGTCGACCAGTTCACGGCGATTATCAACCAGCCCGACAGCGCGATCCTGGCGGTCGGACAGATCAAGGGCCGGCCGGTAGTGATCGAGGGCGGGATCTACGTACGGCCGATCATGAAAATGACGCTGTCGAGCGACCATCGGGTGATCGACGGCGCCGTAGCGGCCCAATTCATGAAGACGCTTAAGGGCATCCTCGAAGACGCGAACTTCTAAGGGGGAAAATCAGAAATGATCGCATGTGATGTGGCCGTACTTGGCGCTGGCCCCGGAGGTTATGTGGCAGCGATCCGCGCTGCGCAGCGCGGGGCGAAGACCGTGGTGGTCGAGTGCGACCAGGTCGGCGGCGTGTGCCTGAACCGCGGCTGCATCCCCACCAAGACGCTCATCCACACCGCAGGGCTTTACCAAAAAATGCAGGAAGCCGAGCGCTTCGGGCTGAAGGTCAAGGGCCTTTCGGTCGACATGGATGGCCTGCTGAAACATAAAGACAACGTCATCAAGACCAACCGGGACGGCATCAAGGCGTTGTTCAAAGCGCACGGCATTGAATTGATCAAGGCCCGGGGTGTGGTGGCGAAGCCCGGCGTCGTCAAGGCGGGCAAGGAAGAGATACACGCGCGGGCCATTATTGTCGCGACGGGCAGTGCTCCCGCGCGCATTCCCGGGCTCGAGACAGACGGCGAACGCATCATCGGCAGCACCGAAGCCCTCGAGCTGGCTGAAGTGCCGAAACGGGTCGTTGTCATCGGCGCCGGCGCCGTCGGCGCGGAATTTGCCTGCATCTGGAACGGATTAGGCGCTGAAGTCACGCTGGTCGAGATGATGATCAGCGTCCTGCCGATCGAGGACGAGGAATTGACCAAACGGCTGGGCACCCTGCTCAAAAAGCGCGGTATCAACGTATTTACCGGAACGACCGTGAAATCCATGACGCGCAAAGGCAATACGGTCGCTTTGGAGCTTTCCGGCGCGAAAGAAGACTCCATCAAGGCGGAATACGTGCTCGTAGGCATTGGCGTCCGCTACAATTCGTCGCCCGTGACCGACGAGCCTTCTCTCGGGGTTCAGGTGACTCCCAAGGGCGCGATTGTGGTGGATTCGCGCATGGAAACCAACATTCCGGGCATTTTTGCGATCGGCGACGTCACCGGCAGGACCATGCTGGCCCATGGGGCTTCCGCGGAAGCCATCGTCGCGGCTGAAAATGCCACGGGAGGCAATCGAATCATCGACTACCGCGTGGTGCCTTCCTGCACGTTCACGCATCCGGA
>DAOSJS010000067.1:0-13972 GCA_035367355.1 Candidatus Hydrogenedentota bacterium
GGCTTCGGGATCGCCGGCGGATGTCTGTGCCGCGGCGCTGTCGCGAAGGCTTCGCTCTCGCAGCGTTCCGTTGGCCAGGCGGGCAATAGCGGCGAGCGACGGGTCGATGGCATCGCGAAGCGGCATGCCGGGTTTCGGGTGGTGGAACATCAAGCCATCGACCAGGGTCCGGGGAAAGTTCCAATAGGATGCGAGGGCGGCCGCCGCCTCGGCGTGCGTGAAGCCGAGCGCTTCATCCTCCGCCTTGCAGAGCGCGTCGCCCCAGCCGCCGGTCTCCGCGTAAATTGTGGCGTATTCCTCCTCGAACTGACGCATCAGCACCACTTTGCCGATGTCGTGCAGGAGACCGGTCACAAAATCTTCACCATGCACCGTGAGTTTCAGATATTCGCCAAATTTCTTCGAGAACGCAGCGGTTTCGAAAGAGTGTTTCCAAAAATCGCCCGCGAGCATGGATTCCGTTTTCCGCGTTCGTAAGGCATCGAAGACGGCCACGCCCAGCACGATATTGCGGATTTCGCGCGCACCCAGGATAACGAGCGCAAGCTTCAAGGTTCCTACATACTGCCGCATCCCGTAATAGGGCGAGTTGCTGATGCGCAGGATCTTGGCGCTCAGCGCGGGATCTGTCTGGATCGCATCCGCCACCTCAGACAAATCCATATCCGGATCGTCGGTCAGGGCCAATACACGTGACACTGCTTTGGGCAGGGCCGGCAGATCTCCGGCCCGCTCGATAATCTGCTCGAGTCTGGCGGATGTTGACATGGCTTTCCCTGGAGGTTAGCGGGTTAACAATAATGGACAGGGGCTGTTGTTCATCGCATAGGCCGTGGTGCTGCCGACAACGAGGCGGCGGACTTTCGTATGCCCGTACGCGCCCATGATCAGCATATCGGCCTGGGTTTCCTCTGCAAATGCTACGATGGTTTCGCTCGGATCGCCTTTTCGCACTTCGGCCTGCAGGGGAAGCTGGTAGGGCTCGAGGTAGGCCACGGCCTCGTTTGCCCAGCCTTCCGCACGCTCCCCTTCCCCTACAACGAGCACCGTGAGCGTCGCGCCCCAATCCCGCGTCACCCCGGCGGCAACACGGAGCGCGGCCCGCGCATAGCCCGAACCGTCATACGCGGCCACAAACAGGCCGTGGCCGGGCGTCTCCCGTCCGGTCACGAGAACGGGTCGCGTGGCCCGCCGGACAACGCCTCCCGTGGTGGAACCCACCAGGCCGTCCAGCCATTTGCTGTGCTCCCCGCTTCGGCCCAGGATGATGAGGTCGGCGAGCTCGCCCTGCTCCACGATCGAACGCACCACCAGACCGGTCACCAGCTCCGTGCGGCACTCGACGCCATGATTGGCGCAGATTCGAGAGACGGATTCCAGCGCCGCTTTGCCGCGTTCCTCCAGAATCATGGCGATATTTCCCTGGTAATTGACGTACGGCGCCGTCCCGAGCGACGCGGAAATATCCCGGAGAAACGGGCCCTCAAGCAGTCTGACATCGACCACGTGAAGCCCCCGCACCGTGGCGCCGTATTGCGTCGCCACGGCTGCGGCGAACTGGACACCGATCTCGGCTGCGGGGCTTCCATCCGTTGGCATCAGGATGTGCTTGATCACGTTTCCAGCATACCTTTCGTGGATGGCACGCCCTGGACACGCGGGTCCATCTGAACCGCTTCGTCCAGAGCGCGCGCAAAAGCTTTGAACAGTCCCTCAATGCAATGATGCAGATTGGCGCCGGCCCGCAGGATAAGATGCAGGGTCGAGCGGCTGTTGACAGCGAATGCGCGGAAAAACTCCTCCGTCAATTCCGAATCAAAATCGCCCGCCTTGCCCGAGGGGAGCGCGCCTTCAAAGCGGAAAAAAGGGCGCCCGCTGAAATCGATTGCTGCTTCCGCAAGCGTTTCGTCCATCGGGATAACGGCATGCCCGAAACGGCGGACCCCTTTAAAATCGCCCAGCGCCTGCAGAAAAGCCTTCCCCAGGCAAATGCCCACATCTTCCACGGTATGATGCGCGTCGATTTCCAGGTCTCCGGAGGCCGAGAGTGTGAGGTCAAAGAGTCCGTGCCGGGCGATGTGTGTCAGCATGTGATCGAAAAAACCGACCCCAGTCTGAATATCGGCCGCCCCGGCGCCATCGAGCTGGAGTTTCAGAGCAATGCGTGTCTCTTTCGTTTCACGCTGTACAGAGGCCTCTCGCATAGTGCCACTTCCTTGCCTGGACATCAGCGTCCAAATTCCAGCCGGTGCGCCAGGTAATCCGGCAGACCAGCCCGTTTGATGCGGTCCATAGCCGATTGTACGTCATACCGGACACGCATCAGCGAAAACTCCCGCGAAACCGTATCGTACACGCCGAACGAAGCCCGGGGATCGCCGTCCCGGGGCTGACCGACCGAGCCCGGGTTGATGAAAGTGACTCGGCCATTTTTCAGGGCAAACGTTGTGCCATTGACCGGCGTCCATCCGCCATCCGCCTCAAAAATACCCGGGACATGCGTATGTCCGAAGAAACAGGCGTTTCTGCCTTTGACGTGGGAATCATCAAAATGAGGGCTGACATCGCCCCACGTAAACAGGTAGGTATCGCGATCGCCCGGGGCGCCATGCACTCCGATAAGGCCGTCGGGTTGGACCGCATCCGGAAGCGCTTCCAGCCAGTGGATGTTTTCCGGTGTCAGATGGTCGCGGGTCCACATGGCCGCTTCCAGAGCGACGATGTTGAAACCCCAGGGCTCTTCCCGCCCGCATGCCACCGCATCGTGATTGCCACACACGGTGGGAAGGTCCCATTGCCGCACCAGGTCGGCGCATTCATTGGGACTGGCGTTATAGCCCACGACATCGCCGAGGCACAGGACCTGATCTACGTCCAGCTCGTCCAGTTTCTCCAACACCGCTTCCATCGCTTCGAGATTGGCGTGGATGTCGGAGAGAATTCCATATCGCAACTCCGAATCTCCTGAATCACCCTGCTGCCCGCGCGCGGCCAGAAAACCTGGTCTCCGCAATACCTCCAACCCGTACTGCAACGCCCCCGATGTACCCGGCCGCCTTTCCCACCGATGGCGGCCTCCTGACCACAATATCAGACCGTGCGTTCATCCACAAACAATCACACCGATTGTCTCATATGCCGGAACGTGACGCAATGCCGGCGCCAGGGGAGCCAGGTGGGGTTTGTGGAATGCCCTGTGCGATGTTTATGATGTATTCAAGGTCGAAGCAAAACAATGCAGGGAGACACTGTGCATGCGTGTTATCCAATGGCTGTGGAACCTTGCGGGCTGGCCCCTGGAATACGCAGGAAAGCTCATGGGGAGAGAATTCGCGGCGGCCTGGCAACTCATCGCGAAACTGTTCGTTGTCCTCATTGTCTTGTACTTCCTGGTAGATATATGCTCCCGCATACTCAAAATTGTCCAGCGCGGACGCCGCAGCCGGTGGGTGGACGCCGCGGACATCGACGCCCTGGCCTCCATGAAAAACCTCGATGTGGTGGACCGCGTGCGTTCCCGCCAGCAACTGAAAGAACAGGCCAGGCAACTGAAAGCAGACAAAGAGTACGGCAAACTGGCCAACCTGTATTCCGAAGCGGGCTACCCGGAGGAAGCCGCCCGCTGGTACCGCAAAATCGGAAACCACCACAAGGCCGCCATGGAGGTCGCGAAGGCAGGTGATACCCTCAAAGCGGCCCGGCTTTTCCTGAGAGAAGGCGATTACTCGTCCGCAGCCCAGTACTTCATGGAGAACGCGCGATTCGAAGAAGCCGCGTCGGCGTACGAGAAGGCGGGCAAGCCCGTGCTGGCCGCGTCAGCGTACGGCAGGGCCGGAAACACAGCCCAGGCGCTCCAGATGTTCGCCCACTACTTCAGATCGACCGGCGACGCCATGGAGATTCAGATTCAGGCTGCCAATGAGTGCTACAGCGCACTCCAGAACCCTCAGCTCAGCGAAAGCATCAGTGAGGAGCAGCGGCGCGAGCTCTTTCCCTTGCTTGCGGAGCGTTTCGAGCGCATGAACAAACACGAGCTTGCCGCGCAGCTTTTCAAGAACGGCGGCGACCTCGCGCGGGCAGGCGAAACCTACCTTCTGGCGGGGAAACTCGAAGAAGCTGCGGCCTGCATGGAGCAGGCGGGGAAAAAGCAGGAGGCGATGCGCATCGTCGGCCGCGCACATGAAGCGAAAGGCAACTGGCGTGAAGCCGGGACAGCCTACGCCGAGGCGGGCGAATTTCAACGCGCTGCAGCGGCCTTTTCCAAGGCGAAAGATGCCGGGCGTGCCGCCGACTGTTATGCCCGCGCCGGTGATTTCTACCATGCCGGGCTGGCCTTTGCCCATGCCGGCCGTTTTTCCGACGCCATCAAAATCCTGCAGCGTGTGAAAGAAGAGCACCCATCCTTCGAGCTTTCCCGAGGCCTGCTGGGGCGCTGTTTTTATGAACTGCACGACTACGCCCACTGCGTCGCCGCGCTCGAAAACCACCTTACAGGAAAGCGGGTAGACAACGCGCTTCTCGATTACTTCTACATGCTCGCGCTGGCCTACGAACAGACAGGGCGGCTGGACGAATCCCTGCAGATCTTGCGCAAGATCCACACGGTGGACGTCGATTTTCGCGATGTCACCAACCGGATCTCCAGCATTTCCACACGGCTTTCCATGGCAGTCGGCCCCAACACCGTGCTGCAGGGTGGCGTGCCGGGCGCAACCAGTGGTCAAATGATGAAATCGGTGGAGAACGCCCTCGAAGGACGCTATGACCTCCAGAAGGAGCTGGGCCGCGGCGGAATGGGGGTCGTCTACCTGGCCAAAGACAGACAGCTTGACCGTCCGGTGGCCATCAAGTTTCTGGGCTCACTCATCGACGATTCCAAGGAGTTTCGAGAGCGGTTTGTGCGGGAAGCCCGGACCGCGGCCAAAATCTCCCACCCCAATATCGTGAGCATCTACGATATCAGCGCCAGTGAGGGCCGGGCGTACATTGCCATGGAATACGTGGAAGGGATGAGCCTGTATCGATTTCTGGCCAGAAAGGGCGCGATTCCCCCGCGGGAGGCGGTCAACTATCTCGTGCAAGCCTGTTCAGCACTCGCGGCCCTTCATGACGCCGGAATTACCCACCGCGACATAAAACCGGACAATATCCTGATCGCGAAAGGGGGCCTCGTCAAAATCATGGATTTCGGACTAGCGAAGTCTGAGGATAACCGCCTGACCCGGACCGGGGTGGTCATGGGCACCCCCAGCTACATGTCGCCGGAACAGGCCCGCGGCAAAGAAGCGGATGCGCGAAGCGATATTTATTCCATTGGAATGGTGCTCCACGAGTGCCTCACGGGCCAGATCGTGTTTGCAAGTGGGAATGTGGTTATGCGGCAGATGCAGGAAATGCCTCCTCCGCCCAGCGCCACCAACAACGCCGTCAGCGAAGAACTCGACGGCATCGTCATGAAGTGCATCCAGAAGAAGCCCGAGGACCGGTATCAAAGCATGCACGAGCTGGCGGCTGCTCTTCGCGCCCTGGATTTGAACAGCTGACCCGCCCCGTCCCACCGGGCTCACAAACCGGCTGCACTCCGGAGCCGGCTCTGCCAGTCGCCGTCAAGCAGGTCGCGGTTGTGAAAAGTCAGGCGGCGCAAGTCGTACCCCGCGTGTTCGAGCCAGATATCCATCCGGACTTCCGGCAGCAGATTCTCCGCGCGTTCCGCCCACTCCACGACACAGACATCATCTGAATCGAACAGCTCTGCGTAGCCCAGCTCAGCCACTTCATCGGGCCCGCCCAGGCGGTATAGATCAACATGCACCAGAGCCGGCTCTTCTCCGTATTGGTTCACGAGGGTAAAAGTAGGACTGTGTACGTAATCGGCCTCCGTGAAATGAGTGGCCATTCCCGAGACCAGGCAGGTCTTGCCCGTTGCGAGGTCGCCTCGCAGCGCCACCACCGCGCCTCGCGGGAGCAGCGCCGCCAGAGCCGCCCCCAGGCGCCGGGTCGCTTCCGGTGAGGCACTCTCGATAACGCAGTCCTGAACGAGCCTGCTCATGCCAGAGCCTCGCGGTAGAGCTTATCGTATTCGCGCGAGGAGCGTTCCCACGAAAAATCCTCGGCCATGCCGGCCTTTCGCAGGCGGCGCCGTTTGTCGCAGTCCTGGTAAAGCTCCAACGCCCGCCGGACGCCCTGCGTAAAATCTTCCACGGCAGGGTGCTGGAAGACAATTCCCGTGGCCTTGCCTCCGGACATGTTTTCGGGGGTGGCATCCTGGACCGAATTGGCGAGACCTCCGGTGTTGCGAACGATCGGAATGGCGCCATAGGCCAGACTGTACATCTGCGACAAACCGCACGGTTCGGAGCGCGAAGGCATGAGGAAAAAATCGCACCCTGCATAGAATCGATGGGCCAGCGCTTCATCGTAGCGCAGGATGACTTTCAAGCGTTCGGGATGCCGCTGAGAAGCCTCTGCCAGGCGGCGCTCCAGCTCGGGATCTCCCGTGCCGAGGACGGCGAGCTGTAGCTCTTGGCGAAGGAGCCCCTCCAGTGCATCGATCACGAGGTCGATACCCTTTTCATAGACCAGGCGCGACACGCATCCGAACAGCGGAATGTTTTTTTCCGGCAGGCCCAGTTCGGCCTGAAGCGCAGATTTACAGCGGGTTTTCCCCTTGAGGTTTTTCCGGGAAAAGTGCGCGGGGATATGCGGATCATCCTCGGGATTCCACACGCTGTAATCAATCCCGTTCAAAATGCCGCTGATGTCCGCCGAACGCGTGCGCAGAAAACCGTCCAAACCGCATCCGCCCTCCAGGGTCTGAATTTCTTCCGCGTACCGTGGACTCACGGTGCTGACTCGGCTCGCGAAGGCGATGCCTGCTTTCATGACGTTCACGTCGCCGTAGTATTCGAGGAACTCGGGCGTGAAAAGCCGCTCCGGGAGCCCCGTCTGATAGAACTGCATGCCTGGAAAGCGGCCCTGATAGATCAGGTTGTGAATGGTGAACACGGTCGGGATGCCGCGCCAGGCGGGATTAACACGCTGTGATACTTTAAGGAACGCCGGGGCCAGCGCAGTGTGCCAGTCGTTGCTGTGAATCACATCCGGCAGCCAGCCGGTTTGTGCGACGCCTTCCAGTGCGCTCAGGGCGAAGAAGGCAAATCGCTCCAGGTTGTCCGAGTAGGGTTTGCCCCCGGTTTGATACAAACCGCTGCGCGCAAAATACAGGCCTTGTTCGATCAAATACACCGGCACCCGGGATCCCGGCAGCGACGACAGACGCACGGCCCCCGACCGGTGGTTTCCGCCCAGATACACCATGAATGCGCCCAAGCGCTTTCCGAGCAAATCTTTCGGGATGCTGGCATAGCAGGGCATGACCAGGCGCACATCATGCCCCAGGGCCGTGAGCGCCTTAGGCAACGAATTCGCGACATCGGCTAAACCGCCCGTCTTTGCAAAAGGGGCAATTTCCGATGCCAGAAACAAGATCTTCAGCGGTTTCACGTCCGGCTGCGGACTCATTTCGCAAGCACCTCAAACAAAGGGGATTCGGTATATTCATACACTTGAACGCCCCGGGCCTGTGTCCGGAGGTATCGGGCGAGCAGGGGAATAACCGGCCGCTCCGTGGCTTCATGGCCCGCGTCAATGACCGCGAGTCCGCGACGCCTGGCCTCGAGACCCTCATGGTATTTCACATCACCTGTGACCACGACCTCCACGTCATGAGGCACGCGATGGAGTTCCCCTCCCCCGCTGCCACCGATGACCGCCACCCGCTTGACCTTCCGTTTCATCTCGCCAATCACTCTCACGGAACCACAATCAAGCCGCTCCGCGACCTGCAGGGCGAATTCTCTCAAAGGCGTTCCGGATTGGAGAGTCCCGCGCATTCCAAGCCCAATGCCGGGAATCGGGTTCGCGAGCGGTACGAGATCATACGCCGGAGTCTCGTAGGGATGGGCTTTGAACAAGGCTTCCAGCACCTGCGGAATGCGTGACGAAGGGATCACGGTCTCGAAGCGCAGCTCCTCTTCTTTACTGAGCGCCCCTCTCCGGCCGCTGAAGGGACGAGACGCCTCCCCGGGTTGAAATGTGCCTGTGCCGGGGGTGCTGAACGTGCACTGGGTGTACTCGCCGATCCTGCCCGCGCCGGCGTCACATACGGCTGCGCGCAACGCATCTACATGGGCAGGCGGCAAAAACGTCACCAGTTTCACCTGCGACGCGTGCTGTGCATCAAACAGCGGCCGCATGCCCTTGAGCTCGAGCGTGCGCCCAAGGCAGTAGTTCACGCCCTGGGGCGCCACGTCCAGATTGGTATGGGCCGAGTAACAGGCAATGCCCGCCTCTGCCAGCCGAAGGCAGAGCGCGGCATACGGGTCGTCCCGCCGCAACGAGGCCAGGGGCTCCCAGATGAGCGGGTGGTGCGCCACAATCATCTGCACGCGGCGGCGTCTGGCCACGCTCACCGTCTCCGCCTCCACGGTCAAGGCCACCAGCACACGCGAAACGTCCATGTCCGGATCACCGGTGTGCAAGCCGGCCTTGTCCCACGAAAACGCCAGTGCGGGCGGGGCAAGTTCGTCAACAATTGAACACAGGTCACGCACTTTCATGGCCAGGTCCACTCCCCACAGACTGCACGACTCGTCTGCTCAGTAAATGAGCATACCTGCCGCGAAGCCAGGATGTCCAGATTGCCACGATGCACCCGCAATGCCGCCACCCAGGCGCACCGTTACGAGACACGAACCAGAGCCCCAGACACAACCGCTTGAGTGAAATGTCTACTCGATTATGGTGCAATATCACTATATGTAGTATTGATTGAAAATAATCGCTTGAAAACCACAATATTTTGTGCTATGTATACAGCAAGATACGGGATAGGGGTACGGGATAATCCCATCGTATCACAACTTCTTGATTTTCGGGGGCGTCCCCTCTTCGAACGTGTTTCCAGGGGTATCAACACGTTTGGCATACCAGGATTGGCGAAGTGTTCCACGTGCTGCGTTTTGTCGCTATGGAGGCCAACGTGTTTCGAATCTCGCGCCTTGCGCTTGCCTGCCTGTTTCTTGTTTTCTTTCTTTTCGCAGTTTGTGGGTGCCCTCACGTGGACGGTGCACGCCGCCTCTGGGTGCTGAACGGGGGTGATCAGCCGGTCATCGGCCTCTACGTCTGCAAAGACCCCCGCCGTGAGGACTGGGGCGAAAATCTGATTGCAGCGGCGGTTCAGCCCGACAGTGCCGGGCAGGCCGAAGTGGCCCTCTCACCGGATGAAACCTGCTGGGTGTGGCCCTGCCTGGACGGGCACGGGTTGATGGCGGTATGCGTCATGCCCGGCAACACCGACGTTTATCTGGTCGTGAAACAGACTGAGTCAGGTGATTACTGTACCCAGACGCTTGGCCCCACCCCGTCCCCCGCCTGTCTTCGCTATTTGTTGCAGTAATCTGCCCGGCGCTCGCGCCATGTGTCTAGAGGTCAAGGACAGGATACCGGTGAAAGTGGCCATTGCCCTGAATGCGGCGTTTCGTTTCGCCTACCGCTTCAAGCTTTGGAATGACATCGTCCATGTGTTGGAGAATAAGCGCCTCGCGCTCGGATTCCCGCTCCAGGGAAAGTAGCTTCACCTTCTGGTACAGCGTCAGGCCCACTTCCTGACCCAATTGGTATGACAGGTTCGGTTTGTTGAAATCATCGCGCACGTAGCCGGTGTCCAGGAGTTCATGCAGCCGCCGGAATCGCTCCGACAGCGTCTCTGTGGGAGTAGAGCCGCGGCTTTCGAGATTCTCCAGAAAGGTGACTTCACCCGCGGAGTAGAGCTTCCCCGGAACCTCACGCACAAAACGTTCGAGGCGAAAAGCCCTCCGGCCTTTGGTGAGGATGTCCATCTCCCCATTTCCGTACGTCTCGCTGATCTCCTCCAGGCTCATTTCAGTGCCGTATTCAGCCAATTGCCCATTGATGTACGCGGGAATGCCGAACGGTGTCTTCAGATCGTGGCATTCCGTAATAAGCTGCTTGTACCGGGGTTCAAAGACGTGCAGACGGAGATGTTCCCCAGGAAAAACAACGAGTTTCAGAGGAAAGAGCGGCAAAAGGTTCTTCATAGCCTCATCCGGTGTTCCTGGCGCGCCATTGCCGTTTTGTGCGCCCCAATGCCTGTAGCACGGTGCCTCGTTTAGTATAACACACGGCAAAAATAGCGCCATTTCCCGGGGCGCGATATTTGCTTCAACTCATTGGAAACGTTATCCTTGGACTGCATCAACGCTTGACAGATACTGGAGGTGCCATGCAGCTCTATTCATGGAATGTAAACGGGGTGCGAGCGGCAGAAAAGAAAGGCTTTGTGTCGTGGCTGCTGGAGACAGGTCCCGACATCCTCTGCCTGCAGGAAACCAAAGCCCTGTCAACTGATTTGTCGGAGCCGCTCCTTTCCCCCGACGGATACCACAGCGTATGGCACAGCGCCACGCGCCGTGGTTACAGCGGCGTGGCTGCTTACTTCCGAAAAAGCCTGGAACCGCTGCGGATCGAGGAGCTGGGCGTCCGAAAATTCGATGACGAAGGGCGCTGCCAGATTCTGGAGCTGGAATCTTTCGTGCTGGTCAATGCCTATTTCCCGAACAGCCAGCCGTTGCGGGCGCGCCTGCCCTACAAACTGGATTTCTGCCGTGCCATGGTGAAGTTGGGTAAGGAACTGCGGGAAACCGGCAAACCCATGATCCTGTGCGGCGACTTCAATATCGCCCACCAGGAGATTGACCTGGCCCGCCCCAAAGACAACGTAGACAACCCGGGGTTTTATCCTGAGGAGCGACACGCCATGGACCGCCTCCTCCGAGCCGGATTCGTGGATACATTCCGGCATTTCACGCCGGAACCCGGGCACTACACATGGTGGTCGTACCGAACCAACGCCCGCGCACGAAATATCGGCTGGCGGCTGGATTATCATGTGATCGACGAAGCCCTGCTGCCCAGGCTCAAAGAATCGCGGATTCATGCCGAAGTGCCGGGCTCGGACCATTGCCCGGTTTCCATCACCATCGATTGAGGGCGGCGTTATGCACTCCAAAGTGACGACAAAACAGGGCGACCGTGGCGAGACCACCGCGCTGAATGGCGGGACCTATCCGAAGTGCCATCCCATCATTCACTGTGCTGGCGCCCTCGATGAGGCCCGTGCACAAACGGCGCTTCTGCGCCAGGTGCTGATAGCGCAGAACGACACAGGCTATGACGGCGCCGTCGCGTTTTTGCACTGGGTGCTGCACACCTTCTTTGTTATTGGCACGGAGTGCAGCGACCCCGAACGCAAGCACCCCGAATACCGGCGCGGCGCGATCGGCGAAAAGGAACTGCAGAGGCTGGAAGCCGCGCAATTGCGGCTTGAAGCGCAACTGGCTTTGCCCAGGGCGTTCATCGTGGGCGCATCAACGATTCCCGCCGCTCATGCGGACGTCGCGTGCACCGCGGTTCGACGGCTGGAACGGGCGTTTACAGCGCTCCAGCAGGCCGTGCCAGGGTTCGACGCGGGGCTTTTGCCGGCATTTTTGAATCGTCTGAGCGACTACCTGTACATCCTGGCACGCTGGCTCGAGCGTGGGGTGCATCTGCCGGTTGATTACGGGCTCCTGGGCGAAACGGAGCCGTAACGCCGTCCGCTCATCCCCCGGCTCCGAGATCCGTAGGCGCAAAGTCGTCCGTCAGAATCATCCCCCGGCCCGGATTGTTCACGACGGGTGAGATTTGCCGGATTCGATCCTGCAACCGCGGAAGCGGAAGCGTCCCCGCATCTGCCAGGCGGCGGGTGAGTTCCGCGAGCTGTTCCGCGCTCAGGGGATGCATGGCCACGGGGCCATGGGGCCACGGAGCATATTTGCCCTCTGGGACGCCCTCGGCATTGAGCGGAATTTTGACGCCCACCAGGACAGTATTCATGCTGCTCCGCGCTTTGAAGGCATAGGTGTACTCGAAAACCTGGGCCATGGTGATGAGTAAATCCTGAACACGATCCCGCTGGGTCCGGCGGTCGGTTTCCACGGTGTTGTAAAGCAGGCAGCCGCCGTCCTTGATGCGCTCCCGCGCGATCCGGAAAAACTCCACTGTCGTGAGATGATACGGGAGGCTCAACCCATACGGGCTGGTCCCGTACGCGTCCATCATGATCGCATCGTACTGTTTTCGTGTCCGGCGGATAAATACCCGGCCGTCGGCCACGGAGATGTGCAGACGCGGGTCTTCAGGCACCTGAAAGAATTCACGCGCAACCTTGACCACCAGCGGGTCGATCTCCGCGACATCGAGGCGGGTATTAGGATAATAGTGCAGGAATGCCTTGGGTCCGGTGCCGCCCCCAAGCCCCACGAAAAGGATGTCTTCCGCGGCCGGGTTGAAAATCATCGGGACATGGAAGAAATCCGTGTATTCGAAGCCACCCTCGACAGGATTACGCCGGGACATCTGGCTCTGCCGGGTATCGTCGAAGCGGAGCATGCGGATGTCCCCGTCGTCGACGACAAGAATGTGATGGTAGGCACTGTAGCGATCGAAGAGCACCTGCGCGTCTGCACCGCCGCTGATGCCCAGTATTGTAAAGAGGAACAGCGCGGCGGCGCTACCCATTCTGCGGGTCAGAAGGGACACGGCCATGACCAGCAGACCCAGCGCCATGAGGGCCAGAGATACCCACAGGAGGGTCGCGCGCACGCCGAAATTCGGAAGAAACGCAAACGTGATGAGCAGGACACCCAAAATGCTTCCGACCGTGGATAGGCTCGCGATCCAGCCGGCGCCCGAGCCCAGGCGCTCGAAGCTGCGCACCTGCAAACGGATCGCCTGCGGGGTCACCGTACCAAGGGCCAGGATTGGCACAAAGGTGCACGCGCCTGCGGCCAGTATCGGCCACCACCAGGCGGGCTCAGTATTCTCGAAGGAAAACAGCCAATCCGCGGTGCGAAATGCCAGCGGCTCCATGGGCAGGGCAGTTACCCCTCCCAGAGCCAGCACCAAGCCCAGCAGCCACCACGCCTGAAAGCGGTCGGCCAAATACCCCCCCAGCGCATACCCGATGGCCAGTCCCGCAAGTACCACGGTCATTTCTGCGGCCCAGATCTCGAGCAGGCTGCCAAAATCCCGCTGCAGAATGCGCACAGCGATGAACTCATAAATCATGACGGTCGCGCCGGCGTGCAGCACGCAAAACATCAGCGCCAGCGAAGCGGCAACACGGCGTGTGGAGGAATCGGGTCGGGCCGGCGGTACCGGTGCAGTGGACAATGCAGGCATCAGAGCCTCCTGAATCTTGTACGTTCTCAGAAAAACGGCCCGCGGGCCGGGCAACACGATCACAGGCGATTCTTTTTCGCTAATCGTTCGAGCCGCAAACCCGCCACTGCAGTGCGCAGCAGTGCAAACGGTTTGCCGCTGAAAGCGACGGCCATCAGCTCGCTGAAAAGCTCGAGTTTCTTCCGCGAATAGGGGTACCAGTTCAACTCCGTTTTGGGGCTTTGCTTGTCGATAACCAGCGACTTTACATTCGAGAAGGCGTGCAGGCCAAACGAACCACGGTAACGCCCAAAACCGCTGTCCTTCACACCGCCGAAAGGCAGACCGGAGTTGGTTTGAGTCGCCAGGACGTTGTTGATCGACACATTTCCCGTGAGAAGACTTCGGGCCACACGCTCAGCGCGTTCCAGATCAGCCGACCACACGCTGGCACTCAGTCCGAACGGAGAGTCGTTGGCGAGTTCAATGGCTTCCTGTTCGGTCTTGAACTTGTTCACGGTTACGACAGGCCCAAAGCTCTCATCCCGGGCGATGCTCATGTTTTCGTTCAACTCCGTTACGATGGTCGGCGGAAACACACGGGATTCTTTGTTGCGTGACCCTCCGAGAACGATGCTCGCGCCCTTTGACTCCGCATCCCTGATCTGGTTTTCGATGGCTTCGAGCTGAA